>JAZNDJ010000001.1:0-13179 GCA_045588045.1 Faecousia sp.
CGGCACCCCCCCCGATCCCCGCGGGTAAACAACCAGCAAAGCCCCGAGGTCCTTTCCCCCTGGTAGCTTTTTCTATTATCGTTGTATTTTAATAAATAATTATTGACAAACGATAATTCCCATGTTATGATGTCCCCACGAAAGGAGGGGTCTGTCTTGAAAAATCCCTATCGCTCTGCCGCTGTGACCCTGTGGTTCAACCGGACTGTCGCCCTGGTGGTCTTTGCGCTGCTCTTTGCGCTCCCGGCCCTGCTGGACTGGTACTGCCAATTCCGGCAACTCCTCAGCCAGGAGCGACTGGCGATCCTGATCGCCTTTTACTGCTGCGCCGTTGTGGTTGCCGTGGCCCTTTGGAACATGGACCGGCTGCTGCAAAGCATCCTCCGGCAGGAGGTCTTTACCCGGCCCAATGTCCGCAGGATCCGCGCCATCTGCTGGTGCTGCGGTCTGACGGCGCTGTTCTGCCTGCCTGCCACCTTCTTCTATTATCCCTTGGTTTTTATGACCATCGTCATGGGCTTTTTGTGCCTGGTGGTCAGTGTGGTGGCCAGCGTGATGGATGCCGCCGTGGCCATCCGGGAAGAAAACGATCTGACGGTATAAGGGGGATCGCTATGGCTATCATTGTAAATTTGGATGTAATGCTTGCAAAGCGAAAAATGTCCTCCCTGGAGCTGGCTCAGAAGATCGACATCACCCCCGCCAACCTGTCCATTCTGAAGACCGGAAAGGCCAAGGCCATCCGGTTGAGCACCCTCAACGAGATCTGCAAGGTACTGGACTGCCAGCCCGGCGATCTGCTATCCTTTGAAAAGGAGGAATCCCAATGAATCCCGAAACACCCATTACCCCATCTAAGCCCAGAGGCATTTCCTTCCCCACCGGCAAGCGGGAGCTGATATACGGCCTTCTGATAGCCCTGTGCGGCTTTGGCCTGTGCAACAGCATACTCTTCGGCGGCTTTTCCCTGGGGTTTGCGATCTTTGGGGGGCTGTCCACCCTCCTGACCGCCGTGTATCTGTTCTGCTGCAGGGAAAAGCCCACCGTCTACAGCATTCTGATCCTGGTGCTGTGCCTTGCCATTACCGCGGCCTTTGGCCGGTCCTCCGACGGACTTGTGAAATTTGTCATGGTCCTGTTTTTGCTGTTTGGCAATAACCTGGGCCTGTGTTTGCTGACCCGTCGGAATCGCCGGGATCCGGGCCGGTTCCACAGTCTTTGGGATGCGCCCACTACCTTTTTCACCCTGGGCTTCGGCAAGCTGCCCCATGCCGTGGGCGGTCTGTTCCACGCGATCCGCAACGGCGGTGCCGCCGGTCGGAAGGGCTGGTCCTTCATTTTGGGCCTGTGCGTAGCTCTGCCCCTGGCCGCCATCGTCGTGACCCTTTTAAGCCGGGCCGATGCCGCCTTCAGCGGTCTTCTGAGCAAGCTGCCGGACCTGCGGTTCTGGGAGCTGTTCATCACGGTATTGCTGGGATTCTTCCTGGTCCTGCTGTTCTACGTCCGGGGCGTTGCCCTGCACCACGCCCCCCGGCAGGAAGCCGCTCCCCCCAGGCAGCGGAAAAAGCTGAACCCCATCACCGTCAACACCGTCCTTTGCGCCATCGGTGCGGTGTATCTCCTCTACCTGGTGAGCCAGCTTGCCTACTTTGTGGGCGGCTTTGCCGGGATCCTGCCGGAGGGCTACTCCACCGCAGAATATGCCCGGCAGGGCTTCTTTGAGATGGCCGTCCTGTGCGGGATCAACCTGGCGATCATCGCCCTGGCCACCTTCCTGGTCCGGCAGAAAAAAGGCCTGCCGGTGATGACCAAGCTGCTGTGCCTGTTCATCGGCCTGACCACCCTGTTTTTGGTGGTCTCCGCCAGTGCGAAAATGTACCTGTACATCGGCACCTACGGACTGACCCGGCTGCGGGTGCTTACCCAGATCATCATGCTGTTCTTGGCCATCGTAAATCTGGTGGTGATGGTGTGGCTGTTTGTCCCCAGGCTGCCCTACATGAAATTTGTGGTCATTACCGCTCTGCTTTTGGGCGCGGTGACGGTGTGGGTGGATGTGGATACCCTGGTCGCTACCTACAACACCGAGGCCTACCTGTCCGGACAGATGGAGACTGTGGATGTCCAGTACCTGTCCACCCTCAGCAGCGGTGCCGTTCCCTCCATTGCCCGGCTCTACCGGGAGACCACGGATATCCAGGTCCGCTGGGATGCCAGAGATGCCCTGTGCCGGTCCTATGACCCCATCGAGGATTTCCGCGAATGGAACTATGCCGATGCCATGGCCGAGGAATATCTGACCACGCCTCCCGGCGATACACCCGCCTGACCAAACATATTGCCCCGGCAGGGATGATCCCTGCCGGGGCTTCTCGCTTTATGCTTACCTTGTGCCGAAGATCCGGTCGCCTGCATCGCCCAGGCCGGGCACGATATAGGCGTGCTCGTTGAGCTTTTCATCCTGGGCGGCCAAATAGATATCCACATCGGGGTGGGCCTCCTGGACAGCCTTAACGCCCTCGGGGCAGCCGATAATGTACATCATAATGATATTCCTGCAGCCGTGCTCCTTCAGGAAGTTGATGGCTGCCACAGCACTGCCGCCGGTGGCCAGCATGGGATCCACCACGAACACCTGGCGGTTGCCGATGTCCTCCGGCAGCTTGCAGTAATATTCCACGGGCATATGGGTCTCGGGATCCCGGTACAGGCCGATGTGACCGATCTTGGCCGAAGGGATCAGGTCCACCATGGCTTCCACCATGCCCAGGCCGGCACGGAGGATCGGGATGATGGCCAGCTTCTTGCCGGCCAGCCGGCGGCACTTAGCCACTGCCACAGGGGTCTGAACCTCCACCTCCTTGGTAGGCAGGTTCCGGGTGGCCTCGTAGCACATCAGCCCGGAGATCTCGCCGATCAGCTCACGGAACTCCTTCACGCTTGTGTTCTTGCTGCGCAGGATCGCCAGCTTGTGCTGGATCAGAGGATGGTCCAAAACATATACATTGCCCATTTTTCTATCTCCTTTATCTCTGTTCCCGGGCCAGACGCTCCCGCTCCGCCTGGGAAAGTCTTAAATAGTTCGGTGTCAGCGCGGCACCGTCGCCGGCCTCCCCCGCAAGGATCCTTTGGTATGCGGCCAAAGCCACACCGGCAGCCCGCTGGTGCATCCGATGCTCCGGTGGCAGTACCAGTGACGGCAGGCCCTCCTGTAAGGTATTATAGCACACACTGCTGCCGTCGCCAACTAAAAATACCGGTCCCGGGATATTTTTCAGCTCTGCGCCCAGCTCCTCCAGGGAAACGGCCCGGTCCTCGCACAGACGGGTCAACACGCCGCCTTGGGCCTGGAACAGGGCGTTATACACCTGACTCCGCCGGGCATCCATAACGCAGGCCACCGTGCCCTGCCATGCCCCCAAATTCCGGGCCATGGCCTCCAGGGTGGACACACCGTAGCAGCCGATCTGACTGCCCCAGGCAAAGCCCTTGGCCGCCGCCACACCGATGCGTACACCGGTGAAGCTGCCAGGGCCGGCTGCCACCGCCACCGCCTCCACATCCTGGGGAGTGTAGCCGCAGCTTTTCAGCAGCTCCTGGGCCATGACCATCACCGTCTGACTGTGGGTCAGCCCTGTATTTTGGTAGCTCTCGCCCAAAAGCCTGCCGTCCTGGAGCAAGGCAACAGATGCGGCCTTGGCCGAAGTCTCAAAGGCTAACAGCAGCAAGCTCATCCCCTCCTTCAACGGTAATGCGCCGGGTCTCCGGACCGGTCTTTTCGATCCGCACCCGGATCGCCCCCTCCATGGCCTCGGCCACATTCTCGCTCCACTCCACGGCGCATACGCCGCCCCGTTCCAAGTAGTCCTCCCAGCCAATATCCCACAGGTCATCGGCGCAGGACAGCCGGTACATATCAAAATGGAACAGGGGTATCCTTCCGGACAGATATTCATTGACGATGGTATAGGTAGGACTGGTCACCGACTCGGTAGCTCCCAGTCCCCGGGCAAGTCCCCGGGTAAAGGCCGTCTTGCCGGCGCCCAGGTCACCCTCGTAGGCCAGGACCGTGCCAGGCTTCAGCACCGCCCCCACGGCCTGTCCCACCGCTTCCGTTTCCGCGGGAGACGTTGTAAAAAATTCCATACTGGACCTCATTGTGCATTCTTTAGTTTCTCTGCCTGGTCTGCCGTTGCCAGGGCGTCCACGATCTCGTCGATGGCCCCGTCCATGACCTGGTCGATCTTATACAGGGTCAGGCCGATCCGGTGATCCGTCACCCGGCCCTGGGGGAAATTATAGGTACGGATGCGCTCGTTCCGCATACCGGTCCCCACTTGACTGCGGCGCATACCGGTGACCTGGGATTCCAGCCGCTCCTGCTCGATCTCGTAGAGCTTGGAGGCCAGCATCCGCATACACTTCTCCCGGTTTTGGAGCTGACTGCGCTCCTCCTGGCAGGCCACCACAATACCCGAGGGCTTGTGGATCAGCCGCACAGCGGAGCTGGTCTTGTTCACGTGCTGACCGCCGGCACCGGATGCCCGGTACACCTGCATCTCAATATCCGCCGGGTTGATCTGCACGTCCACTTCCTCCATCTCCGGCAGCACCGCCACCGTGGCGGTAGAGGTGTGGACCCGGCCACCGGATTCCGTCTCCGGTACCCGCTGTACCCGGTGGACACCGGACTCATACTTCAGCCGGGAATATGCCCCCCGTCCGTTGATCACAAAATCCGCTTCCTTAATGCCCCCAAGCTCCGTCTCGGTATAGTTCATCAGCTCCACGCTCCAGCCCTTCTGGGCCGCGTACATGGAGTACATCCGAAACAGGCTGTGGGCAAACAACGCGCTTTCCTCGCCGCCGACGCCGCCCCGGATCTCCATGATAACGCTTTTTTCGTCATTGGGGTCCTTGGGCAGCAGCAGGATCTGCAGGCATTTATACAGTTCTTCCTTTGTCTGCTTAGCCTCCTGGAAGGTCTGCTGGCACAGCTCCCGCATCTCCGGGTCGGCCATCAGCTCCTGGGCATCGGCCATATCCTGCTCTGCCTGTCGGTACGCCCGGTACGCCTCGATGATCGGCTCCAGGTCGTTTTTCTCCCGCAGGGTGGCCGCCGCCTTCTTGGGGTCGTTATAAAAGTCCGGTTGCTCTGACCGGGCACAAATTTCCTCGTAGCGGTTTTCTACCGCCGCCAATTTATCCAGCATGGCTTCGCTCCTCTGTTCGTCCTGCCCCTATTGTACCAACAATTGCCCCGGTTGTAAAGTCAAACCGGGCGGTACAGATTGATGACACAGCTTGCTGTATCCGTCAGGCACTCCGTTGCCGCCAGACGCCGCGCACCCTCCCGGCTGATGCGGTAGACATGGGGCGTCATGCTCAAAAGATTCTGTACCTGCGCCCCCTCCACCGTAAAGGTAAATCGGACAGGCACCGTCCGCTCCAGCCGGAAGTTCGGCAGTACCGGTTGGGGATCCTTGGGTTTCTCCGTCAGCGTGGGGTAGATGATCCTCTTCAGCCCCAGCAAATGATCCGCAGCCGCCAACACCTGTATGAACAGGCCATCCGGCCGCAGTACCCGGTGAAATTCCTCCGGCACGGTCAGGGCAAAAAGGCTGGTCACCACCCCGACACTGGTGCTTTCCACCGGTAGTCTTGCAGCGGAGGCGCACAGCCACCGGGCCTGCTTGTAGCGACCGGCTGCACAGCGGACCGCCTCCTTGGAGATGTCCAAGCCCACCAGAGGCGCATCCAGCGCCTGGGCAAGACGGATGCCATAATAGCCCTCGCCACAGCCTACATCCAGCACCGGGCCGACGCAGCCTGCGTCCCGTGCCACAGCGCAGAGGGTGTCGGCGATGGGCGCATAATAACCGCCATCCAAAAATGCCCGTCGGCTCAGGACCTGCTCCCGGGTATCCCCCGGATGGAGGGACCGCTTTTGCTGGACCGGCAAAAGGTTTACATAACCTTGTCTTGCCACGTCAAAGCAATGGCCGTTTTCACAGCGGCAGACCCGGTCTGTCTGTTCCAAAACATTTCCGCACAGCGGACACAGCAGCTTCATTTGCATCCCTCCCCGGACATCATACCCTATTTTCCCTTTTCTTGTCAAATCCGGCAAGGTATCCTATTCATTTTTTCATGAACTTCATACATTTTTAAAATTTGTACCCTTTATTTCTTCATAATTCTCTTGTAGGATGTATCGTACAGAGATTTGGCATATCCCTTTTTTCATTTTCCTCTTTTTTCTTGTTGCGAAACCGCAGGTCGTCCTGCGGTTTTGCTACGCGCGCCCATGTATAATCCGCCACCGTTCGGGGAATCTATCCCGAAAAGAGGTGGCGGATTTGTTTGTTAGTCTGTATCGCACGGTCTTGTTCTATATCGTGCTGATCATCGGAGTCCGGCTCATGGGAAAACGTCAGATCGGGCAGCTTGAGCCATCGGAATTTGTGGTGACCATGATGGTGGCAAACCTGGCCACCATTGCCATGGAGGACACCGATCTGCCTTTACACGCAGGGCTCATCCCTATTGCCGCAATCCTGGCTCTGGAATGGCTGTTCTCCGCATTGACCCTGCGCAGTCTCCGGCTGCGGGCGCTTTTGTGCGGCAAGCCGGTGATCCTGATCGAAAACGGCAATCTCCTGCAGCAAAATCTGCGTAATGCCCGAATCACCCTGGACGAATTGACCGGCCACCTTCGGGAAAAGGATGTGCTGGATCTGCGCAGCGTCCAGTATGCCATTTTGGAAACCAATGGAAACCTGTCCGTATTTCCCTTCCCCACAGAGCGACCCGCCACCGCCGGGGAGGCCGGCATCCAAACCCAACGCCAGCATCTGCCCATTACCGTCATATCCGACGGAAGACTACTGGGCGACAATTTAAAAACCGTTGGAAAAGACCGGGCCTGGCTGGATCAGACCCTTCGGGAAAAGAAGGCCAATATTGCAAGCACCTGGCTTTTAACGGTGGACGGCGGTGGCAATGTGGTGTTCTACCCCAAGAATCGTCAGTAAAGGGTCTGCTCTGTGCCGCCGGCCAGAGCCAGGATCCCCCGTGCTACCTGCTCCGCCGCCAGCATAGCCTGGTCGTGAGTATTCCCAGCAGCCCCCACCTCGATCAGCATGGCCCCGGCGCTGGTATCCTGATTAAACCGCTGGGTGCGGAAGCTGATGGGCCGGCAAATTCCGGGAACCGTTTTTTCAAGCTGGGCGTGGAGCTTTACCGCCAGCGCCATGTTGCTTTCCCAATTTGGGTGCTTTGCGCCGCCGGCATCGGTGCCCACCACCATCATCACCTGAGCCGCCTTCTGCCCATCCACAGAAACGGTGTAGCTGGCCTGACTGCCGTCAGACAGGGTCACCGCATCCCGGTGGATATCCAGCACCATGCAGATGGAGGGGTATTCCTTTAAATATTTTTGGATGGCCTTCCTGGCGTTGGTATAGGAGGCATTGTAGGACGGATAATCGTGGGTGGTCCTGTCATGGATCACGGATATGCCTCCGGCCTCCAAAAGCTCCGCGATCCGGTCTCCCACAGACACCACATTGTAGCCGTTATCCCGGGTGCGATATTGGGAGGTCTCCTGATAATCGGCGGTTTTGGTGTAGCTCTCCGTGCCGTGGGAGTGGAGGATCAGCACTGTCGGCCTCTCCTGGGTCAGGTCCCAGGCAAGGGGCTGGGCCAGCATGGCCTGCAGGTCCACCGAATAGCCGCAGCGGTTATTGACCTCCACCAGCTTTGCATCCCCTTTGGCAAAGACCGCCTGAGCTGGGGGTGGGGTGGTAGGTTCTGTCGGCGGCTGCGTGGTGGCCGGAGCTGTTTGGACCGGCTGGGTGGGCTCGGTGGACTCAACGATGTCCTGTTCCGTTATATACCGTCCGGTTTTCAGAAACAGCAGCGACGTGATGACCTCCGGCTCTGCCACAAACGCCCCCAGCGCCTTGCCCCCCACCAAGTGAAACAGCACGGCACATCCGATCATCAGCACCCCAAACCGCAGGCATTTGTTTTCCAGCTCCATAGGTCCTCCTTTTGAAAATGTAAGGGAGCGTTGTTGCCAACGCTCCCTCTCTGTCCATATCCTATTCCTGCTCCGGCCGCCATTTGGGCCGGCTTTTCAAGGTCTGCCGCAAGGTTTGAAAAAATTCCGTGAGCAGGGCCTTGCTCTCCGCCTCCCGGACACCGGCCACCACCTGGGGGTGATGGTTAAACTCCATGGAAAACAGATCGCACACCGAGCCGCAGGCGCCGCTTTTGCTGTCCGCTGCCCCATAGACCACCCGGGGGATCCGGGCATTCACGATGGCACCGGCGCACATGGGGCATGGCTCCAATGTCACATACAGGGTGCATTGCCACAGCCGCCAGCCCCCCAAGGTCCGGCAGGCCTGGGCGATGGCCTCGATCTCTGCATGACCCAAGGCGGTCTTGTCCGTCTCCCGGCGGTTGCGGCCCCGGCCAACGATCTGTCCGTCCCGGACGATCACACAGCCCACAGGCACTTCTCCCTCGGCCGCCGCCTGCCTTGCCAGCTCCAGGGCCGCATCCATATAGTAGCCATCCTCCATGGGGATCCCTCCTTTTTGTTCATCATACTCCAAAGGAGGGCCCGCCGTCAAGGCCCTGTCAGCATACCATGCCCCAGGCGCAAAGGATGCCGAAGGCTACCGCGATCCATAAATTTTCTGTGAACAGTCTTTTACGGCCCGGGAATGCTTGCAACGGCAGTCGTTTAATGGTATAATTACGAAAATATTACCGTTTGGAGAACGCCATGAAAACATTGCTGCATATCTGCTGTGCCCCCTGCGCCAACCAATGCATCGAGGTGCTCCGGGGGGACAAGCTGGAGGTCACAGGCTTTTGGTATAACCCCAACATTCACCCCTTCACAGAATACCGGGCCCGGCGCAACTGCCTGCGGGACTATGCCCCTACCATTGACCTGCCCCTGATCGAGCAGAACGACTATGCCCTGCGGCCTTTTATCCGAGAGGTGGCAGAGGATATTGCCGGTCGCTGCGGCAAATGCTACCGGATGCGGCTGTTTGAAACGGCCCGGCAGGCAAAGGAGGGTGGCTTTGACAGCTTTACCTCCAGCCTGTTCATCAGCCCCTACCAAAACCACGAGCTCATGCGCCAGACCGCCGAGGAGGCCGCCGCCCAATACGGCGTGACCTTCCTGTACCGGGATTTTCGCCCCTACTTCAAGGCAGGCCAGGAAAAAGCCCGGGAGCTGGGCTTCTATATGCAGAAATACTGCGGCTGTGTTTTCTCCGAGGAGGAGCGGTATCTGAAAGCCAAAAAAATCATTCCCTGAGGTGACGTATGGAAAAACTGCAAATGATCGTCCCCTGCCTGTTTGGTCTTGAGGGCCTTGCCGGCGACGAATTGCGCCGTCTGAATATGGAAAATGTCCGGGTGGAGGACCGCCGGGTCCTGTTTACCGGTACTGCCGCCGACCTAGTAAGAGCCAACCTGTGCCTGCGGACCGGCGAGCGGGTCATGGTGGTGCTGGCCCAGTTTACTGCCAAGACCTTCGAGGAGCTGTTCCAGGGGGTGCTCCATACCAACCTGGAGGACTTTATCGGCCGGGATGACCAGTTCCCTGTGAAGGGCCACTGTCTGAACAGCCAGCTTATGAGTGTATCCGACTGCCAGGCCATCATCAAAAAGGCCGCCTCCCGCCGTCTTGGGGAGAAGTACGGTATAAGCTGGCTGCCGGAGACCGGCATCAAATACCAGCTCCATTTCACCATTCTTAACGACCTGGTGACTCTGACCCTGGACACCTCCGGACCGGGCCTGCACAAGCGGGGTTACCGGGCTGTGGGCAACGATGCCCCCCTCCACGAGACCCTGGCCGCAGGCATGGTCCAGCTGACCCGCTACCGGGGCAGAGAATTTTTCTGGGATCCCTTCTGCGGCTCCGGCACCATCCCCATTGAAGCCGCCCTCATCGCCAAAAACCGGGCACCGGGCCTGTCTCGCCACTTTGCCGCCGAGGAATTCCCCTGGGTGGACAAATCCCTGTGGCAGCAGGCCAAGGACGAAGCCCGGGACAAGGAATTTAAAGGCAGCTACCGGATCTTAGGCTCTGACAGCGACCCGGCCTGCGTTTCCCTGAGCTTTGCCAACGCCCGGAAGGCCGGCGTTGCCGACTGCGTCACCTTCAAGGACGGCGATGCCACAAAAATGAGCCTGCCTACCGACAGCGGCATTTTGGTGTGCAATCCCCCCTACGGCGAGCGGATGATGGAGCAGCAAAGCGCCCAGCGGCTGTACAGTGCCTTAGGCCGCCACCTGAAATTTGCCAACGACTGGAAGAAATTCATCATCACCTCCGAGCCGGAATTCGAGCACTGGTTTGGCCGCCGGGCTGACAAAAAGCGGAAGTTCTACAACGGCAAGATCAAGTGCGACTACTATATGTTTACCGACAATACCCGACAGAAAAAGAGGGGATGACCCATGCGCCACCTGTTCATCATCAACCCTGCGGCAGGCAGCCGTGACCGGACAAGCTACTATACCGAGATCATCACAACGGCCTGCACCCAGCGGGGACTTGACTACCGGATCGAAGTATCTGCCGCCCCCGGCGACTGCACCCGGATCGCCCGGGAGGCCGCCCGGACCGGGCAAGCCGTGCGGCTGTATGCCTGTGGCGGGGACGGCACCCTCAACGAGGTGGCCGCCGGTGCTGCCGGCTTTCCCAACGCAGCTGTCACCGTGTTTGCCGGGGGCAGCGGCAACGATTTTGTCAAGCTGTTTGACGACCCGGATGCCTTCCGGGATATCGACCGGCTGCTGGACTGCCAGGAGGAGACCTTTGATCTGATCCGCTGCAACGATGATCTGAGTCTGAACATCTGCTCCGTGGGCCTGGACGCCCGGATCGGCACCGACGTTTCCCACTATAAGCGGCTGCCCCTGCTCAGCGGCTTTCGGGCCTATGCTGTTTCTGCCGCCGTCAATGTAATCAAAGGCATTTCAGAGCATTATGTGGTGGAGATCAACGGGGAACGGATCGACGGCAAGCAGACGCTCATCTGTGCCTGCAACGGCCGATTTTACGGTGGCGGCTTTAACCCTGTGCCCGACGCAGACCCTACCGACGGCATTTTGGATGTGCTGATCGTGAAGCCTGTCTCCCGGCTGAAGGTGCTGGCAGTCATCGGCAAGTATAAGGATGGCCGTTATGCCCAGTTCCCGGAGCTGATCCGCCACATCCGCACCGACTGTGTGAAAATCATCTGCGACAGTCCTACCCCCATCAATTTGGACGGCGAGCTGCGGACAGCCAAGGAAGTGACCATGCAGATCGCAGAGGAGAAGCTCCGCTTCTTCTATCCCAAGGGGCTGACCTGGCGCAAACAGATCCCGGCAGCGGTAAATTGACCCTACATACGCCGCTGTCTAATGTAAGACAGCGGCTTTTTGCCCATTATTACAGAAAGGAGCTTGCTTATGGCAACCTGTGTGATCTTCTGCGCGGCGGCATTCGATGCCTTGGCCGCGCCCATAGGATCTGACGACTATATCATCGCTGCAGACGGCGGCTACGGCCATGTGCAGGCCCTGGGGCTGACCCCGGACTGTATTCTGGGGGATTTTGATTCTCTGGGCTTCGTGCCGGACAGCGCCCGGGTATTCCCTGTGGAAAAGGACGACACCGATGCCATGCTGGCTGTCCGCCGGGGCTTGGAGCTGGGCTATGACCGATTCCTGCTGTACGGCAGTCTGGACGGTCCCCGGTTGGATCATACCATGGCAAACTTCCAAACTCTGCAATTTTTGGCTGACCGGGGTGCCCGGGGCTACCTGATCGGCAAGGACCACATCGTCACCGTGGTCAAGGACGGCACTCTCTCGTTTCCCGCCTCTGCCACCGGCATCCTCTCTGTGTTCTGCATGGGACCCGATGCCCGGGGCGTTACCCTGGAGGGCCTCCAATATCCCCTGGAAAACGGCACCCTTTCTGCTGGTTTTCCTTTGGGTGTCAGCAATCACTTCACCGGCGCTCCTGCCCGGATCCAGGTGGAACAGGGCAGTCTGGTGGTAATCTACGACCGGGCCAACGGCCTGCCGGAGGGCGGCTGTCATGGATAAATACCGTGTCACTATGCCCACCGCCCGGCAGCCTGTGGCGGTGCTGGAAACAGACCCCCAAGCCGGTCTGACCGATGCCCAGGCCGCCCAGCGGCTGGTAAACGGCTGGGCCAACCAGGTTTCCAAAAAAGGCCAGCGGCCCCTGTGGCAGATCCTGAAGAAAAACCTGCTGACCTATTTTAATCTTGTTTTCGTCATTATGGCGGCGCTGATGCTGCTGGTGGGGTCCTCCCCGCTGAATCTGACCTTTATGGTGGTGGTGGCGGTCAATACCTGCATCGGCTGTTTCCAGGAGCTCCGGGCCAAGCGGGCGGTGGATAAGCTGACCCTTGTCGCGGCGCAAAAATATAAGGTCATCCGGGACGGTGTGCCAGTGGAGCTGATCGCCCAGCGGCTGGTCCGGGATGATATCGTGGTGCTTTCCGCCGGCGATCAGATCTGCGCCGACGGCACCTTGGCAGTGGGGCAGCTGCTGGTAAATGAAGCCCTGCTCACCGGCGAGGCCGATCCGGTGGTGAAAAATCCCGGCGACCAGCTCCTCTCCGGCAGCTTTGTGGTAGCAGGAACAGGCCGGTTCCGGCTGACCCAGGTGGGCAACGACGCCTTCGCCGCCAAGCTGGCCGCCGAGGCAAAAAAAGACCCCACCGCCGCAAAATCCGAGATGATGCGCTCTCTGGACAAGCTGATCCGCTTCATCGGCTTTGCCCTGATCCCTGTGGGGCTTCTGTTGTTTTTCAGCCAGCTTCGGCTACCGGAGCACACCCTGCAGACCAGTGTGGAGGTCACGGTGGCTGCCCTTGTGGGCATGATCCCTGAGGGACTGTACCTGCTGACCAGCGTGGCTCTGGCGGTCTCCTCTTTGAAGCTGACCCGCCGCCGGGTGCTGGTGCAGGACATGAACTGTATCGAGACCCTGGCCCGGGTGGATGTGCTGTGTGTGGATAAGACCGGCACCATCACCGAGCCTGCCATGGAAGTGGCCCACACCGTACCCCTATCCCAAGATCCCCCGGAATATCTGGAGGCCGTCCTGACGGCCATCTA
>JAZNDJ010000002.1:0-12039 GCA_045588045.1 Faecousia sp.
CCAACTATGTACCTGCTGAGGCTGAGCACAAGCAGGTCTACGGCATCACCTTCCAGCAGGGCCGTAATAACTTCAAGATCGACGAGGAACTTTTGTAGAATATCGTCACAGAGAATAAGGAGCTTCCTCAGGACGCAAAGATCGACCTGATCGTTGCGCTGATTACCCTCAAGTACACCCAGTCCAACTCTGTCTGCTTTGCCGTGGACGGTCAGGCGATCGGTGTCGGCGCCGGCCAGCAGTCCCGGATCCACTGCACCCGTCTTGCCGGTACCAAGGCAGATACCTGGTTTCTGCGTCAGCATCCCAAGACTCTGAACCTGCCTTTCCGCGAGGACCTGGGCCGTCCCAACCGTGACAATGTCATCGACGGCTACATCAATGGCAACGAAGAAGATGTCTGTGCCGATGGCATTTGGCAGAACTACTTCACCGCACAACCTGAGCGCTTGACCGAGGAAGATAAGAAGGCATGGCTGGCCAGCCGTCAGAATGTGGCCCTGGGCTCTGATGCATTCTTCCCCTTCAGCGACAACATTAAACGCGCTGCCGCATCCGGCGTTAAGTACATTGCCGAGCCCGGCGGCTCTATCCGTGACGACCTGGTCATCGAAGAGTGCAATAAGCGCGGTATTACCATGGCATTTACCGGTATGCGTTTGTTCCACCATTAATGGAGGGAATAGGATGAAAATTATGGTTGTTGGTGGTGGTGGCCGTGAGCACACCATCATCAAGAAACTGAAGGAAAATAAGCAGATCTCTGAGATTTTTGCTTTGCCCGGTAATGGCGGCATGGCAAAGGATGCCACCTGCGTCAATATTGGCGCAACGGACCTGGACGGAATCGTTGCTTTTGCGAAGGAAAATGCTATTGATTATGCTGTCGTTGCGCCGGATGACCCTCTGGTTTTGGGCTGTGTTGATCGGCTCAATGCCATCGGGATCCCTTGCTTTGGCCCTACGGCCAATGCTGCGATCATTGAGGGTAGCAAGGCCTTTTCCAAGGACCTGATGAAGAAGTACGGCATCCCCACCGCCGCCTATGAGATCTTCACCGAGATCGATAAGGCTCTGGACTATGTGAAAACCTGCCCCATCCCCACGGTCATCAAAGCTGATGGTTTGGCGCTTGGCAAGGGCGTGATCATCGCCCAAAGCCGCCAGGAGGCTATTGAGGCCGTTACGGATATGATGGCAAATGCCAAATTCGGCAAGTCCGGCTCTACCGTTGTTGTGGAGGAGTTCCTGACCGGTCCGGAGGTTTCTGTTTTGGCATTTACCGACGGTAATGTGGTCAAACCTATGGTATCCTCCATGGACCATAAGCGGGCAGGGGATAACGACACCGGCCTGAATACCGGTGGCATGGGCACAGTTGCACCCAATCCATACTACACCGCAGAAATTGCACAGGTATGCATGGAAACTATCTTCCTGCCTACCATCCATGCTATGAATGCGGAGGGCCGCACCTTTAAGGGCTGCCTGTATTTCGGCTTGATGGTGACACCTAATGGCCCTAAGGTTATCGAGTATAACTGCCGCTTTGGCGATCCGGAGACTCAGGTAGTTCTGCCGCTTATGGAAAGTGACCTGCTGACGGTCATGCAGGCCACCACCAACGGCACACTGGCCGAAACCGAGGTCAAATTCTCCGACAAGTTTGCTTGCTGTGTGGTGACAGCCTCTGCCGGCTATCCTTTGAGCTATGAGAAGGGCTTTGCCATCACCATGACTGCGGAAGCAGAGACACATACTTATGTGGCCGGTGCCAAGCTGGACGGTGCCAAGCTGGTAACCTCCGGTGGCCGTGTTGCCGGTACGACTGCCGTTGCCCAATCCTTGGAGGAGGCGATCCGGGAGGCATACCGTTTGGCCGATGGTGTTCAGTTTGAGAAGGCATACCGCCGATCGGATATTGGTCAGCGGGCGTTGGCCGCATATAAGTAAGGAGGTTGCCCACTATGGTATATCGTGTATATGTTGAGAAAAAAGCAGGGCAGACCCATGAAGCAGACAGCCTGCTGAAAGAGGTCAAGGATTTCCTGCAGATTAAGGGTCTGTCCTCCGTGCGTGTGTTGAATCGCTACGATGTTGAACGGATCGACGAGGCGCTGTTTTCCTACGCGGTGAACACGGTGTTTTCCGAGCCTCAGGTGGATAACGTCTCCTATGAAGTTCCCACCGGCTCTGTCGTGTTTGCTGTGGAACCGCTGCCCGGTCAGTTTGATCAGAGAGCGGATTCTGCTGCCCAGTGTATCCAGATCTTGTCCCAGGGCGAACGTCCGTTGGTCCGTACTGCAAAGGTCTA
Source organism: Faecousia sp. (assembly GCA_045588045.1). Lineage (GTDB taxonomy): Bacteria > Bacillota > Clostridia > Oscillospirales > Oscillospiraceae > Faecousia. Next base: position 2,315 of record JAZNDJ010000002.1, read on the forward strand.
TATTTTGGAGGGCCAGCTGACGGATGCGGAAATCGCAGCCATCCGGAAGCACGTGATCAACCCGGTTGAGTGCCGGGAGGCAAGCCTTGCCATGCCCGAAACACTCCAGATGGAGGTCACGATCCCGGAATCTGTTGCTACCGTTACCGGCTTCCTGAAGCTGGACCGGGATGGCCTTGCGCAGATGGTCAAGGACTTGGGGCTGGCTATGGACCTGGACGACATTACCTTCTGCCAGGCATATTTCAAGACGGAAGACCGGGATCCCACCATTACTGAGATCCGTATGATCGATACATACTGGTCTGACCACTGCCGTCATACCACCTTCAATACCACCATCGATCACGTGGTGTTTGAGGATGCGCTGCTGCAGGCTGCCTACGACGAATATTTGCAGACCCGCAAGGCGCTGGGCCGTACCAAGCCCATCAATCTGATGGACATTGGCACCCTGGCCGGTAAGTATCTGCGGAAGAACGGCTTTTTGGATAAGCTCTATGAGTCCGAGGAGATCAATGCCTGCACCGTTCGCATGACTGTGACGGTGGACGGCGAGGAGCAGCCCTGGTTGTTGCTGTTTAAGAACGAGACCCACAATCATCCCACTGAGATCGAGCCCTTTGGCGGTGCCGCTACCTGTATCGGCGGTGCCATCCGTGACCCGCTGGCAAGTCGCGCTTATGTGTATGCGGCGATGCGTGTTACCGGCGCGGCAGACCCGCTGAAGCCGGTCAACGAGACCATTCAGGGCAAGTTGCCCCAGCGTAAGATCGTGACCACGGCTGCCGCCGGTTATTCCTCCTACGGCAACCAGATCGGCTTGGCCACCGGCATGGTGGACGAGCTGTATCACCCCGGCTACGCAGCAAAGCGGATGGAGATCGGTGCGGTCATTGGTGCAGTCCATGAGGACCATTCCAAGCCCGATTTCCCCATGCCCGGCGATAAGGTGATCCTGCTGGGCGGCAAGACCGGTCGTGATGGCTGTGGCGGCGCTACCGGCTCTTCCAAGAGCCATACCGTTGAATCTCTTGGCACCTGTGGTGCGGAGGTCCAGAAGGGTAATGCTCCGGAGGAGCGGAAACTGCAAAGACTGTTCCGTAATGGCGAAGCAGCCGTCATGATCAAGCGGTGCAATGACTTTGGTGCAGGCGGTGTTTCCGTTGCGATCGGTGAGCTTGCTGACGGCTTGGAGATCGATCTGAACAAGGTGCCCAAGAAATACGAGGGCCTGGATGGTACTGAATTGGCTATCTCCGAATCCCAGGAGCGTATGGCAATTGTTGTTGCCGCTGAAAATGTGGACCGCTTCATGGAACTGGCTGACCAAGAAAATCTGGAAGCTACCGTTGTGGCTACCGTCACCGAGGAAGCCCGTCTGAAGATGTTCTGGAACGGCCAGACAATTTGCGACATTAACCGGGAGTTCCTGAACTCCAACGGCGCAGAGAAGCATGTGGATGTGCAGATCGCAGCACCTGCGGATTACGCGCCTGTGATCACCGGTAGCTTCACCGATAATATGCAAAGGATCGCCACCGATCTGAATACCTGCTCTAAGCGTGGCCTTTCCGAGCGGTTTGATGCGACCATCGGCGCAGGCACGGTGCTGATGCCCTTCGGCGGAAAGCACCAGCAAACGCCGATCCAGGCAATGGCCCATAAGATCAGCCTTGAGAAGGGTCATACCGATGACTGCTCTGTTATGAGCTGGGGCTACAACCCCTTCATCACAGAAAAGAGCCCCTACCACGGTGCATACCTGGCAGTTGTGGAATCTGTTTCCAAGCTGATCGCAACCGGTGCCAGCTTTGATGACGTGTACTTGACCTTCCAGGAGTATTTCCTCCGGGTCGGCAAGGATGCAAAGCGTTGGGGCCAGCCCACCGCAGCATTGCTGGGTGCATTCAAGGCACAGATGGATCTGAAGATCGCTGCTATCGGCGGCAAGGATTCTATGTCCGGTACCTTTGAGAATATTGATGTGCCGCCTACCTTGGTGTCCTTCGCGGTAACTACCGATAAGATCGGCAATATCGTTTCCAATGAATTCAAGGCTCCCGGACACAAGGTCTGCCTGCTGCAGCCTGCCTGCGACGAAAACGGCCTGCCTGTGACAGAATCTCTCCTGCAGACCTTTGGGCAGGTGACTGACCTGCTGCGTAGTGGAAAGGCTGTCAGTGCCTACACCCTTGGCCTGGGCGGAATTGCGGAGGCTGTCATGAAGATGGCCTACGGCAATGGCTACGGCTTCCGGTTTGTGGATATTCCGGTTGCAGACCTGTTTGGCTACGGTTACGGCAGCTTTGTGCTGGAAATGGCCGGTGAGACGGTTGGCACGCTTGTAGGCGAAATTACCAACGACGGCAAGTTTACTTATGGCACAGAAACTGTCTGCGTTGAGGCGCTGCAGAAGGCCTATGAGGATAAGCTGGAATCTGTGTATTCCTGCAATATCCCCGATGCCAAGACACCGATCGAAACGGTCAGCACTCCCGAAAAGCCCCGGGTCGCCCCTGCAATCAAGGTTGCAAAGCCCAAGGTGCTGATCCCGGTGTTCCCCGGCACAAACTGCGAATACGATTCTGCCCGTGCGGTTGCAGATGCCGGTGCTGAGCCGGAGATCTTCGTGGTCAAGAATATGACCGCAGATGCCATCTCCCGTAGTGTGGATTCCTTTGCTGAAAAGATTAAGGACAGTCAGATCATCTTTATCCCCGGCGGTTTCTCCGGCGGTGACGAGCCGGACGGTTCCGGTAAGTTCATTACCGCGTTCTTCCGTAACGGCGCGATCAAGGATGAGGTCACAAGACTTCTGGAACAGCGGGACGGACTGATGTGTGGCATCTGTAACGGCTTCCAGGCCCTTGTGAAGCTTGGACTGGTGCCCTACGGCAAGATCATCGACACGGATGAGAATTGCCCCACCTTGACGTATAACGTCATTGGTCGCCACCAGAGCCGCATCGTGCGGACAAGGGTTGCATCCAACAACTCTCCCTGGCTGGCAAACACCAAGGTAGGCGATGTGTATAATGTGGCCATTTCCCACGGCGAGGGCCGCTTCCACGCATCGGAGGAGCTGGCCCGGCAGTTGATCGCCAACGGCCAGGTTGCGACTCAGTATGTTGACCTGGAGGGCAATGCTACGGCTGATGTCCGCTTTAACCCCAATGGTTCCATCTTTGCCATCGAGGGCATCACTTCCCCCGACGGCAGAGTGTTCGGCAAAATGGGCCATAGCGAGCGTATCGGCAACGGCCTGTACAAGAATGTACCCGGAAACTACGATATCCGTATGTTCGAGGCTGCAGTCAAATATTTTAAGTAAAAAAGAGCCGGGTGTGCAGGTAACTGCACACCCGGCAAATTTTATGATTTCATTAAAAGATCTCTTGCTTTTCTCGCGACGATGATCTCCTCATTGGTATCCACAACAAACACCCGGACAGAACTGCCATCCTTGGAAACATCATCTCCGCCCGAGGGTCTGGCGTTCTTGCCGCTGTCCAGCTCCACACCCAGGAATTCCAGACCGTCCAGCGCCATAGCCCGTACAGACGCGCTGTTGCGGCCAATACCGCCGCCAAACACGATGGCATCCACACCGCCCATAGCGGCGGCGTAAGCGCCGATATACTTCTTAATGCCGTAGGCGTATGCCTTTACGGCATTTTTGCAATCCTCATTGCCCTGGTCAGCGGCTTCCTGGATATCACGAAGATCGTTGGAAATACCACCGGACATACCGTAAAGTCCGCTCTTAGTCTGGAGCATGGTCTTCACATCACCAAGCTCCATACCACATTCCTCCACAAGGTGGAATATGATATAGGGGTCCATGTCGCCGATACGGTTATTTTGCAGCACGCCGCATTGCAGACCCATGCCCATAGTGGTGTCAATGCTGATGCCGTTCTTCACGGCACAGAGACTGCCACTGCCGCCCAGATGGCAGCAAACAAGCTTCAGATCCTTCCGCCCCATTTTCTCAGCGGTCCATGTAGAGAGGTATTCCAGGGATGCGCCGTGGAAGCCGTAGCGGCGGATAGCATGCTGTTTGCTTAGTTCAAGGGGAATGGGATACAGATATGCTTCCGCGGGCATATTCGCGTGGAATGCCGTCTCAAAAGATCCGATCAGCGGCGTTTCCGGCATGAGTGCCCGGAATTGACGGATGGCTGCGATGTACGGCGGATTGTGGGCTGGTGCCACAGAATTAAAGTTAGCCATTGCCTGCAGTACATCCTCGGTCAAATACTGCACGCCGGTGACCCCTTTTGCATGGACGACCTTAAAACCGACACAGGAGATGTCGGCCATAGAGTCGATACACCCATCCAGCAAATGCGCCAGCATAGCGCTGATGGCCTCGCCGTGAGTGGGGAAGACGTCATCCTTGCGAACCGTATGCCCCGATTTGGCATTCTTGTGGTAAAACAGGCTTTTTGCGGCTCCAACACGTTCGGCTCCGCCGGAGGCCAAAACTGACTCGTTCCGGTCCATATCGAAAAGCTGATATTTTAGGGAAGTGCTTCCTACATTGCAGATCAGTATGTTCATAATTATCTCCTTTCCAAAGGCTCTACCTGGGTCACATGAAGGGTATTGCCATCCACATAGAAGCGAATATCAAACCCGGCAAAGGCCAGTCCGTAAGTGCGCTTGGTGTTTTGTTGATAGGACGGCCGCGGATCATGGGAGAGCACCGCCAGAACAGCATCGCGTTTCTGTGGCGGGATGTTGTTCAGCAGCGACGCAGGGAAATTCACATCCAAAATATAATCCTTCGCGGTCGCGGTGAAGCCCCCGAGGGCATCTGGGATCGCATCGCTATAGGGGATGTAAGGTTTAATATCAAAGATCGGTGTGCCGTCCATCAGGTCAGCACCGCCTACATGGATCACAGTACCGTATTCTTCTGTTTTCTCGATCCCCAGCAGCTTCACACAGGAAAGACCGATGGCATTTGGGCGGAAAGGGGAGCGGGTTGCAAACACGCCCATACGTGTGTTTCCACCCAATCTTGGGGGACGTACCGTAGGTGACCAGTCGCTGCGTACAGCTTCTGAAAATTGCCAGATCAGCCACAGGTGGGAAAAATCCTCCAATCCCCGCAGGGCATCGTCGTTGCGAAATTTCGGCTCGAAAATGATCGTAGCCCGCAGCTGTTCCACCAAACCGCTCTGACGGGGAATGCCGAATTTTGTCGGGAAATCGCTTTTTATCCGGGCAATAAATTGCATAGATACAGAATCCATGTTACTTTCCTGCCTTTCTACCCAGCAACGACAGGGCAAACGCCAGGGCCAGCACAAGTGAAATAGCTGCCCCGGAGGAAGCACCCAGGTAATAGGAAATGCAAAGGCCCATAATCGATGCCAGCAGCGCGATCAGGACGGAATACAGGTGATACTGCTTCAGATTCTTCGAGATATTTCTGGCAGCCGCCCCGGGCAGGATCAGCAAAGAGTTGAGGATCAAAAGCCCGACCCATGAGATGGATAGGGTCACCACAACCGCGATCGCCACAGTAAATACAGTTTGGTTCAGATGTACGCGAACACCTCTGGAGGATGCGAGCTGAGGGTGCACCGCGGAAAGCATCAGCTTATTTGCGGCAACGATCCAGTAGACGACCACGCAAACCAGTACAATCGCCAGCAGCAGGATCTCTGTTTTTGTGACAGAGAGGATATCACCGATCAGGTAGCGGTTGTATTTTGTGAAGCTTCCGCCATTGAGCGTCGCAATAAAGATACCCAAAGCAACGGCAGTGCTGGAAAACACGCCAATGAGTGTATCGGCGGCATGATTGCTTTTGCTGCGGACAAGGGAAAACAGCAGAGCAAAGCCCACGGAAAAGAGAACAGCCGCACATGCAGGTGCAGCAATGCCGCAGACACAGCCGATGGCGATGCCGGTGAAGGCGGAGTGACCCAGCGCATCGGAAAAGAAACTCATTTTTCCGGTTACGATCATTGTGGAGCACAGACCAAACAGCGGTGCCATCAGCAAAACTGCCAGCAGCGCGTTTTTCATAAAGTCCCAATGAAGCATCTCAAAGGGAAGCAGATCCCAAAGCCCATACCAAATACCCATCTCAAAGCCCTCCTTTTCTGTGAAAGACCTCTCGGAAGGCATCGGATGCCAGAACAGCCACAGGTTTGCCCTGGCAACGGACCGTACGGTCGATCAGCACCACCTGGTCTGCATACGCGGGCAGCATGGAAAAGTCGTGGGTCGTCATCAGAATAGATAGGTCGTAGGTGTGGCGAATCTCGTCAAGCATATCCATCAACGTTTCCATTCCCTCCACGTCCACGCCGGATAGGGGTTCATCCAAAATAAGGATGTTTGGCAGTGGCTCCAGCGCCAGTGCCAAAAGGACACGCTGCAGCTCGCCGCCGGATAGCGTTCCGACCCGCTTGTTGACAAGATCTTCTCCATGGACTCTGGACAAACAGTCCAGGATGCGCGTATGCATAGCCTTTGAAGTGCCCAGGAAGACCGGTCGCTTACTCATACAGCAGTCGAAAAGATCCGCCACGGTCAGCGGGTCGCCGGGATCAAAGGTAGGGCTTTGAGGAACGTAGCCGATCTTCAGCTTGCGGCTGCGCTGACCTGGGGCAGAAAAGGAGATTACACCGTCATAGGTCTGCTGGCCAAGAATGGCTTTCAGTAGGGTGCTTTTTCCTGCACCGTTGGGACCAATCAAAGCCACCAGCTCGCCGCAATGCACATGCAGATCGATCCCGGAAAGGATGACCTCCGTGCTGATCTTAACAGACAGACCCTGTACCCGCAGGCAGCAGGAATGGCCGCAGGTGCCGCCGTGTGTGCCGATGTTCATTCCAATGCCTCCTTTAGGGTGTCAATATTGTGATACATAGCCTCGAAGTAGCTGTTACCGGACATCGCCATGTCCAGGGAATACACGCCGATATCCATTTCCCTTGCGATCACTGCCGCAGCAGCAGTGCTGCCGCTCTTCTCGGTAAAAACAGCCGGCAGCTGATGTGCTTCGATCATGCGGCAGATCTCGATCAGCTCAGCAGCAGAAGCCTCACCACCGGATTCCTCCTCGATCGCACGCAGGACCGTCAGATCCCAGGCCTCGGCCATGTAGGCAAAGCCGTCATGGAAGGTGATGATCTCCCGACAGGACAGGGTACGCAACTGCTCGCTGGCATAGGCTTCCAGTTGCGACAGGTCAACTAACAGACCGGAAAGATTCCCGGTGAACTGGCTGTTATATTGGGGGAATAATTCTGCTAATCCGTTGCAGATATTTTCTGCCATAATTTTGGCATTGTCGGTGGAGAGCCAGATGTGGGGATCGTGGGTGTGGTAATGTCCTTCATGGCCATGGTCATGCGCATGGCTATCGGAATCAAGGGCACACAAAAGTGGGACATTCTCCGACGCATCAATGCACTTGTTTGCACTGACCAGTGCATCGTCCAGAAAGCTTTCCAGTTCCGCACCTGACAGAACGACCGCCTGGGCAGATTCAATGGCCTGCATTTGGGAGATATGAAGGGTGTAGTCGTGGAGGCAGGACACATCCTCTGCCACAAGGCGAAGGACCTGGATATCCGTGCCCTGACAAAGCCGCACTGTAAACTCATATACAGGCAGTGTTGTGGCTGCAATGGTGGCAGTCTCCGGTTGATTGCCGCAGCTGCAAAGGAATAATAAAATTAAGATTGAAAGCAGCAAAGCCGTTACCTTCTTCATAGAACACCGCCTAATCAATATCTATATTTAGCATATCACATCTGTCAAGAAAAGGGAGGCTGTAATACAGCCTCCCAGGTCTTGATCATTAGTGGGTATCGATCCAGGCGTTGACCTTGGTCTTGGCGAGACGCTGGATATCCTCAGTGGGATAGGGGGAGTTCTCACCGCCATGCACATACAGGAAGTACAGTCCACCGGGGGTCTGATACAGAAGCTCCTCGTAACCGGCAGGATCGCCGAAATAACTGTATGTATACTTCTTGATCAGCGTTGCGGTCTCGGTGTCGTATTCCTTCTTGCAGATGATTTTCTTCATGATTTGCGCCTCCTTTCACGTAAGTATGGCTTGATTATACACATTTTTAGAATAAAATCAAGTCGAAAGCAAAAATTGGCTAGGATTTACAATCCGTTTTGCTGGATGGGCGCTGATGTAGGATGCTAAAATCGTAGACAGGTGAACAAGAATGTGATATTTTAAAGAAAAGGAGATGGCAAGATGCAGGATATTCCGATTTTTACGACGCAGGCAGGTGTCGCGTCCCTGTTCTTAAATAAGGTCGCCTATACCGGCGAAGCATACGTTAAGCTCCAGGATACAGCCGACCCGATCAAACTGCTGGACGAATGTGTAGCGTTCTGTACTGCCGCCGGTGCGGTGCACGTATATGCCACAGGTAACAAGATCCTGGAGACCTATCCGCACTATACCACCTTGCTGAGCTTGCGTATGAACAGGGAAGATCTGCCCCAAACAGATGCGATTTCTGTTCCGGTGCAGCAGCAGACCCTTGAACAGTGGCGCAGGATCTATAATGAGAAGATGCTGCACGTACCCAACGCCGCATATATGACGCAGCATAGAAGCCGACAATTTCTCCGGCAAGGAAGCAGCTTTTTTGTGTATCGGAATGAACAGCTCCTTGGAATTGGGGTCGCTGCGGACGATACGATTGAAGCGGTGGCCTCTGTGGTGTCCGGAGCCGGACAGGACGTTTTTCTGGCACTTTGCCGCAACCTCACAGGCGACAAGGTGGCCCTGACGGTGGCGAGCACCAACGAACCGGCCGGAAAGCTTTATCACCGACTGGGCTTCGAGGAAGAAGCGAAAATCAGCGATTGGTACAAAATTATTTGAAACTGTCAAGGAAAAATACTTGACAAATACAACGGCCTGTTGTATGATATGCGAGGTGTAAAGGAAAACACCTTGACAGGAGGTACCTATGGACGCATTGGAAATGACGCTGTTGTTTGATTACTACGGCGATCTTCTGACGGAACGTCAGCGTATGTGTTTCGACCTCCGGTACAACCAGGATCTTTCCCTTGCTGAGATCGCCGATGAGCTGCAGGTCAGCCGTCAGGGCGTTCACGATAATTTAAGCAGGGCAGAGGCGTTGCTGCGAAATATGGAAGAAAAGACCGGCCTGGTCCGCCGGGATCTGCAGTGCCGCAAAGGGATCCAGACGATCCTGAGCGCAGCACAGGAATTGCAGGGACATTCGGATGCCCGTGTGTCGAAGCTGGTTCAGACCATCGTTGCAACAGCACAGGAACTTGAGGAGTTATAATGGCATTTGAAGGATTAACCGAGAAAATTTCTGCCGCCTTCAAAAAGCTTAGAGGCAAAGGCCGTCTGAAGGAATCCGACGTAAAAGAGGCTATGCGGGAGATCCGTATGGCACTTTTGGAAGCGGACGTAAGCTATAAGGTTGTCAAGGATTTCACCAAATCCGTTACAGAGCGCTGTGTCGGTGCGGACGTTTTGGAAGCACTGAGCCCGGCGCAGATGATCGTCAAGATCGTCAATGAAGAGCTGACTGCTCTGATGGGCAGCGAAAATCAAAAAATTTACATGGCCTCTCAGCCGCCCACGATTGTTATGCTGGTCGGTCTGCAGGGCGCCGGTAAAACCACCAACGGCGCAAAGCTGGCAGGCCTGTTCAAAAAACAGGGTAAGCGCCCGTTGCTGGTTG
>JAZNDJ010000003.1:0-30208 GCA_045588045.1 Faecousia sp.
GCTACCTTGCCGCAGACTGCCAGGAAAGTAATCTTGTCACCGTTGACAGAGGACAGCACTGCAACAACATTCTCAGCCTTATCCCGCAGGGTATCACCCATCTGGCGGAGCTTACCGGCATCCGCACCGGGGATATTGGCGGTGATCACACGCATACCGCTGATCTCGTGAGCGCCAAACAAGAAGCGATCCACTTCACCGGCTGTCTCACGGGCCTTGAAGGTCTCAATGGACTTCTTCAGGTTCTTAATCTCCTCAACCTGACTCTCCAGCTTTGCGGCCAGCTCTGCAGGCTTGGTCTTCAGAATGGCGCAGGCATCGTAAACACGCTGGCGGGACAGTTCCATCTCAGCCAGACATGCCTTGCCGGTAATGGCCTCGATACGGCGGACACCGGAAGCCACAGAACCCTCACTCTCAATACGGAACGGGCCGATCTTGGCAGTATTGTCCAGGTGGGTACCGCCACACAGTTCGATGGAGTAATTGCCCATGTTGACAACACGGACAGTATCGCCGTACTTCTCGCTGAACAGAGCCATAGCACCCATTGCCTTGGCCTCGTCAATAGGCATTTCACGGACATCGATGCCGTAGCCCTCCAAAACGGCGGCCTGCACCATGGCGTCGATCTTTGCCAGTTCCTCGGATGTCACAGCGGAATAGTGGCTGAAGTCAAAGCGGAGACGGTCCGGCTCCACCAGAGAGCCGGCCTGGTGGACATGGTCGCCCAGGACACTCTTCAGAGCCTTCTGCAGCAGGTGGGTGGCGGAGTGGGCACGCATGATCGCCTTGCGCCGCTCTACATCAATGGAGGCCAGGACTTGGTCATCGGTCTTAATCGTGCCGCTGCGCATAAAGCCGTTGTGGAGGTATCTGCCGCCCTTATCCTTCTGCACATCGGTGACCTCAAAGCGGCCATCGCCCAAAAGCAGTACGCCGTGGTCGGCGGCCTGGCCGCCCATTTCTGCATAGAAGGGGGTCTTGTTCAGGACAACAACGCCCTTTTCACCACCGGTGATAGAGCCGGTCACTTCCTCCCCAACGCAGACAGCCACCACGGTGGCCTCGCAGTTATTCACATCGTAGCCGACAAAATCGGTAGCCGTAACATCAGAGCCAAAGTCAATGCCGGCCCAACCCAGGTCACCCAAGGCCTTCCGAGCCTCCCGGGCACGGATCCGCTGCTCCTCGCGGCAGGCAGTAAACCGGTCCATGTCCAGGGTCATGCCCTCGTCCTCCACCATTTCCACCGTCAGATCCACGGGGAAACCGTAGGTATCGGACAGCAGGAATGCGTCATCGCCGGAGAACACCGTCTCGCCCTTTTCCTTATGGGCGGCAAGCTTCTCACTGAAGATCCGCATACCGGTATCGATCGTGCGGGCAAAATTCTCCTCCTCGTTGCGGACAACGCGGATGATGTGCTCTGCACGCTCTCGGAGGTAGGTGTAGTGGTTTTCGTTCTCGTGGATGACCGTCTCCACCACCTGGTACAGGAAGGGTTTGTTGACACCCAGCAGCTTTCCGTGGCGGGCAGCACGGCGAAGCAGACGGCGCAGAACATAGCCCCGGCCTTCATTGGTGGGCTGAACGCCGTCGGCGATCATAAAGGTGGATGCGCGGATGTGGTCGGTAATGACACGCAGGCTCACATCGGTCTTGGTGCTCTGGCCGTAGGAAGCGCCGGTAATGGCCGTGACATGGTTGGTGATGTTCATAACGGTATCCACGTCAAAGAGGCTGTACACATCCTGGCAGACCACTGCCAGTCGCTCCAGACCCATGCCGGTGTCGATGTTCTTTTGGGCAAGCTCTGCGTAGTTTCCGTTGCCGTCGTTGTCAAACTGGGAGAAAACGTTGTTCCAGACTTCCATGTAGCGGCCACACTCACAGCCGACAGTACAGTCGGGGCTGCCGCAGCCATACTTCTCGCCACGGTCATAGTAGATCTCGCTGCAGGGGCCACAGGGGCCTGCGCCATGCTCCCAGAAATTGTCCTTCTTGCCAAAGCGGAAGATATTCTCCGCAGGAATGCCGATCTCCTTATTCCAGATCTCGAAGGCTTCCTCGTCATTTTCATAAATAGACGGGTACAGCCGATCCTCCTCCAGGCCGACGACCTTGGTCAAGAACTCCCAGCTCCAGGCGATGGCCTCGTGCTTAAAGTAGTCGCCGAAGGAGAAGTTGCCCAGCATCTCAAAATAGGTGCCGTGGCGAGCAGTCTTACCAATGTTCTCAATGTCACCGGTGCGGATGCACTTCTGACAGGTACAAACTCTGCGGCGGGGAGGCTCCACCTCGCCCTTGAAGTAGGGCTTCATGGGGGCCATGCCGGAGTTGATCAGCAGCAGGGATGCATCATTCTGAGGGATCAGAGAAAAACTGGGCAAACGCAGGTGCTCCTTGCTCTCAAAGTAGCTTAGGAACATCTCGCGCAGCTCATTTACGCCGTATGCTTTTTTCGCCATTGGAAATTACCTCCATAAAAAATTAAACTCCGCCCACACATAGGGGCGAAGCTGATCGCGGTACCACCCTAATTTATCCCAAATGGGACATCTTAGACGCACTGTAACGGGCGCACCCGTCCCGGTCCTCCCGGGCGGCTTGGAAGTGGCTTGCAGTGGTTCGGCAGAGGGCTTTCACCGTTCCCCTCTCGCTTGTGGTGCCTACAGGCTGCTTGGTTTCCGCGATGCCTTTGCATATCGTGAATATTCTACCACAAAAGGTAGATTTGTCAACAGTTTTCAAGTGAAAACCCCAATTATATACGCAGAAAAGTTTTTCTTGACAGTGCTGTAGTAGTGTATTAATATATTAATACAAGGAGGTGGTCAATTTGTTTTGGAAATTTGACGCCAACCGCCCTGTCTATTTGCAGATCAAGGAACAGTTCCGCAGCGCGGTACTGTCGGGCCAGTATCCCCCCGGCAGCCGGATACCCTCTGTACGGGAGCTTGCCATTTCGGCAAAAGTCAACCCCAACACCATGCAGCGGGCCATGGCGGAGCTGGAACAGGAGGGTCTGCTGGTAAGTGGCGGAACCCTCGGCAAATTTGTGACCGAGGAACAATCGATCATAGAGGCCATACGGCAAAAGGCAGTCACCGATGCCATCAAATCCGCAGCCGCCCGTTTTCGGGAGTTGGGACTGGGCATGGAGGAAGCTGCCGCGTTGCTGGTGCAGCAAGAGGAGGTATAGATATGGAAACAGTACTATCTTTCTCCGGTGTTACTAAGGCTTACGGCAGAAATCGGCCTGCACTGGATAATCTTGACTTGACACTGCCCAAGGGTAAGATCGTAGGTCTTTTGGGCCCTAACGGCAGTGGCAAGACCACGTTTTTAAAGCTGTGCGCCGGTCTGCTGACCGCCAATGCCGGCCAAATTGAGATCTGCGGTATGCCGGTAGGTGTGCAGACAAAGGCCATCGTCTCCTATCTGCCGGACAGGACCTATCTGTCAAACGGCCAGTCCGTTCGACAGCAACTAAATTATTTTAAGGACTTTTACGCAGATTTTGACTATGCCCGGGCTGTAGATATGCTGGCAAAGCTGGGGATCGATCCCAAGCAGCGCTATGGCTCCCTTTCCAAAGGCAACAAGGAAAAGGTGCAGTTGGTTCTGGTCATGTCCCGTCGGGCAAAGCTGTATCTACTGGATGAGCCTATCGGCGGCGTTGACCCAGCTGCCCGGGATTATATTCTCAACACCATCGTCACCAACTATGATCCCGAAGCCACGGTAGTGATCTCCACCCATCTGATCGCCGACGTGGAGCCGGTACTGGACGAATACATTTTCCTGTCCCATGGCAAGATCCTGCAGACCGGCACCGTGGACGAGGCCAGAGAGCGATCCGGTAAATCTCTTGACGAGCTGTTTAGGGAGGTGTTTAAATGTTCGGAAAACTTTTAAAGCATGACTTGAAAGCAAGTGCGCCTTTGATGCTGATCCTCAGCGGCATTGCCCTGATCGTCAGCGGCATGGGTGCTGTTGCACTGCGGCTGTTTATAACCAATGCAGAACAAATCCTCTCCAATGATGCTGCTATATGGATCGTATTTCCCTGCATGCTCCTTTTCTATGTTGCCTATTTCGGTCTTATCATCTATGTGGCCGCGGCTCAGTACATTCAACTCTTCCGTTTTTACGGCAGTCGCTTCACGGACCGGGGATATCTGACCTTTACCCTGCCCGTCTCTGCACACTGCAACTTCCTGTCCGCTGCTGTGAATATGCTGATCTGGCTTGGTGTCGCCTTCGGTGTATTCTTGTTCGGGTTTTGCTTAATGATGTTCGGCGGTTTGTCAGAAGTGACGCAATTAACTGCGGAAGATTTCTCCAGCTCCGTTGCCACCTCCTCGGAATCGTTCCCATGGGGTATGAATCTGGCCGTGCTGTTTGTGGTTGCTGTAAGTCCTGTTTATTCCGTTAATTTGAGCATGTCTGCGGTGGTAACTGCCTGTTCTGTTTTCAAGCGATTGAAGGTTTTGGGCTGCATCGGTTTTCTCTATGCATTTGAAATGGTCACCGGTATTGTGATCAGTTCGATCATGCTGATAAGCATGATGCCGCCTGTTATCGCAGGTAACGATCCTATCCCCACCATGACTGTTGGCTACACAATCGCCGGTGTGGTTATGGTGCTGCTGTCCGTGGGCGGATACTTCCTGTCGGTGCATCTGATGCAGAAAAAGCTGAATTTGGCCTGATTTACAAAAAACTGCCATCCGGAGGATGGCAGTTTTTTATGTTGTCAGAAGCCGAAGCACCATCGTATAACCTTGTAGGGGCGATCAATGATCGCCTCTACGCGCTCCGAATAGACTTAGATGTTGGATTCCAGCCATTGTTTCATGGCAGTACGGCCTTCCTCGCTCATAGGGAAGGTAGCCTCCCCTTCCATGGTACTTTTTTCATAGCAAAACGGGCCGTGCCAGAACTCGGCGTGGATGGAGCTTTGGGCCATATCCACCTCTTTGGGATTCTGCTCGTTTTTCACCACCGTCGGTACGATGCGGAAACGGAAGTTTTCCCAAGACCCGGTGAAAATATTGTTCATGGCGAAGGTATGCAGGGTTGGCAAAAAGATATCGGCCATTACAGTTCCTCCATTAGCTGTTCCATTTCGTCCAAAAGCGCCCCGAACAGGCCCAGGGCATCGTTTACCGGGGCGGATGTGGTCATGTCCACGCCTGCCCCCTTCAAAAGATCGATGGGGCTCTTTGTTCTGCCGCCGGACAGGAAGGCCAGGTAATCCTTCACTGCGGATTCCCCTTCTGTCAAGATCCTCCGGGACAGAGCAATAGCGGCGGCATAGCCGGTAGCATACTGGAACACATAGTAATTGTAGTAGAAATGGGGTATTCTTGCCCACTCCATGGCGATCTGATCGTCCACCACAATGTCCGGGCCGTAGTAAAGCTCATTGAGCTTCCGGTACTCCCGACAAAGATCGTCTGCTGTCAGAGTCTTTCCTTCGGCAACCATACGGCCCATGATCAGCTCAAATTCAGCAAACATGGTCTGCCGGTAGATGGTGCCCCGGAACTGGTCAAGGAAATGGTTGATCAGATAGGCCCGTTCCTTCTTATCCGTAGTTTTCGCCAACAGGTGTTCCATCAGCAGTGCTTCGTTACAGGTGGATGCCACCTCCGCAACGAAGATCACATAGTTGGAATCGATGGGATTTTGGTGTTTATTGGAAAGGTATGAGTGAAGGGCATGACCCATCTCATGGGCTAAGGTGAACTGACTGTCCAGAGTGCCGGTATAATTCAGCAGCACATAGGGGTGCACAGCTGCACCGGCAGAATAGGCACCGCTGCGCTTGCCCTGGTTTTGGTATACGTCGATCCAGCGGTTCTCAAATCCCTCCTTTAGGATAGCCCGGTACTCCTCGCCCAAGGGTGCCAATGCGTCATAGACCGTCTGCTTGGCCTGGGCAAAGGGAATGTGGGTATCCACATTCTTGACAAGAGGCGTGTAGATGTCGTAGAAGTGCAGTTCATCCAACCCCAAAAGCTTTTTTCTCAGGCGGATATAACGGTGCATCTTGTCTGCATTTTGGTGAACTGCTTCGATCAGATTCAAGTAGACCGAGGTGGGAACATTGGTCCGGAACAGCGCCGCATCAAAGGCAGAGGGATAGTTTCGGGCAGATGCGAAGAATTTAAGCTGCTTGTTTTGGGCATCCAGCAGGCCGGCCGCGGTATTCTTAAACTGGGTATAGCTGCGGTAAAGGTTTTCGTAGGCACTTCGCCGCAGGACCCGGTCACTGCTTTCCAGGCAGGCCACAAAAGTACCCTGGCTGAGAGGGTGGGCCTTCCCCTGGGAATCCACCGCGTCTGCAAAGGACAGATCCGCATCAGCAAAGAGGCTGTAGATGCTGTCCGGTGCCTGGGACATCTCCCCGGCCGATGCCAACAGTTTTTCCTCGTTCGGTGACAGAGTGTGCTCCCGCAGACGGCGCAGATCCGTCAGATACCGGCGGTACCGGGAAAGCATCGGGCATTGCGCATAAAACTGCGTCAAGGTCTCGTCGGGGATGGTCATGATCTCCGGTGTTTCAAAGCTGCAGGCTGTGCTCAAAGCAACGGCTGCCGTCATGAATTTTCCGGACATGGCTTGGTAGGTGCTGTTGCGAGTGTCCTCGTCAGCCTTTCGCATACAGTAGTGGGCCAGGCGTTCCACCTTTTCATCCGTCTGCTCCATGGTGTGCAGGTAATTGTAGAGGCTTTGACCCGATTGGCCAAGGTGGCCGGCAAAAGCAGCCAAGGCAGCCGTATCCTGCTCCAATGTGGCAAGCGCCTGTTCCCAGTCGCCGTCTGTGGGATATAGGTCCTCAATGGCCCAGGTGTCTTCCACCGGGATCTGTGCACGTTCTCTGATTCGTTCCATAAGAAAAACTCCTTACTGGTGTTTGGGATAGTATAACACAGAAAAAGGATTCTTGCAAATACTGTCAGCTTGTGGTAAAGTAGCTGTCGGTGATAAAAAATGAACAAACAACTTCGCGGCAGCTTGACGCTGCTGCTGGCCACCATGATATGGGGCTCTACCTTTATTTTTCAACGGATGGCATCCGGTGGCATTGGCGCTTTTACTTTTCAGGCGTCCAGGTGCCTGCTGGGTGCGGTGGTGCTGCTACCGGTGATCTGGCTGTTTGACCGCAAGAAAAAGGATGGAAAAAACTATTTTTCCCGATGGGCAGACGGCAAGCTGTGGCTGGGCGGTCTGCTGTGCGGCGTACCGCTGTTTTTAGCCTGCAATCTGCAGCAGTTGGGCCTCGGCGACACCGATGCGGGAAAATCCGCATTCCTCACCGCCATGTATATTGTGATCGTACCTATTATTGGCATTTTCTTGAAGAAAAAACCCTCAGCCATGATCCCCCTCAGTGTTGTGCTGGCAGTGGCCGGACTGTATTTTCTGAGCTGTGTGGGGGTAAGCAGCATCAGCATCAGCGACCTGCTTCTGATCGGGTGCGCTCTGATGTTTGCGGTGCAGATCACCTTTGTGGATATTTATGCAGGCAAAGTCGATCCCCTGCGGCTGAATGTTGTGCAGGTGCTGGTGTGCACCCTGCTGTCCGCCGTTGTGGCGCTTACCACAGAGAATGTGACCTGGCAGGCCATCAGCGGCAACTGGATATCCATAGCCTATGCAGGTATTCTGTCCATGGGTGCGGCTTATGGCATGCAGATTCTGGGCCAGCGGGATGTGGAGCCGTCCACCGCCTCGCTGATCATGAGCCTTGAGGCGGTCTTTGCTGTACTGTGCGGTGTTATTTTCCTGCAGGAGACCATGACCAAATGGGAGATCCTTGGCTGTATCCTGCTGTTTATAGCGGTGGTGCTGGCACAGATCCCCATTCCCTTTAAGAGAAAGCGTACATAATGATATGTGCATCCTTCCAAGCGGAAGGATGCACCTTTTTTATGCTTTGTCCGCCAGGATCAGCCGCTTCATGGCTTCGATGGCCACTTTAATTGCGCCGGTGGTATCCTCAGTCATCGGCTGGGCAAGGCCCGCCTTTTCCCGCTCCTGATTCCACACAACATGGAAGCAACTACCGCACCGGACACCCAAAGCCGCCGCCACCACAAACAGGGCCGCCGACTCCATCTCGCTGGCCTTGACGCCCAGCCGTCTCCAGCTCTCCCACTTCTGCAGCAGCTCCCAGCTTACCGGAGATCTCTCCGGCGCGTGCTGGCCGTAAAAGGAGTCCTTGCACTGGACCACACCGGTGTGGGTGCGGTAGCCTAAGTCCGCACCTGCGGCCTTCAGTGCCGCCGTAACATCAAAATCCGGAACGGCCGGAAATTCAATGGGTGCATACTCCATCGAAGTATGCTCAAAGCGAACGGCACCGGTAGCAACCACAATATCGCCAGGCAACACATCCATGGCAACGCCGCCGCAAGTGCCGATCCGCAGGAAGGTATCCGCGCCGATGGCAGTCAGCTCCTCCATAGCAATAGAGGCCGAGGGGCCACCGATACCGGTGGAGCAAACGGAGGCCTTCTCTCCCAGGAGCGTTCCTGTGTAGATATTATACTCCCGGTTCATGCCTATATGGACCGGGTCATCAAAATAAGCTGCAATGGCTTCACAGCGGCCCGGATCCCCGGGCAGGAAGCAATAGCGGCCTACATCGCCGGGATTACAGCGAATGTGAAACTGGGTTCCGATATCCTGCATGAGAAAACCTCCTTAGAACAGGCTGACCTGGTTGGTCTCCGGCATACTGCCGAAGGCGCCGGCCTCCTTAAGCATTTGCATGTGGGTCTTGGAAACCTTGGGACAGGCGATGGCCACTTCCTCCATAGAAAGGAACTGTCTGCCCTCTCTTCCCTCCATCAGATTCCAGGCGGCATTTTCGCCCAAGCCGGAGATGGCAACAAAGGGCGGACGGATCTTGCCGTCCTCGATCAGAAATTTGGTGGCGTGGCTCTTATACAGATCTATGGGCAAAAACTCCAGGCCGCGCAGATAAAACTCGTAGACCACCTCCAGGGTGATCAGCAGATCCTGGTCCTTATCGGTGGCATTTTCGTTAGAATCGATAGCCTTAATATTTGCCTTGACCGACTCCATACCGTTGGTCATCAAAACCGCGTCAAAGCCACCCTTTTGGCTTCGGCGGTAAAAATAGGCCGCGTAAAACGCCAAGGGATGGTTGACCTTGAACCAGGCGATCCGGAAGGCCATCATAACATAGGCCACAGCGTGGGCCTTGGGGAACAGGTACTTGATCTTTTTACAGGAGTCGATGTACCACTGGGGCACATTGGCTTCCACCATCTCCGCCTCTGCGCCGTCGGGCAGGCCCTTGCCCTTACGGACCGATTCCATGATCTTGAAGGCCCGTTTCTCCGGCAGACCACAGGAGATCAAGTAGATCATAATATCGTCACGTGCACCGATGGTCTGATCCACGGTGGCGGTCTTGGATGCGATCAGATCCTTGGCGTTGCCCAGCCACACATCCGTGCCGTGGGTGTAGCCACAGATCCGGACCAGAAAGTCAAACTTCTCCGGCATGGTGTCCAGCAGAACGCCCCGGGTAAACCGGGTGTTGAACTCCGGAACGCCCACCCCGCCGGTAGGTCCGTGGATCGGATCGTCCACATAGCCCAGGACCTTGGAGGATGTGAAGATGGACATGGTATCCTTGTCGTCCAAGGGGATCAGCTTGGCATCCACCCCGGTCATATCCTCCATCATGCGGATCATGGTAGGGTCATCATGGCCCAGCATGTCCAGCTTCAGGAGGTTCTCCTCCATGGAGTGGTATTCAAAATGGGTGGTGATCTGGTCAGACTTGGGGTCATCTGCCGGGTGCTGGACCGGGCAGAAATCCCAGATCTCATTTTCCTGGGGGATGACCACCAGGCCACCGGGGTGCTGACCGGTGGTACGACGCACGCCCACACAGCCGGCTGCAAGACGGCCCTCCTCGGCACGGGTGACGGCTCTGCCCCGCTCGGACATATACTTCTTCACATAGCCAAAGGCCGTTTTTTCTGCCACGGTGCCGACTGTACCTGCGCGGAACACGTGGGAACGGCCAAACAACTCCGTACAGTAGGCATGGGCATTGGCCTGGTACTCACCTGAGAAGTTCAGGTCGATATCCGGCACCTTGTCGCCGCCGAAGCCCAAGAACGTCTCGAAGGGGATGTTGAAGCCGTCCTTCTCAAATCGGGTGCCACACTTGGGGCACACCTCATCCGGCAAATCCGCGCCGCAGCCAAAGCCAGGAGGTACATCGAAGGTGGTGTACTTGCAGTTAGGATTCGGGCAGCGATAGTGCGGCGGGAAGGAATTAACCTCCGTGATGCCGGACATATACGCCACGATGGACGAGCCAACAGAGCCACGGGAGCCAACCAGGTAGCCGTGATCCAGGGAGTCCTGCACCAGCTTCTGTGCCGACATATAGATCACATCGTAGTGGCAGTTGATGATGTCGTTGAGCTCAGTCTCCACGCGCTTGACCATCAGTTCCGGGGGATTTTCACCATAGAGCCGGTGGAATTTTCCATAAACCAGAGCCTTCAGATCCTCGACGGAATTCTCGATAGAGGGCGCAAACAGATTATGAGGAACAGGACGCACCGTTTCGCACATATCGGTAATGTAATTGGGGTTGGTGATAACCACTTCCCTGGCCTTTTCCTCGCCCAAATACGCAAATTCCTCAAGCATTTGGTCGGTGGTGCGGAAGTAAAGAGGATTCTCTTTGTCACAATCATCGAAGCCCTTGGTGGCCAGGAGGATATGACGGAATATCTCATCCTCCGGATTTAGGAAATGAACGTCGCCGGTGGCGACCACCATCTTGCCCATCCGGTCACCCAGAGCAACGATATCCCGGTTATACTGACGCAGCTCCTCCTCATCGGCGGCAATAGGCTCCTCCCCTTCCTTCTTTGGAGAGAGCATAAAGCGGTTATTGGAAATGGGCTGGATCTCCAAGTAATCGTAGAACGATGCGATCCGCTCCAATTCTTCATCGCTTTTACCGGCAATGACCGCCTGGAACACCTCGTTATTCTCACAGGCAGAGCCGATCAAGAGGCCTTCCCGGTACTTCATCAGCTCGGATTTGAAAATACGAGGGAATTTCTTGAAGTGCTCCAAATTGGAATCAGTGATCAGGTGATAGAGATTCCGCAGGCCCGTCTGATTCTTGGCAAAGAGCACGATATGCTCGCACCGGATCTTCTCGCGGCGGTGGGCCGGGCGCAGAGGCAGCATCGCCTGGTTGACAGACTGGATATCGGACACGCCATGCTTCTCCAGCAGGGGGATCAGCTTGGCCATGATATGTCCGCAGATCAGCGCGTCATCTCCGGCCCGGTGATGGTTGAAATCAGCCAGCTCAAAGTGTTTTGCAAGAACATCCAAGTTGTACTTTGTCAGCTCTGGAAGGAGATTTTGGGCAACCGTTAATGTGTCCACCGATGTCAGGGTATAGGGAATCCCCTGCTCCTTACAGGCGCGCTGAATGAATGTGGTGTCGAAATCCGCATTGTGGGCCACCAAAATACTGTCGCCCACAAACTTCAGAAATTGGGGCAATGCCTCAGATATAGCAGGTGCGCCGCGAAGCATATCGTCGGTTATACCGGTCAAGTCCGTGGTCCGCTTCTCAAGAGGCTGACCAGGATCCACAAAGGTCTGGAACCGGTCCACTTCCCTGCCATCCCGCATACGGACTGCACCGATCTCGATGATCCTGTCCCGGCGGGCATAAAGGCCTGTTGTCTCCAGGTCAAAGGCCACATATTCCCCGGTCAGAGGCATATTGGCTGTACCATGGACGGCGACACGGTCATCCACGTCGTTTATGTAGTAGCCCTCACAGCCATACAGGATCTTGATCTCCTGGTCTGTTCCGGCAACCTTGGGACCGCCGCCCCAGGCTTCCACCGTATGCAGTGCATCGGTAAAGGACTGGACGCAACCATGGTCCGTGATAGCAATGGCCCGGTGACCCCATGCCGCTGCCTGCTTGATGGCATCCTTGGTATTGGTCAGCGCGTCCATATTGCTCATGACCGTGTGCAGGTGCAGCTCCACCCGCTTTTCGCCCTGAGCCAGATCCTGCCGCTTGGGCATGGTGCCGGCCATCATGGCGTTTGGCTTGAGCACCATTTCGTTGGTGTAGTTGTCGATCATCAGCTTACCCTGGACCTTCAGGATGCTGCCCACCTTGACTGCTTCCAGGATAGGCTTGGCATCCTTGTTTTCCAAAAAGCGGCTGATACGGACAGAGGATGTATTGTCCGTAATATCAATGTTGATGACCCAGGCATTGCGCTTGGTCAGTTCTTTATTTTCAATGTTAAAGACACGGCCCTCCACGATCACGAAGCCCATGTCCAGGTCCAGCTCACGCATAGGAACAGCCTTACCCTTAAAAGACTTACCAAAAATGGCATCCGCAGGTTTCGCCGACTGGGGCTGAGGTGCAGCCGGTGCATTGGTGGGTAGGTTGTCAAGAACTTGGCGGCGCATTTCCTCCATGGCCGCGAACAGATCCTTGCCCTCCAGGTCGGAGGCTGCTTCAAAACCGATCGACACATCCGTGCCGAAGCGTTCTTTCAGCTTTCGGCAAACTGCACCGGCACATTTTTCCAGCTCGTCCTTGCCGTTGCCCGGCAGCTTCACTGTCAGCGCATTTCCCTCCCAGTCCCACTGGGCACCGGACAGGGAGCCCATGGTCATGGAGTTCTCCTCCACAAACAGCGCCATCAGCTCCTCCGGCCCCACTTTGGCCAGTTGGTCCGGGGGGAAGGTTGCCGCTATGTTCAAGGACACCAGTGCGTAGATCTCACCGATCTCGGAAGCGATCTGCTTCAAAATCCGTTGGGGTATGTAGCTGGGATTGGAGATCTGCACCGATACGGATCGGGTCGCAGGATCAATATTCGCGGACTGGATCTGTGCCTGCAGCAGAAGCTGCCCCAGGTCTTCCTGGGGCTGGTAATCCGGGAACATATTCAGCAGCAGAATTGGTTTTTCCATAGTTTCCTCAAAGTTCTTCGATTCTCTTCAGCAGGGCCGGCAGCAGTTCCGCATAGGGATACTTGGCCACCTGCTGTCCTTTCTCAAACAGCATGCCGCAGCCGTCGCCGCCGGCAATGCCTATGTCCGCCTCCCGGGCTTCCCCCGGTCCGTTGACCACGCAGCCCATAACTGCAACGGTGATGGGCTTTTGGCAATCCTTCAGCGCCTCGTCAACCCGGTTGACAAGGCTGATCAGATCGATCTGTGTACGTCCGCAGGTGGGACAGGAGATGATGTTCACCCCTTCTTTGCGTAGGCCCGCTGCCTTCAGAATGTCCTTGGCGGCATAGACCTCCTCCACAGGGTCATCGGTCAGGCTTACACGGATTGTATCACCGATTCCGTCCAATAAAAGTGCACCGATTCCCATAGCTGATTTCATCAGACCCATGCGGACAGGACCGGTCTCTGTGACCCCGATGTGCAAGGGGTAGTCGCACTTGCTGCGAAACAGCCGGGCGGCAGCTACCATGGTAGGTACGGTGGAGGATTTCATAGAGACACAGCTATCGTAGAAGCCATATTTTTCTAAAAGGGCCAAATGGGCAAAGGCACTCTCCACCAGAGCTTCCGCCGTGGGGTGACCGTATTTTTCCAGCAGCTTTTTATCCAGGCTACCGCCGTTAACGCCAATGCGGATGGGGATGTTTTTCTCTTTGCACACTTCAACTACGGCCTTGACCCGATCTTCTCCGCCAATGTTGCCGGGGTTAATACGGATCTTAGCCGCACCACCCTGGGCCGCCGCGATCGCCAGCTTATAATCAAAGTGAATGTCCGCCACCAGAGGCAAGGGCGATTCTTTGCAGATCTGGGCAAAGGCCGCCGCAGCCTCCATATTCGGAACGGCCAATCGGACGATCTGACAGCCGGCTGCCTGCAGCTTTCGTATCTGGTCCAAAGAGCCGGCTACATCGGTGGTCTTGGTGTTGAGCATGGACTGGATCGCCACAGGCGCGCCTCCGCCAATGGGAATATTTCCAACTTTTATCTGTCTTGTCATAGGTATTACCCCTTAAAAATGGTGAAAATATCCTTAAAAGTGATAAAGGCCATAAAAGCAAGCAGGAGTACCATACCTGCCCCATGGATATAGCCTTCGAACTTCGGGTTGAGCTTCTTTTTTGTGACGGCCTCGATACCGGTGGTAAGCAGCAGCCCTACGACTCGACCCCCGTCCAAAGCCGGAATTGGAAGCAGATTCATGACCGCCAGGTTGATGGCGATAAAGCCACCAAGGGACAGCAGGTTTAAGACGGCGAACCCCGCAGAGGAGGATGTCTGGGCTACGTCGGACATCATCTTTACGATGATCACCGGTCCGCCCATGTCCTGAATGCTGGCCTTGCCGGTCAACAGCATTTTCAGGCTTTCGATCACCAGGCGGACATTGTACATGGCCGTTGGCAGGATCCTGCCGGGCACAGAGGCAAGTGTCGTCTCCTCCACGCCAAAATTCACGCCGTAAAGGTAGGATTCATTTCCTTCCTCGTCGGCCACAAGCTGCCTGTACATAGGAACGTCATCCAGCTCCACAATCCGGCCGTCCCGTTCCACAACGATATCGTATTCTCCGTCGGCAAGATTCATGGTGGCCAGGGTGAAATCCTGGTAAATACGGATCTTCTCATCGTTAAATTCCACGATCTCGTCCCCGACCTGCAGACCGCTCTGTCCTCCGACGGTGCTCCAATCTTCGATTTGGTTGATCTGTGCCGTGGCATAGGCAGGCTGGCAGAACAGAACGATGGCAATGATCAAAATACCTGCCACAAAGTTCATAAACGAGCCGGCGATCAGAATACACAGCCGTTTCCACCAGGCCGCCTTTTGAAAGGAACGGGGGCTATCCGTATCTTCATCCTCACCTTCCATGGCGCAGTAGCCACCGATGGGAATACAGCGGATGCTGTACTGGGTCTCCCCCCGTTTCCATTTGGCAAGGGCGGGGCCCATAAACATGGAAAACTCATTGACCTGGACACCTGACAGTTTGGCTGCCACAAAATGGCCCAGCTCATGAATAAAGATCAAAAAACTAAACAGCAGGATCGCGAAAAGGATGCTCATGGAATTCCTCGTTTCAAATCATTCTCTTGACCGCCTCCCGGGCAAGCCGGTCAGCCTCCAGGATCTGCTCCAAAGTAGGTGCTTGGATAAAGGGTACGGTGTCCACGGCTTCGGACACCAAACGGTAAATGTCATAAAAGCCGATCCGGTCCTCCAGGAACAGGGCTACAGCCTCTTCATTGGCTCCGTTCATCACCGGACAAGTCGTTCCGCCGGTCTTGGCACAGGCTCTGGCCAGGGCAAGACAGGGAAATGCTTCCAAATCCGGGGCGCAGAAGGTCAGCTCCCCGCACTTTGTCAAGTCCAGGGGCTCTACCGGGCAAGGAAGTCTCGCAGGGTAGGTCATGGCAAGCTGGATGGGCAGGCGCATATCGGGACTGCCAAGCTGGGCCATAACCGCACCGTCGGTAAACTCCACAAAGCTGTGGGCAATGCTCTGCCGGTGGATCACCACATCCACCTGCTCCAGGGGCAGGTCATACAGACGCATGGCCTCGATGACCTCCAAGCCCTTGTTCATAAGGGTGGCACAGTCAACTGTGATCTTAGGGCCCATTTTCCAGTTGGGATGGCGTAACGCATCAGCCTTGGTGACAGTTCCCAGTTCCTGCCGGGTCTTTCCAAAGAACGGTCCGCCAGAGCATGTAAGGATCAGTTTTTTGATCTCCCGGCGGTCATGGCTGCCCATAAGGCACTGGAAGATAGCCGAATGCTCCGAGTCCACAGGGATGATCTGGGCACCGCAGGCTTTTGCCTCAGCCATGACCAATTCACCGGCACAGACTAAGGTTTCCTTGTTGGCCAGGCCGATCCGCTTTTTTTCGCGGATGGCAGCCAGGGTGGGCTTCAAGCCCAGCATTCCTACGACTGCCGTGATCACACAGTCCGCCTCCGGCATTGTGGCGGCACGGATCAGTCCCTCCTCGCCGAAGGCGATCTCTGTGGGAAGGTCGCTGATCGCCGCACGAAGCTGCTCTGCCGCAGTCTGCGTGGCCATGACAGCCAGCTTCGGGCGATACTTGCGGCACTGCTGAGCCATGCGCTCCACGCTGGTGCCGGCGGTCAGCGCCGCCACGGGGATATTCAGATGATCGATGATATCCAAGCTTTGACGGCCAATGGAGCCGGTAGAGCCCAAAATACTGACACACTTCACCATAGCTTACACCGCGATGGGCAGCAGAAGCAGCAGCACCTCTGCCAGGGGGCCTACCACCATCATGGAGTCGAACCGGTCCAAAATGCCGCCGTGGCCGGGGATCAGATTGCCGTAATCCTTAATACCGGTCTGACGCTTGATGACCGAGAAGCACAGGTCTCCAAAGACTGCGCCCAGGGATCCGATCACACCGTAGATCAGTGCAAAACCGTAATTGACCTTAAAGGAGAAACCAAGCCGCAGCACCAGGCAGTAGATCAGCATACCAATCATTGCGCCCAGCACGCCGCCCACCACGCCTTCGACTGTCTTCTTGGGACTGATGACCGGAGCAAGCTTGTGCTTGCCGAAGAAGTAGCCGGCAAAATAAGCGCCGGTATCCGACAGGAACGCCATAATAAAGGGCACGAAGATAAAGTGGCGGCCGTATTCGGTGCTGTGGATCCGAACGATGGAACCAAACAGCAGAGGCAGGACGATCCCGGCGACCATGCAAACGGCCACCTTCCGGAATTCCAGCTTCATGCCCCCCATCATCATTTCCGCAAAAAGGAGCACCCAGAATACCAGTATTCCCAATAAGAGCCAGGCATAACCAATATTCAAGCCGCACCACAGGCAGCACCAAAAGGCCGATGCCATTGCATAGATATTCAGCCGCAGTTCCGGCACAATGCCCGTGCCCTTCAGCAGTTCATAAGCGGCGATGGCCGCCATCAGACCAAACAGGATGGCTGTGCAAAACTTCGGTGCCAGCACCACCAGCAAGATCAGCAGAGGCAGCAGCGCAACAGCTGCAATGATTCTTGTCTTCATATTATACTCCTCCAAAGCGGCGATTACGCCGGTGATACTCAGAAATTGCCGCGTCCAGCTGTGCAGGGCCGAAGTCCGGCCACAGAACATCCATAAACACATACTCGGAATAGGCCGACTGCCACAGCAGGAAATTGCTGGTCCGCATCTCACCGGAAGGACGGATGATCAACTCCGGATCCGGCACATCTGCCGAATACAGGTAGGAGGCCAGCATGTCCTCTGTCAGATCCTCCGGTGCTTGCTTGCCCTCAGCCACATCCCGGGCAAAGGCCCTGGCCGCCCGGACAATCTCATCCCGGCCACCGTAATTCAGGCAGAAATTCACCTGCACATCCCCATAAACTGCTGACTGGGATTCTGCATCCCGGCACAGCTTTTGCAGCCGGGGGCTGAGCCTAGAAAGGTCACCGAAAAACTTGAACCGGACATGGTTTTTCTCCATATCCGCCAAGGCCTCCTCCAAATAATTCCCCAAAAGCTTCATGATCCCGGAGATCTCTGCCTCGGAACGTTTCCAGTTTTCCGTGGAGAAGGCATAAACCGTCAGATATTCCACGCCTAAGGTCCGGCAGTAATTGGCAATATTGCGAAAGGTCTCCGCACCGGCAGCATGGCCTGCTGTCCGGGGTAAGCCCCGCTTTTTTGCCCACCGGCCATTGCCGTCCATAATGATGGCAATATGCCGGGGCATTGGTAATGTATGTTCCTGTGCCATCACAGCACCCGCTTTCTAAAACTTAGGATAACACATTGGGGGCGCGAACGCCCCCAATGCTGCAGGCCTTAAATGGCCATCAGTTCTTTTTCCTTGGCTGCCAAAGCATCATCGGCACGCTTGACATACTTGTCCAGAAGATCCTGCAGATCCTTTTCGGCCTTCTTTTGGTCGTCCTCTGTGATCTCGGAATTCTTCTTGAGCTTCTTCACGTAGTCCATGCCGTCACGGCGGATGTTCCGCATGGCGACCTTGGCCTCCTCGGCGTACTTCTTGACCTGCTTGGTCAGCTCCTTACGGCGTTCCTCTGTCAGCTGGGGGAAGATCAGACGAATGACCTTGCCGTCGTTCTGGGGGTTGATGCCCAGCTCGCTGGACTGGATGGCCTTTTGGATCTCCTTGAGCAGGCTGGTATCCCAGGGCTGGATCACCAGAGTACGGGCATCAGGAGAGGAAATGGTTGCAACACCGTTGAGCGGTGTTTCACTTCCATAGTATTCCACCGTGATGCGGTCAAGCACCTTTGCATTTGCGCGGCCAGCGCGGACAGCGCCAAATTCCTCGGCCAGATGGTCCAGGGCGCGTTCCATTCTTCTGCTGTAATCGCTAAAATCAACACTCATGATTTAGTCCTCCTTCACGGTTGTTCCAATTTTTTCACCGCACACCACGCGGTAAATATTCTCGGGGTCAGCCAGGGCAAAGCACACCAGGGTCATGTGGTTATCCATAGCCAGGGTCATGGCTGTGGTGTCCGTTGCCTTTAGGTGACGGGCCAGGACTTCGTCATAAGTCAGCTCGTCAAACTTTACAGCGGTCGGATCTACATTGGGGTCGGCAGAGTAGATGCCGTCCACATTCTTAGCCATCAAAATAGCATCCGCTTCGATCTCCACACCACGGAGCACAGCACCGGTATCGGTGGAGAAATAGGGGTTACCTGTACCTGCGGCAAAAATCACGACCTTACCCTCATTCAGGTAACGGTCTGCCGTGTCACGGGTAAAGTATTCACAGAATTTATTCATCTCCACAGCGCTGAGCACCCGGGCATCCACGCCGTGCTTTTCCAGCGCGTCTGCGACAGCGATGGAATTCATCACTGTGGCTAGCATACCCATGGCATCGCCGTGGGAGCGCTGCATCTTATCCGCGCCGTCCTTGACGCCACGCCAGAAATTACCGCCGCCGATCACAAGGCCGATCTGCACACCAGCATCCCGGCACTTCCGGATCACCTGGCAGACAGAATTGATCACCGTAAAATCCAATCCCCGGTGTGCATCCCCTGCCAGGGCCTCACCGCTGACCTTAAGTAATATTCTCTTGAATTTGATGTCAGACAAAGCCAACCCCTCCTCATGTCATATCCTCCCCTATTTTATAATAAGTCGGGCAAATTGACAACAAGAATTTTCATTTTTCCTGAAATGTTTTCCCAAATTTCATAATATCATTTTGTGCAGATATTTTCCCGGAGAATATTCCGGTTTCGTGTTGCAAAAACAGTTGGAATAGGTTATAATATTTCCGAATTTTTACAAGAGAGGATGCTGACAATGGCTGAAATCACCGAGAGCAAGAATTTCATCCATGCATTTATTGAAGAGGATATCGCCGCAGGCGGCCGCTATGAAGGCCAAACCGTCCACACCCGGTTTCCGCCGGAGCCCAACGGCTACCTCCATATCGGACACTGCAAGGCCTTGATCATCGATTTTGGTACTGCTGAGAAGTTTGGTGGCCTGTGCAACCTGCGTATGGACGACACCAACCCCACCAAGGAGGATGTGGAGTTTGTTGAGGCCATTCAGGAGGATATCCACTGGCTGGGCTTTGACTGGGGCGACCGGTTCTACTACGGCTCTGATTACTTTGAGAAGGATTATGAGTATGCTGTAGAGCTGATCAAGAAGGGACTGGCCTACGTCTGTGAGCTCACCCCCGACCAGGCAAAGGAAATGCGTGGCGATCTGAACACCCCTGCCACCTCCCCCTACCGGGACCGCCCCATCGAGGAGAGCCTGGATCTGTTTGCCCGGATGCGGGCCGGTGAGTTTGAGGACAACAAGTACACCCTCCGGGCCAAGATCGATCTGGCCTCCGGTAACTTTAATATGCGCGACCCGGTGATCTACCGGATCCGCCACATGCATCATCACCGTCAGGGCGACAAGTGGTGCATCTACCCGATGTACGACTTTGCCCACCCCATCCAGGACGCCCTGGAGGGTATCACCCACAGTTTATGCTCCCTGGAATTTGAGAATCACAGGCCCCTTTACAACTGGGTCGTGGAGAATGTGTCTGTTCCCCATCAGCCCCGGCAGATCGAATTTGCCCGACTGGGCATTGACCACACCGTGCTGTCCAAGCGCAAGCTCAGAGCTCTTGTGGAAAACGGATATGTGTCCGGCTGGGACGATCCCCGGATGCCCACCCTCTGCGGTCTGCGCCGCCGCGGTTATACCCCCAAGGCGATCCGCAACTTCTGCGACCGGGTCGGCGTTGCAAAAAGCCCCAACACCATTGAGTACGCCTTCCTGGAATACTGTCTGCGGGAGGATCTAAACGAGACCGCACAGCGGGTCATGGCTGTGCTGAAGCCTGTAAAGCTGACCATCACCAACTATCCCGAGGGTCAAAGTGAGATCTTTGAGGTAGAAAACAACCCCAACGATCCCGAAGCCGGCACCCGCCAGATCACCTTCTCCCGGAATCTGTGGATCGAAAGTGATGACTTCCTGGCTGAGCCCATTCCCAAGTACAAGCGGCTGTACCCCAATGGACCGGAGTGCCGTCTGAAGGGCGCTTACCTGATCACCTGCACCGGCTGTGTCAAGGACGAGGACGGCAATGTGGTTGAAGTTTTGGCGACCTACGACCCCGAATCCCGTGGCGGCGATCCTGCCGACGGTCGGAAGGTCAAGGGTGCCACCATCCACTGGGTGGATGCGGACAACTGCGCAGATGCCGAGGTCCGGCAGTACAGCAATCTGTTTGACGATCCCGATCCCGACGCTGCAGGCAAGGATTTCTTGGCCTGTCTGAACCCCAATTCTCTGGAGGTTCTCACTGGCTGTAAGGTTGAAAAGAGTTTGGAAAATGCCAAAGCACCGGCTTCCTATCAGTTTATGCGTCTGGGTTATTTCTGCCCCGACAGCAAAGACTGCGCACCGGACCACCTGGTGTTCAACCGTTCCGTGAGCCTGAAGGACAGCTTCAAGCCCGGTAAATAATATTGCCCCCGGCCAAATCCTTTTGGCCGGGGGTTGATTATACTGTGGTCGTTCTGTCACGTTTGCGAGTCTTGATCAGCAGGATCACAACCGTCGCCAGCAGGATCAGCATCACCGACAGAACCGCAAGGGGCCAGTACTGAAGGATATCCGTTTCGGACAGTTCCAGCATCTGGTTTTCCGCCGGGTGTACAGCATCGGGTAGCTCCACTGTTTGGCCGGCGATGGCAAAGGTCTCATTGCTCTGGACGATTTTTTCGTAGCTGGCTACCAACGTTGCCAGATCGCCCAAGTGGCTGTCGGCGTACTGATCCGGCGCGCCGCCAGGTACGGTACGGTGGTCATAGCGGCTGGTGTAGGCATAGGCGATATCCAACAGCAGCTGCTCCTGATTACGGGCCGCAGCGATCTCCATGCCGATACCGGCGCCCCGGGAATGGGTGCCAATGGGCACGGTTATTTCCGGGAGGCTGGCGCTCGGGGAAAGGGCTCTGCAATTATTGATGTTCACCTGCTCATAAACGCTCCAGTTCTTGCCGTTTTTATCCATACCGGAGCGCAGAGGCGCGGATAAGTAAGTAGGAAAGATCACCGCAGCCACATCGTACTGCTTCAACATACTTTGAAAGGCACTATACAGATTTGCCTTCGACGCAGAACTGTTGGAGACCATAGATTTGTTTGACAGACGGAAGATATCCGGCATAGACACCGGTACGACCTCCGCACCACAGGACTCCAATTCGGAGATAGCTCGGGAAAAGGCGTTGGCGACCTGGTCGTCAATATTCGCATCCGTGCGGTCGCTGTCCTCGCTTGTGGCATAGGACAGCTCCTGCAGCACACCGATCCGCAGGCCGTCCAGAACATTTCCATTCAAATTTTCCGTATAGCTGTACTTTCCGCAGGTCAGCACATCCAGCATAAGAGCCTGGTCGTAGACCGTGCGGGTAATGGCACCGGCTGTATCCCGGGTGCCGTTAAGCTTTACGATCCCATCCCGGGAGAGTAGGCCAAAGGTGGGACGCAGAGACACGCAGCCAGCCAGGGCTGCAGGCATCCGCAAGGAGGAATTGGTATCCGTTCCCAGGGCCGCCGCCGCAAAATTCAGCGATGTGGCAACGGCTGAGCCGCCGGAGGAACCGCCAGCGGACATGCTTTTGCTGTAGGCGTTTTTGGTCTCACCCACCGCAATACTGTATGAGCGAAGGGCATCCTGGGCGGCGGTACTCATATTTGTCTTGGCAATGATAACTGCGCCTTCATCCAGAAGATACCGGACCACATCGGCGTTGCTCCTGGCAATGCGGCTGGAAGCCTTGGAATAGCCGTTGGTGGTATGGTAGCCTGCAAGATCCATATTATCTTTAATAACGATGGGGATGCCAAAGAGCAGACCCTCCCCTGTTCCGTTGGCGATGGCCGCATCCCGCAGCTTTGCCACTTCCATGGCGTTATCGCAGACCGTAATAAAGCAATTATAGGGTCCGTTATAGGCCTCAATGCGGTCTAAGTAATAGGCTGTCAGCTCCTGGCTTGTGATAAGGCCCTGGCGGATGGCCGCACGCATAGAAGAAATATCCGCCTCGTACAAACCGGACATAACCGCCTGCTTATCGGCTGCAAATTCCTGCTGCTGTGCTGTGGCAGTACCGGCAAGCATTGCAACGCAAAGCAGAAGGCACAGTATCCAGGCAACAAATCGTTTGATCCGCATAGGAGTCTCCTCTTTCTGTTTGGGTCTTTTCGTCATTATATAACAGTTTTTTCTCAATGGCAATACCGGAAAATCCCCCATTGCGTGTGCCGCAATAGGGGATTTTTGTTATTCACCGAACAATTTCTGAACTTTCTTCAGCATTTTACGGATTGGCAGATAATAAGGACAGCGGGTCTCGCAAACACCGCAGTCGATGCAGTCCGATGCCTTCTTATCCATGGCATGATACCGGGCCTTTGCCCATTCCTGCAGGTCATAGCGGTCATGGTAGCCCTGCATGAGGAACATACTGTAGATAGAAATACCGGCACTGCAGGGAGCGCAGTAATTGCAGCGGCGGCAGAACTGAGTGCCAAGGCTGTCACGGATGGCTTGTATCTGTTCCTGCTCCTGATCCGACAGCGGTGCGCAATCACAAACAGCACGAAAATTCTGCTCCGCCTCCGCAACCGTGGCCATGCCGGGGATCACAACAGATACATCCGGATTGTGCGCGATGAACCGCAATGCCAGATCAGCATTCTCGATCGCACCGCCTGCCAGAGGCTTCATGGCAATAAATCCAATATTCTTCCGACTACAGGCACGGATCTGTGCCTGAGCTTGGGTCTCCACGATGTTATAAGGGAACATGACGGTCTCCACCCAATCCAGCTCCAACGCCTTATCGAACATGTCTACAGGGTGTAAGGTTATGCCGATGTGGCCGATCTTGCCGGCAGATTTCGCTTCCATCAGAGCTTCCAGTGCACCGCCCGGTGCCTGGACGCGTTCCAGATCCTCCGGTGTGGGATTGTGGATCTGATACAGGTCGATGTAGTCCGTGCGCAGATTTTTCAGACTGATATCGATGTCCTTGGCCATGGCTTCCTTTGTCCTCGCCATACTCTTAGTGGCCAGCACAAAGTCCTGCCGGATACCCTCCAAAGCATAACCCAAATATTCCTCGCTGACCGTATATCCGCGGGCTGTATCGATGTAATTGACACCCATATCGTGCAGGAGGGCAATAACCTGCTTGGTCCCCTCTGCATCGATGCGTTGAATAGGAATTCCGCCAAAGCCAAGACGGGAGATCTTCAGACCGGTTTTACCCAGAACTCTATATTCCATGATCCGTCGCCTCACTTCTTTTCCTTGATCTGCGCCTGCAGGTGCATGGACAGAACAGCCAGGGAGGTGGCCATATTCTCATGCTGGACAAGAATATGGGGTGGGACCTCCAGGTGGGTAGGCGCAAAGTTCCAGATCGCCTTCACACCGCAATGAATCAGCTGGTCACAAACCGACTGGGCATGGGGAACAGGAACTGTGATGATGCCCATGAGAACCTTGTTGGTCTTGCAGAAATGCTGAAGATTTTCCATGGGATAGATCGGCGTGCCCTCTCTGGTCGCCTCCGCCTCCGGTTTCGCATCAAAGGCGGCCAAAATATTCAGTCCGTAGGCAGAGAAACCGCTGTAACCGCAAAGGGCCTGCCCCAGCTTTCCGGCACCGATCAAAACCGCATCGGTGGTGTTGTCATAGCCCAAAAACTGACTGATATCCTCGATCAGATTCTCTCGCAGATAGCCGATCTTAGGACGGCCACCGTCAGAGACCATGGCCAGGTCCTTACGTACCTGCACATCGCCCATACCCAGCGCGTTGGCCAACGCTGTGGCAGAGATGTAGGGGCTTGCATCCTCAGGGATGCTCTTTAAATAGGAAAGATACCCGGGAAGGCGTTTTAAAACAGATTTTGAAATATCCTTTTGTTCCATAGCCCGCTCCTTTCGATACAAAAGCATATCGATATGATTTTGTATCGATTATAACAAGGCTTTCTATAATTTACAACTATTTTTTACACACAGCTGGTTTGCCGCAGGATCTCATTGCGCAGGCGCAGCATGATCCGTTTTTCCAATCTGGAGATGTAGGACTGGGAGATCCCCAACTTCTGCGCCACCTCCTTTTGGGTCAGTTCCCGCCTCCCCTCCAGGCCAAAGCGCATAACGATGATCTCCCGCTCCCGGTCCGGCAATTCCCGGACCGCCTGACGCAGCAAGCACAGGTCCACATCATCCTCCAAAGGCCGCAGGATCATATCCTCATCTGTGCCAAGAATATCCGACAATAGCAGTTCATTGCCGTCATAGTCCATATTGATCGGCTCGTCCAGGGAGACTTCGGCCTTTTGGTTGGAGATCTTACGGATATGCATCAGTATCTCATTCTCGATACATCGGGACGCATAGGTAGCCAGCTTGATGTTTTTATCCCGTCGATAGGTGCCAACCGCCTTGATCAGGCCGATGGTACCAATGGAGATCAGGTCCTCCAAATTCACCCCTGTATTCTCAAACCGGCGAGCAATAAACACCACAAGTCGCAGATTCCGCTCAATGAGCATTTGCTTTGCCGCCTCATCCCCCTGCTCCAACGCCTCCAAAGCCTGCTGCTCCTCCTGTCCCTTCAGCGGCGGCGGAAGCACATCGTTGCCCCCGATATAAAAGACGGTCTGCTGCCGCAAAAAACCCAGTTTCACAAGCAAGGTATACAGTTTACTTCTCATGCTGCGCCTCCTGTCAACGCCTGGTAGCGGCCATTCTCGTCCAATTTCTCCGGGGCGAAGGCCACAAGTGAACTCCCCTTCCAATTTCCGATCTTTACATCTGCCACACGGATCGCCAACAGCATCCCACCGGTTCGGTCAATGGTGCGATACGGGATCAGCCGCAGGCCCGGCACGTCGGCCTCCTGGATAGCCTCGATGGGGCTGCGAAGCTGCTGAGGTGTCAGGCCGGTCAGTTTTCCTGCAACTTCCGCACCCACCACCAGCACCTGCTGGCCGGTCACCGGATCCCGGAGGGTATTGCCGGTATCCCGCAATGCCGTCAGAAGAATACGGTTTCCCCGGTGCCGAAGCTCCACCGGAACATAACTGACCACACCGGGCCTGTCCAGGATCAGCACGAACACCATAACGCAGACCATACCGCCGGTCACGACTGCAGACCACAATCCGCCACGGGCCATACCTGCAGAAATTCCGGTCAAGGCCATTTGCAGCAGGATATAGAAAACGCCCCGACGCAGACTGCTGCGTCCAAACCCAAAGGCAATGCAGACCGTCACTCCCATGCTCAGCAGCCGCCACAGGGTCTGTCCAAGAAAGGAAAATGCGCCATGCATGCAGATCCCGCCGTACATGGCTGCAACCACGGCTCCAAAAGCGATCCGCAGATAATTGATCGGCTCCGGTGTCATACGGCCAACACCCAACAATAGCAGCAGCGTCACCAAAAAGCTTAACGCCATCACAACAAGCACCCGGATCTGCATTCTCTTCCCCCCTGTCAGTTTGGTTAGCCCAAGTATAGCCCCGACCCCGTAAAAAAGGGGTCAGTTCTCCTGCCCAGTACGCCCCCAGGAATCGGCCCATGCCACGGCTGCTTCCCCACAGGGTCGGACAGAAACAAAAATTGCGGCAGCTGATATGCACAGCTGCCGCTTGAATCTGTCGTAAAGATTTTTTCTGTCGTGATCAGGCTTCTTCCCGTTCCACACTGCGGATGTTTTTCTCCGCCTTAAATCGGGGCGTCATGACCTCATGTCCGCATCCTAGACATTTCAACCGAAAATCCGCGCCGGTACGCAGGACCTTCCACCGCTTCTCACCACAGGGATGGGGCTTTTTCATTACCAAAACATCGCCAAGACGAATATCCATAATTACTTACCTTTTATAGCTTGCCAATACTGTTTGGCAGCCTGTTCGACCTTATTTTCCGCGTATTCGTAATACCGGGTGCTTGTCAGATCATCGGGCAAATACTGCTGCTGCACCCAATGACCGGGGTAGTCATGGGGGTATTTGTACCCCTGCTCCCGCTCCATGGTGTAGGTGTCGGCATGGACATTTTGCAGGTGCCGGGGAAAATCGCCGCCCCTGCCCTTTCGGATGTCCGCCAGTGCCGCATCCAGGGCAACGTGACCGGAATTGGACTTGGGAGAAGTAGCCATCAGCACCGCCGCATCACCCAAGGGGATCCGGGCTTCCGGCATGCCCAGCTTCAGTGCCATATCCACGCAGGCGTTGACAACGGGAATGATCATGGGATAGGCAAGGCCTACGTCCTCTGCCGCAATGACCATAAGCCGGCGGCATGCAGACTGCATCTGACCCGCCTCCAAAAGCCGGGCTAGGTAATGGACCGCCGCATCCGGGTCGGAGCCACGAATGGATTTTTGCAGAGCAGACAGAAGATCGTAGTAATTATCCCCATCCCGGTCTGCCCGAAGGGCACTTTTTTGCGTCACCGACTTGGCATCGTCCAGGGTCAGCTTCAGGACAGTTCCCTGAGGACGGCCTGCGGAAAACAGCACCTCCACCGCGTTCATGGCTTTACGCAGGTCGCCACCGCAGGCTCCTGCAATATACTCCAGCGCACCATCCTCCGGCTGTGCCTGTAATGCCGTCCGTTCCTCCAGGAATCGGACTGCCCGCTTGACAGCCTGCAGTGCCGCTTCGGCGGAGATCTGCTTAAATTCAAAGACTGTGGATCGGCTCAGAATGGCATTGAATACATAAAAATAGGGGTTTTCCGTTGTGGAAGCGATCAGAGTGATCTTGCCGTTTTCAATGTATTCCAGCAGGGATTGCTGCTGTTTTTTGTTAAAGGACTGGATCTCATCCAAATAAAGCAGCACACCATCAGGCGCCATGAATGTGTCGAGCTCTGCAACAATAGCTTTGATATCCGCTGTGGATGCCGTAGTGGCATTGAGCTGATACAAAGTACGGTTGGTTTGCTTGGCAATGATCTGTGCGACTGTGGTCTTACCGGTGCCGCTGGGGCCGTAAAAGATCATATTGGGGATATTGCCGGACTCGATCAGACGGCGCAGAACAGCATTCTCGCCCAAAATATGGTCTTGTCCAAATACCTCATCCAGACTCTGTGGCCGCAGGAGGTCTGCAAGTGGCTGATACATACGCCGCTCCTTTCTAAAACTCTGCTACATCGGGTTGCGCCGGCTCTACACCGGTCTGTACGGATATGGCTGTCAGCACCGGGCCTAGCTCCCCATGATACAGCGGGTGCTTCTCCGCGCTGATGCTGGCCTCCACCATGACCCAGGACCGGGGCTCCAGGTTTTGGGCCTGGAGATACTTACAGGGCACACCGCAAAACTGGATATCATCCACACAGCAGGTCATTACGAACCGACCTGGTGCGAACATGGCATCCTTGTTCCGGCGCAGCTTAGCCACCTGCCCCTTGAACCGAACGGTCTTGCCGTGGTACTTTTGGGGTTCTTCCGTCACATCCCGGTACCACAGGGCATAGTCCCCGTCCTCCACCTGGATCACAGGTGCGCTGATATCAAAGGGCAGGGGATCCTCGATCTCGTCAAAGGCAGTGGAGCCATCCTCATATTCGTACAGGATGTCCATACGCCGATTGGCTGCCCGGACCAGCTTGTGAAACGGCATGGTGTCGGTGCCGGCTGTCAATCGGTTGAATACGATCATCTGGCCGCCTACCAGCTTGTCCATGACCAGGTTTCGCATATTGGCATTATAGGCCATGAAGGTAGTGGAATCGGCAAACATAACCTCCTGGGCAACTGCCCAATCCTCCGGAAAGCGGCTGTACAGATCGCCCACCAGCTGCATACCGTTCAGCTCTGCCACGATCCGCTGGGCCTTATATTTCTTCGCCAATGTCTGCAATTGCTTTGTGGTGACGGTCTGCTGGTCCAAAACTTCCATATAGACATTTTGATGGGGATATGTGGAGAAATCGTATTCCTCCTCGCCCTCCTCAAAAACCAGAAGCAGGGTCCGCTCGCCGTTGTTGAACCGCTCATCCTCCAGGGTTTCCTGGATGAACTTGGTCTTACCGGAATCCAAAAAGCCGGTAAACACATATACAGGGATCTGCACCATAGCTTACACTCCAAACAGAGTTGTCAACTCTTCTTCCTTCACACCGGAGCCGATTACGCACAGCTTGCCTGTGACCGCGGGGCTGCCGCTGCGGATATTGATCTCGCCGGGAACATAGTCAAAATGGATCCACTTGCCGTCATCGCCGGCAACGATACCCTTGGCCCGAAGGATCACGCCGTAGCTTTGGCTGTCCAGCTTGTGGAGAGCCAGCTCAATATCTGCCTGAGAGAATTTACGGGCCGTCTCTACACCCCAGGAGGTAAACACCTCGTCGGCATGGTGGTGATGATGGTCGTGGTCGTGACCGCAGCAGCAATGGCCATCCTCATGGTGATGGTGGTCGTGGTCATGATGATGGTGGTCGTGGTCATGATCGTGGCCGCAGCAGTGGTGGCCATCCTCATGGTGATGGTGGTCATGGTCATGATGATAGTGCTCGTGGTCATGATGGCCACAGCAGTGGTGACCATCCTCATGGTGATGATGGTCATGGTCGTGATGGCCGCAGCAATGATGCTCCTCGTCATGATGACCGTGATGGCCGCAGCAGTGGTGGCCATCCTCATGGTGATGGTGGTGCTCATGGCCGTGATGGCCACAGCAGCATTCATCCGCCTCATAGTCATGATGGCAGTCCTGAAGCACCAAATTCTCCAATTCCGCAGCCAAAGCCACCTTGCCCTCCATGGCCTCTTGCAGCTGCTGACCGGTCAGCAGATCCCAGGGGGTCGTCACGATGGTGGCGTTGGGATTCAGCTCCCGCAGGATCAAAAGCGCAGTATCCAGCTTCTGCTGAGGAATCGCATCGGTGCGGGAGAGGATAACGGTGGTAGCGGTCCGGACCTGGTTATCATAAAATTCTCCGAAGTTCTTGGTATAGACCTTGACCTTGGAAGCGTCCACCACCGCGACCGTGTAGCCCAATGTTACGGTATCGCCTGTGACCTTTTCCACAGCAGCGATCACATCGGAGAGCTTGCCCACACCGGACGGCTCGATGATGATCCGGTCGGGATCATACTCAGAAATGACCTGGGTCAGGGCCTTGCCAAAATCACCCACAAGGCTGCAGCAGATACAGCCAGAATTCATTTCCGTGATGTTGATTCCGGAATCCTGCAGAAAACCGCTGTCAATGCCGATCTGGCCAAATTCGTTCTCGATCAGCACCAGCTTCTGTCCGGAATAGCTCTCAGAGATCATCTTCTTAATGAGTGTCGTCTTTCCGGCGCCTAAAAACCCGGAATAAATATCAATTTTTGTCATGTTTACACACCTTCTGTAAAAAATTCTTCTATATATTATAGCAGAGTCATTTCCGGAAAACAAGCCAAAATAATGTTGATATTCGACATGATACCCTTGTATCCTTTGGCTGTGTTGCGCTACTGTAATTCCGGTGGGTATTTCCCCGCATGCGACAGCCCGCCAAAAACCGCCGCTGCGTGAAAACGCAGCG
>JAZNDJ010000004.1:0-2276 GCA_045588045.1 Faecousia sp.
CTCCACCCCTTGCAAGGACATTCAAAGCGCAAAACTTTGTGTTATTGCTCGTGATTTCGCGAAGAAGCATAACATCACTCATTTTTACGACACCGGAAAGGCCGGTATCGAACATGCCCTTGCGCCCGAAAAAGGACTGTGCGCTCCCGGAGAAGTGATTATCGGCGCAGATTCTCATACTTGTACTTACGGCGCGGTCGGTGCCTTTTCCACCGGTATCGGTTCCACCGATATGGCCGCCGGAATGGCAACTGGAATGACCTGGTTCAAGATTCCTTCTGCCATTAAGGTTGAACTGAAAGGGGCGTTCCGTCCTTATGTTTCCGGTAAAGATGTGATTCTGCATTTGATCGGTTTGATTGGCGTGGAAGGTGCCCGCTATAAATCCCTTGAGTTTACCGGGGAAGGTGTGGCTGCTCTGGAGATGGATGACCGCTTTACCATTTGCAACATGGCGATCGAAGCAGGCGCCAAGAACGGCATTTTCCCCGTGGATGAGAAATGTCTTGAATATGTAAATCAGCGTGTCAATCGTCCCTATGAGGTGTTTGAAGCCGACCCCGATGCGGAATACGACAGCGTCGTTGTAATCGACCTGGATGAATTGGAACCCACCGTTTCTCTTCCTCATCTGCCCTCCAACACAAAGAAGGTCAGTGAAGTGGTCGGTATGCCGATTCAGCAGGTGGTTATCGGGTCCTGCACCAACGGCCGAATCAAGGATATGCGGGAGGCTGCAGCCATCCTGAAAGGGAAAAAGGTTGCTGACAGTATTCGCTGTATTGTGATTCCTGCGACGCAGGAGATTTATATGCAGTGCATCAAGGAAGGTCTGGCTGAGATCTTCATTGAAGCTGGTGCTGCCGTATCTACTCCCACCTGTGGCCCCTGTCTGGGTGGCCATATGGGTGTTCTTGCTCCGGGAGAGCGTGCTGTTTCGACAACAAACCGTAATTTTGTGGGCCGTATGGGACATGTCACATCCGAAGTGATTCTGGCCAGTCCTGCGGTTGCTGCAGCATCTGCGATTGCCGGTGTGATCGCAGACCCTGCCGCGGTGTAAAGGAGGGGTAATCCATGAAGATTTATAAATACGGCGATAATGTTGATACCGATGTGATCATCCCTGCACGTTATTTGAATGCTCCGGACGATAAATCCTTGGCCTCTCACTGCATGGAAGATATTGACGCCAATTTTGCTTCGACGGTGGAAGAGGGGGACATTATTGTCGCAGGCTCCAACTTCGGCTGCGGCTCCTCCCGTGAGCATGCGCCGCTGTCCATTCGGGCCAGCGGCGTGAAATGTGTCATTGCGGCATCTTTTGCCCGAATTTTCTATCGCAACTGCATTAATATCGGTTTGCCTATCATGGAGTGCGCGGAAGCTGCC
The DNA here is from genome assembly GCA_045588045.1 of Faecousia sp. Classification (GTDB taxonomy): domain Bacteria; phylum Bacillota; class Clostridia; order Oscillospirales; family Oscillospiraceae; genus Faecousia. Next base: position 1,393 of record JAZNDJ010000004.1, read on the forward strand.
GCTGATATTCAGCCCGGAGATGCTGTCAGCGTTGATTTCAAGTCCGGCATTATTTCCAATGATACAACCGGGAAGACTTATCAGGCTGCGCCCTTCCCTGAGTTTGTAGACGGCATTATTTCCAGCGGCGGTCTGTTAAAATCTCTGAAGGCGAGAGGACTTGCAAAATGAATTATAAGATTGCATTGATCCGCGGTGACGGTATTGGTCCGGAAGTGGTGAACGAGGCCGTCAAGGTGATGGAAAAGGTGGGCGAAAAATTCGGGCACACCTATGAATTTGTTGATGTTCTTCTGGGTGGCTGCGCTACTGATGCGGTAGGGAAGAGCTATCCGGACGGGACATCAGAGAAATGCAAGGCTTGTGATGCGGTTCTTTTAGGCGCGGTGGGCGGACCAAAGTGGGGATCCGATAAGCCCGCCGAGCAGCGCCCTGAAACGGCACTCCTTGCCATTCGGAAAGACCTTGGCTTATATGCCAATCTTCGTCCGGCTGCGCTGCGTCCGGCACTGGCAAGTGCATGCCCTTTACGCAAGGAAACTGCGGAGGCTGGCATTGATCTGATGATGGTGCGGGAGTTGACCGGCGGAATTTATTTCGGAAAGCGGGATAAATACGAGACGGAAGACCGCGGTATCGAGGCAACCGATCTGATGGCATACTCCGAGATGGAAATTGAACGCATTGGACGCCGCGCATTTGAATTGGCCCGTCTTCGCCGCGGGAAGGTTACTTCGGTGGATAAGGCAAATGTGCTGGAGACAAGCCGCCTTTGGAGGACGGTAATGCATAAACTGGCCGAGGAATACTCCGATGTTGCCTACGAGGACATGCTGGTGGATAACTGTGCAATGCAGATCGTCCGAAATCCCGGTCAATTTGAT
>JAZNDJ010000005.1:0-3843 GCA_045588045.1 Faecousia sp.
GGGGTCAGCTCCGTCTCACCCTTGGGGGTGACCTTACCGACCAGGTAATCACCGGAATGGACCTCGGCACCAATGCGGATAATACCGTCCTCGTCCAGATCCTTCAGAGTGTCCTCGCCCACATTGGGGATGTCACGGGTGATCTCCTCAGGTCCAAGCTTGGTATCACGTGCTTCGGTCTCGTGCTCCTCAATATGGATGGAGGTAAAGACATCCTCACGAACAAGACGCTCGTTGAGCAGAATGGCGTCCTCGTAGTTGTAGCCTTCCCAGGTAACGAAGCCGATCAGGACATTCTTACCCAGGGCGATCTCACCGCCGGAGCAGGAAGGACCGTCGGCAATGATCTGGTTCTCCTCCACCCGTTCGCCCACGACCACGATGGGACGCTGGTTAACGCAGGTGCCTGCATTGGAACGGGAGAATTTGGTCAGCTGGTGGGTCTGGACATCGCCATCGTCATACTTAACGGTGATCTCCGTGGCAGATACAGCCATGACCTCGCCTGCGCCCTTGGCCTTCACACAGACCTCAGAATCCACGGCGGCGGCATGCTCGATGCCAGTGGCAACGATGGGAGGCTCGGTGGTCAGCAGAGGCACGGCCTGACGCTGCATGTTCGCACCCATCAGAGCACGGTTTGCGTCGTCGTTCTGCAGGAAGGGAATGAAGGAAGTGGCAATAGAGATCATCATACGGGGAGACACGTCAATGTAATCGATCACATTGCGGTCCACCTCGATGATCTCGTTGCGGTGACGGCAGGTAATACGCTCGTTTGCCAGGCAGCCGTTCTCATCCAGGGGCTCGTTGGCCTGGCCGATATAGAAATCGTCTTCCTCGTCAGCGGTCATGTAATCCACCTGATCGGTGACCTTGCCGCTGGCCTTGTCCACCTTGCGGTAGGGAGCTTCCACAAAGCCGTACTCATTGATCTTGGCAAAGGTGGCCAGGTAGTTGATCAGACCGATGTTGGGACCTTCCGGGGTCTCGATGGGGCACATACGGCCATAGTGGGTGTAGTGGATATCACGCACGTCGAAGGATGCACGCTCACGGCTCAGACCGCCGGGGCCCAGTGCGGACAGACGGCGCTTATGGGTCAGCTCAGCCAGGGGGTTGTTCTGATCCATGAACTGGGACAGGGGGCTGGAGCCAAAGAACTCCTTGATCACAGCCGTCACGGGACGGATGTTGATCAAGCTCTGAGGTGTGACGGCATCCAGGTCCTGGACAGTCATGCGCTCACGGATAACACGATCCAGACGGCTGAAGCCGATACGGAACTGGTTCTGCAGCAGCTCACCGACGCAACGCAGACGGCGGTTGCCCAGATGGTCGATATCGTCGGGGGTGCCAACGCCTTCGGCCACGCAGTTGAGGTAGTTGATGGAGGCCATTATATCGTCGACGATGATGTGCTTGGGGATCAGATCGTCGATCCGCTCGGCAATGGCATCCTCCCAGCCGTCGGCGGGGACTGTCTCTAGCATCTCCTTCAGAACGGAGAAGCGGACCTTTTCCTTGACACCGTACTGCTTGGGATCGAAATCCACAAAGTTGGCCATGTTGACCATGCTGTTGGAGAAGATCTTGACATTCCGGTCGCCGACCTTGACAACAGCCTCATTGACGCCCTTGTCAGACAGCTCATGGGCGCGCTCACGGCTGATGATCTCGCCAGGCATAGCCAGGATCTCACCGGTCATAGGATCGGCAATGGGCTCGGCCAGCTCCTGTCCGGAAATGCGGCTCCAAATGTCCATCTTCTTATTGAACTTATAACGGCCGACGGTGCTCACATCATAGCGGTGGGCATCGAACAGCAGGCCCTCCAGATGGGCGATAGCAGTCTCCACTGTGGGAGGCTCGCCGGGACGCAGACGGCGGTAGATCTCCAGCAGGCCTTCCTCTCTGGTCTTGAAGGCATCCTTCTCCAGAGTGGCCAGGATACGGGGATCCTCACCGAACATGGCCTTGATCTTCTCGTCGGTATCCACACCCAGGGCGCGGATCAGGCAGGTGATGGGCAGCTTGCGGTTCTTGTCGATACGGACCCAGAATACATTCTGCAGGTCAGTCTCGTACTCCAGCCATGCGCCGCGGTAAGGAATGACAGTGGCGGTATAGGTGTGCTGGTCAGCCTTATCCACCTCGTGGCCGTAGTACATGCCGGGGCTACGGACGATCTGGGAGACGATGACACGCTCAGCACCGTTGATCACAAAGGTGCCGCCGTTGGTCATGATGGGGAAATCTCCCATGAAGATCTCCTGCTCCTTGATCTCGTCAGTCTCGGTGTTGCGCAGGCGCACCCGGACCTTGATCGGCTTTGCATAGGTAGCATCCCGCTCCTTGCATTCCTCGATGGTGTACTTGGGCTTATCCTCCATGGTGTAATCCAGGAAGCTCAGCTCCAGCTTGCCGGAGAAATCGCTGATCACGCCAACATCCTTAAAGACCTCCCGCAGGCCTTCCTCCAGGAACCACTGGTAGGAATCCTTCTGGATCTTCAGCATGTTGGGCATCGTCAGGATCTCTTCGTACTTTGCGTAAGACTTACGCATGGTCTTGCCAAACAATTGGTCCTTGACCATTTCCATATAGATCATCACAGCCTTTCTTTCGGCTCTCGCCGGAATCATGTGTTGCTTACTTTGATACGCGCGGGGACGTTGCTTGAATTTTGCAATTCCCTCTTGACAGTTACGCACCCCTATGGTACAATGTCCATGTTGGAGAGTGTGTCGTCAAGGCGGCATTCTCCCGCATTATGGAGTACCATTCTATCACATTCAAAAAACCGTGTCAATGTAAAATTTCATTTTTTCCGGGAATATTCCCGGTTTTTTTATTGTTCGCCACCTATAAGCAGCAACAGCCACCGTCCGGATGACGGTGGCTGTCTTTTACTTTGCATCCTGTCGCTGCCGCAAGTCTTCCTCCTGCTTGAGAAACTGCTTTGCGATCACCTTGCAGATCTGCTGATTTCGGATCATTTCATGGATCTTGGAAAAGCTTGCCCATTGGACCGCATCGGTCTCGCCGGGCTGCAAAACGACGGCTTCAACAGGCATCTGCCACTTTAAGCAGTAGAAATCATAGTGGCAGGTCTTATCCCGGCCCGTGGCCAAGAGTTCAAATTCCTCCTGCGCCGCAAGGATGCCGGTCTCCTCCCGCAATTCCCGGACGATGGCCTGCAGGCTGCTCTCTCCTGCCTTGGCCGCACCGCCGGAATTCTCCCAGGTGCCAGCAAAGCTTTTCCCCGGTGCCCGGCGGGTCAGCAAAATATTTCCCCGACCATCGTAGACCCACACACAGACCACCAGGCCGTACTCCCCTTTTCTCCAGGGAGTGCCACGCAGATGCACTCTGCCGGTACGGTTACGGTCTTTGTCGTAAATATCGTTATATTCCATGAATATGCCTTCTTCCGTTTATCTGACAGACAGTATACCACACCGTCTGTCAAAACGCAATCAAAAATGCAAACGGGAGGTTTGTATACCTCCCGTTGTGTTTACATTCTTCCGTAGCGCCGGGTGGTTTCCCGGATGCGCTGTGTCAGTTCCGGGGTGATGAAGCCCGGTTTTGCACGCCAGGTCCAGTTGTTGCCGGAGAGGGTGCCGGGGAAATTCATCCGGGCGCTTCCGTCCAGCTCCAGGTAGTCCTGCATCAGCACCACGCACAGCCGGCTGGCAGAGCTCATGCAGCCCCGGATCATACCCTTGACCAGGCCCTCTTCTTCATTGAGGCCCAGGTAGGCCTTTGCGGCAGCACGGTCCTCTTCCGCAGCTTCTGCAAACCACTGCACCATGGTTAGGTTGTCATGGGTGCCGGTGT
>JAZNDJ010000006.1:0-27492 GCA_045588045.1 Faecousia sp.
TGCAAGAAAGACCTTAAGTGCCGCGGCCATGACCTATGTTGCGGCCACAGCCGTCTCTCTTGCGCAGTTACTTCGTCTGATCTATCTCTTTGGCGGACGCAGAAGAAATGACTGACCTTTTTGCGCTTCGGTATTGACAACCGAAGCGGAAAAGTTTATACTTTGATGGTGTGAAAAATATGAAAAGTAGGAAAGAAGGGATCAGATGGCCGGAGGTAAACACATTCTCGGAAAAGTCAACGCAAAGCGTGTTTTCGGAACTGCGAAGGTCGGTGACCGGGGACAGATCGTTATCCCCAAAGAGGCGCGCAATTTCTTTGGTATCAAACCGGGAGACACCTTGCTGATCCTAGGTGAGGAGGATACCGGTCTAATCGTTTCAAGGCCCGAAGTGCTCAGCAATCTTGCCGACAAAATTTTTGATACAGTTAGAAAAGAGGAATCCTGACGATGGAAAAATTACTGGAGCTTTACAGCAGCATGGGCATCTCCCCTGCTGTCTATGAATACGGACAAAAAGCGCTTGAGGAGCTTTCTGACCGATTTGAGCAGATCGATCGGATCGCCGAACACAACCAAGCAAAGGTCATTGCCGCAATGCAAAAAAACCGCGTTTCCGCCGCCTGCTTTGCAGCAACCACCGGTTATGGCTATGACGATGTAGGCCGCGACAATTTGGAGCGGGTCTATGCGGACGTTTTCCACACAGAGGCGGCTCTGGTGCGTCCACAGATTACCTGCGGCACCCATGCGCTGACCGTGGCACTTTCCGCAAATCTTTTGCCTGGAGACGAGCTGCTTTCCCCCGTAGGCCTACCCTACGATACCCTTCAGGAGGTCATCGGCATCCGTCAAAGCCCTTGCTCACTGGCAGAATACGGTGTCACCTACAAGCAAGTCGACCTGCTTGCAGACGGTACTTTTGACTATGACGGGATTCGGGCCGCCATCAACAAGAAAACCAAAATGGTGACGATCCAGCGCTCCAAGGGCTATGCCACGCGGCCTACCTTCTCTGTTAAGCAGATCGGTGATCTGATCGCCTTTATCAAGAAGATCAAGCCGGAGATCATTTGTATGGTGGATAACTGCTACGGTGAATTTGTGGAAACGATCGAGCCTTCTGATGTGGGCGCAGATATGGTAGTTGGCTCCTTGATCAAAAACCCCGGCGGTGGTCTTGCCCCTATTGGCGGCTACATTTGCGGCACGACCGACTGTGTCAATCGATGTGCATACCGTTTGTCTGCACCGGGACTCGGTCAAGAGGTTGGTGCGAATCTCGGCTTGATGCCTGCTCTTTATCAGGGCTTTTTCCTCGCGCCAACTGTTGTGGCCGGTGCAGAAAAGGGTGCCATTTTTGCAGCCAATCTTTACGAACCGCTTGGATTCCGCTGTGTACCGAATGCCACAGAAAGCCGACACGATATCATTCAGGCTGTTGAGCTGAAAAGTGAAGAAGGCATGATCGCGTTCTGCAAGGGCATCCAGGCCGCAGCGCCGGTGGATTCCTTTGCCACACCGCTGCCGTGGGATATGCCGGGCTACAACGACAAGGTCATTATGGCTGCCGGAGCATTTGTGCAGGGCTCGTCCATTGAGTTGTCTGCCGACGGTCCGATCCGTCCTCCCTACGCCGTTTATTTCCAGGGTGGCCTTACCTGGCACCACGCAAAGCTTGGTATTCTGATGAGCCTGCAAAAAATGATCGATGCAGGTCTGACTGCACTGTAATTCGGAGGTAAAAATATGAATTGGTTTTGGTTTGCTATCATTGCGCTGCTGTGCTGGTCCGGCTCTGATTTCTTCTCAAAGCTGGGCTGCCGCGATGCTAAGGACAAGTATGCACATCTAAAAATGGTCATGGCCGTAGGCCTGGTCATGGGTATCCATGCCATTATCGAGATCATCGGCGGTGTTGAGATCAGCTGGAATGTTATGCTGACATATCTGCCGGTTTCCCTTCTGTACATTCTATCAATGGTGATGGGCTACATCGGCCTGCGCTACATTGAGCTGTCCATCTCCTCGCCCATCTGCAATGCCTCCGGTGCACTGGTTGCCGTGATCGCGCTGATCTGTGGCACGGCGGAGATGGATCATCCTCTGCAATATGTCGCTGTTGCACTGGCCTGTATCGGTGTGATCGGCCTGGGTATTGTGGAAGCCACCGAGGACAAGGATCTTCGTGCCGCACGACAGGAGGCCTCAAACTATAAGTATGCAAAATCCTGGCTGGCATTAGCCCTCCCCATTGCCTACTGTATTTTAGACGCAGCCGGTACCTTTGCCGATGCACTTGTGTTGGAGAGTCTAAACGAGGATTCTGCAAATGTCGCATACGAGCTGACCTTCTTTGCCGCCGGTATCGTCTGCTTTGTCTATACGATCCTCATTAAGAAGCAGCCTATTGTCGCCAAGCAAGAACGGCCAAAATATATTGGTGCCCTGTTTGAGACTGCCGGTCAATTTGCCTATATATATGCACTGGCAGACACAGAACATGTTGCCATGTCCGCGCCGATCATTTCCGCCTACTGCGCAGCATCTGTGCTTTGGAGCCGGCTGTTCCTTAAGGAGAAGCTGTCCTGGAAGCACTACCTGTGTATTGCGGGAACGGTGGCCGGAATTATTCTCATGGGAGTCTTTGATATGTAAACGAAATCCCCGCCGGTCGGCGGGGATTTTGCACTATATAGTTCGTGACTCCACCAATGCGAGCTTTTCTGCTCTTGTCAGACGTTTGATGGCGATTTCTCTTTTTAATGCGGCTGAATGATCTTCACATTGCTCAAAATAACGGAGAGTCACAGGACCGCGGCCCCTTGTATACTTTGCGCCTTTACCCGCATTATGTGCGGCAATACGGTGCGGCAGATCATCGGTTATTCCTGTATACAGCGATCCGTCTTTACATTCAAGAATATACACCACCCAATGTTTATCTGTCATGCCTTCTCCCCTTCTGTGCAAAGGATTTTAATATTCTGTCCAGCAGCAGAAAAACGACATTGCCGAGCAGAAGCATAATGACCGTGCCGATCAGGCCAATGCCGGCATATTCCTCATCCAATTCTGTAAATCCGAGCAGGCGGATCATTAGTCCGTAGATCAACAGTAGCGCAGCGTTGAAATATAGCATTTTCAGCAAGAATCCCAGCTTAACTCTGTCAAACCACGGACGAATGATCGGGTAGTAGCCGAGGCAGGCAAACAGCAAAGCCGCTTCCTTATCCGGTCCCAATAAAAAGCATAATAACGACACAGCGAAATACCATGCCCAAGCGATCTTCGCTCCGCAAAAGGTATACACAACACTCGACAGGATCATACAAAGCAGCGGACACACAAAGGTCGCCACGGGGATGATCCCGCCAAGGTACATGATCACAACTGCCAAAGCCGCCATGATGCCGCCCAGTGCAATTTTTTTCGCAATACCATTCTGCAAAGTACCACCACCTTCCCCCTATTATAGTCCACAGTTTGGTTTTTCGCAACCGATTCATTGACACGGAAATTTATTTAAGGTATAGTAAAAGCAGAAAGGAGGGTTTTATATGGAGATTACTGTTGGTATGCGGGGCGAGGCTTCCGTTCTTGTGGAGCGGGAGGATACGGCATTGGAAGTAGGATCCGGAAGTCTTTTGGTATATGCAACCCCCTGCATGGTTGCCTTGATGGAGGGCGCCGCCTGTGAAGCTGTGGAGGCCGCCATGCCGGAAGGAAAAGCATCTGTTGGTACAGAGCTTTCCATCAGCCATTTGTCTGCTACGCCGGTAGGGGCAGAGGTCAGAGCCGAAGCCGAAGTCACCGCCGTCGACGGCAATGTTCTGACCTTCCTGGTCACCGCCTATGACGAAGCGGGCAAAATCGGTGAAGGCACCCACAAACGCGTCATTATCAACACCCAGCGTTTTTTGGACAAAACCTACGCCAAGCTTTAAGGAGGTATTTTTCATGGAAGATTACGGTGCAATGATCCGCAACGCCTTTGAGATGGGCAGTGTGCGTGATGCGACTATGCTCTTTGAGTTGTGTATCCAAAATGCCTTTCCCACCTTAAATTTCCGCAGTCTGGAGCTGATCCGGTTTCTGCGGGAGGATATGTATATGGAAGGAAAAAGCTGGAATCACGTATTTCAGATCCACCGTGTAACTGTCGACGGCTCTGACCTATGGGAAGTCACCTGTCACCGGGTCACCATGGGAAAAACGCCGGATAAAAAAGTACATTTGGACTTTATGACTCTGGGCTTTGTCCAGTATAAAGAGCTGATATAGCAAACATCCCCGTACCGCAAGCGGTACGGGGATACATTTTACATTTCTTGGCGGCCTTCCAATGCGCGGGACAAGGTAACTTCGTCCGCATATTCCAGTTGGCTTCCCACAGGGATGCCGTATGCCAGGCGGGTGACCTTTACCTCCATAGGCCGCAGAAGGCGGGATATGTACATAGCTGTCGCTTCGCCCTCTGTATCCGGATTTGTAGCCATGATCACCTCGCGGACATTGCCCTGGGCGACACGGGATAAAAGCTCCTTGACCCGGATATCGTCCTGGGTTACATGGTTCAGGGGCGAAATGACGCCGTGAAGCACATGATATACACCGGAAAATTCCCGGGAACGTTCCATCGCGATGACATCCTTCGGCTCTGCAACTACACAGATAAGGCCCTTATCACGCAGATCATCATCACAGATCGGGCAGACATCCCGATCCGTCAGATTTTGGCAGATCGGGCAGGTATGCACAGTATTTTTCGCTTCAATGATCGCATCTGCAAAGGCCTGGGCATCGTCCATAGGCAGTTCCAACACATGAAACGCCAGGCGCTGTGCTGTCTTGCCGCCAATTCCGGGAAGGCGTGCAAACTGATCTGCCAGGTCCTGCAGTGCTGCGGGAAAGTAATGCATACTGCCTCCTTAGAACAGGCCGCCTAAATTCATGCCGCCGGTCAGTCTGGACATGTTATTGGCCGAATCCACGTCCGCGGTACGCATGGCTTCATTCACAGCGGCAATGACCATATCCTGCAGCATTTCCACATCGTCCGGATCGACTGCTTCCGGCTTGATCTCGATGCTCTGCAGCTCATGCTTGCCGTTCACAGTAGCAGTGACCATTCCACCGCCGGCAGAAGCAGTATATGTCTTCGTTTCCATTTCTTCCTGCATGCGCAGCATTTCCTGCTGCATCTTCTGTGCCTGCTTGATCATAGCTGCCTGGTTCATACCGCCAGGCATACCACGAAATCCACCTTTAGCCATAATAAAAACTCCAATCCTTATTCTTTGATATTGACACGGTCAGCATGTGCTCTGCCAAAATCCAATAATTGCTCCATTTTCGCACCGGCAGCTGCTGTCGCGGTCCTGTCTGTAACCACTACCTGGATCTGTCGACCCAGTTTTGCGGAAGCCTTCCGTCCAACCAGGGCCAGGATCTCAGGCTTATTGATGATGTCCACTGTAAAACGGTTGGCGCAAACCAGCTGTAGCCGGTTTCCGTGCAGCACACCCTTGACCGGTGATTCTTCTGACGAGGAGAAGAAGCCCGCTGCGGGGGTCTTCATTTCGCTGCGAACAGCCGCTACGATATCCGACCAAAAGCCTACCGGTGCTTCGTTTGGCTGTTCAATTTCCGGTTCCGCTTCTTCCACCGTCATCTCCGGCAAGGTCTCCTGTGTAGCCGCGGGGCTTTCTTCCGTTGGCGATGCAGACGGTTGACTGACGACCGCAAAGGTGCCGGATCGCAGCTGATCTTCAATATGGGTGAGCCTTGAAAGCAGACTGTCCATATCGCTATCCAGCTCCGGCTGACACATATTGACTACACACAGCTCAGCATCCATTCGGCGGCTGGCACTTCTGGTAAATCCGGAAAGTGTCCTCTGGATCAGATTCATCATACGGATCAGTGCACCCGTGGAAAACTTTTGGGCAAGCTGCTGTGTCTCCTGCTCAGAGGCCACACCGGAGAGCATTCCTATGCCCGATTTGGGAGCCGTTTTCAGCACCATGAAGTCCCGTGTCATACACGCAAGCTCATCGAGCAGTGCGCCCATGTCCTTGCCGTTTGCATAAAGGCGGTTCATAATCTTCAGTGCTTGTGCCGTATCATGGGCCGCAATGGCGGCCATCAGTTCACCGCACTGCTGCATACCGGCAATGCCCAAGCACGCATACACACGGTCAGCATTCAGCTCACCCTCCGTTGCAGAGGCACACTGATCCAAAAGGCTCAAGCCGTCACGCATACCGCCATCAGCCAAGCGTGCCAGAACCCTGGCAGCAGAATCATCCAGGTCGATGTTTTCTTCATAGGCTACATATTGCAGCCTGGCCGCAATATCCTCCTGGCTGATCCTGCGGAAGGAAAACCGCTGACAGCGGGAGAGGATCGTAGCCGGAACCTTATGGAGCTCCGTTGTCGCGAGAATAAACAGCAGATGCTTGGGCGGTTCTTCAATGATCTTCAGCAGTGCATTGAATGCCGAAAGAGAAAGCATGTGTACTTCGTCAATGATATAAACCCGCATTTTGACCTGGGACGGCGTGTAGATCGCATCGTCCCGCAGATCACGGACATTATCAACGCCGTTATTGGATGCCGCGTCGATCTCCAACACATCCATGCAGGATCCGGAATCGATCGTGCGGCAAGCATTACAGCAGTTGCAGGGATTGCCGTCCTGGGGATTCTCACAGTTGACAGCCTTTGCCAGGATTTTGGCACTGCTGGTTTTACCCGTTCCCCTGGAACCGGTGAACAGGTATGCATGGCTGAGCTTTCCGCTGAGGATCTGCGTTTTCAGCGTCTGGGTAACAGCCTGCTGCCCCACAACGTCATCAAACGTTTGCGGCCTATATTTTCTATACAGTGCCTGATACATAGCTTCCTCCAAAATACGACCGACCCATAGCAAGATCGCACACCCACATTTGAACTGGCAGAATACACGGTATCTGTGCAGCCGGCTCAAGAACGGCAACCCCGCGGCACACGGGAAGATCCGCTTAATGCTGCTTGGTTCCCCACCTGACATGGTTCACGGGTTCCCGTTGCGCAGGACCGTTCCGTCAACGCTGCTTACACAGGCCAGACTGCACTCTGCAAGCCCGGGTGTGGGAATTCGTCCCCTCTGTAGCGGATTGAGGGCTACAGGGCACCGCTATCTCCCCGACTAGTGCGACCTTGCTATGGGCCGGTCAGTCCATAACAAGGTTATATTGTCAATTCAGCTTGGACTCGATGAACTCTGCCAGCTCGCCGAAGGTGGCGATCTTCTGCTCCTCCATCTCAAGCTCGACGCCCAGCTCGGACTCCAGGTCCATAATCATCTCAACGATGTCCAAAGAGTCGATACCCAGGCTCTCGAAGGTGCTCTCAGGTGTGATCTCCTCAGGGCTTAGCTCCAGCTGTTTGGCGGCGTAGGAAACTAGCTTCTCATACATATGCTTACCCTCCAATATCTATATAAGAATATCGCTTACATTTTAGTGCATCTGCCGCTGTTTGTCAATGTTGGTTTTTGACAGCCATACCGGCCGCATAGGCGGTGGCCCAGGCGATCTGCAGATTGAACCCGCCTGTATATGCATCGCAGTCGATGATCTCTCCTGCAAAAAACAATCCGGGCATTTTCTTTGACTGCATGGTCTTCGGATCGATCTCCGAGGTCTTGATCCCACCGGAGGTAATGATCGCTTCCGAAACAGGTCTCTTTCCGTGGATCTCCACAGGAAAGGCCTTTAACAATGCCACAAGACCACGCCGATGCTCTTTCTTAAAGGAGTTTGCCTGTAGGCTGCCGTCGACCCCAAGCCTTCGCAGCACAACAGGGATCATAGACCGTGGGAGCAGATCCGTCAGTGCATTCTCCATGGATCTGTTTTGATACTGCTCCAGGTCCCGCAATATACGGTCGTTCAACTTGGATTCATCCAGTGCAGGTTTTAAATCAATATATAGCTTGCAATCCGCACCCTGCAAATGGGCGCTGGCGCTGAGTACCGTAGGCCCGGAGATGCCGAAATGGGTAAACAGCAATTCGCCAAAATCCTTATACAGGACCTTTCCCTTAGCATTGCACAGCTTTACACCAACATTACGAAGGCTCAAGCCCTGGAGGTCCGGGCAGTCAGGGCCTATTGTCTCCAAAGGAACAAGGGATCCCTCCGGCGAAATCACCGTGTGGCCAAGCTTCGCAGCAAGCTGATAGCCGTCGCCGGTAGATCCGGTGGCCGGATAAGAAACGCCACCGGTGGCAAGTATGACCCATCTGCACGAAACCGTTTTCTCCGCGGTCTGTACACCTGTTACAGTATATCCATCGGTGAGGATCTCTTTCACACACTCAGACAAAATACTGACTTTGTGCAAACGAAGCTGACGCTGCAGGCAGTCTAATACAGAAGCGGAACGATCGGATACCGGAAAAACACGGTTTCCCCGCTCCACTTTCACCGGACAACCGTTCTCCGAGAAAAAATCCATGACCTGTCGGGGCGGAAGGCTCTCCATAGCACTGTACAGAAAGCGTCCGTTTCGGGGGACATTTTGGAGAACCTCCTGGGGTAAGCAATCATTGGTGATGTTGCATCTACCCTTGCCTGTGATCAAAAGTTTCTTGCCAAGTCGGTCATTCTTTTCGATCAGAAGCACCCGGCAGCCCTGTTTGGCCGCTGTGATCGCAGCAAACATTCCGGCGGGGCCGCCACCGATCACAACGCCATCATACGCCTCAGCCATCGATGCGTTTTTCGTAGACATTGTACTCCTCCCAAACCTGCTCCAACGCATCAAAGGTCTTGACAAGACTTTGTTCCTGACCTGCGGCAAGAGCAACGATCAAGGCATTCACCACACTTAGGGGCGCAACTATGGAGTCTACCAGTGAGACCATATCACTTTTGGCAACGACCACATGATCGCTGTTTTGGCCCAAAGGCGACAACCTGGTGTCGGTAAAGCCAATAACCGTCGCACCGGTTTTTCTGGCATACTGGGCACCCTTTGCCGTGGCAGCAGAGTATCTGGGAAAGCTAAAGGCGACCACAACATCGCCACTGTCCAGTGCGATCAGCTTTTCAAATACCTCGCTGGCACCGGAGGCAGTAATGATCCGAACATCGCTGAACATGAAATTCAGATAGTAGCCAAGAAAATTTGCCAGCGGCGCCACAGAGCGGGCACCTAAAATATAAATGCGCTTGGCATTGCGGATGGCACTTACAGCAGCGCGGAAATCGTCCCGATCTACCATCTCCGCTGTTTGGCGAAGCTTGTCAGCATCGGATTGCAGAACAGTTGCCAGCACATCCTGGTCGCCAATACGGTCATTGGCCACCTCGATGCGCTGAACAGAAGTCAGACGGTTGAGCACCATTTCCTGCATTGCCTTCTGCATTTCCGGGTAACCGGCATAACCCAGCTCAACAGCAAAGCGGACCACAGTTGACTCGGAAACGCCCACAGTTTTACCCAGACGGCTGGCAGTCATAAAGGCGGCCTTATCATATGCCTCTGTAATGTATGTAGCGAGCTTACGCTGGCCCTTCGAAAAGCTTGTTGATTTTTGCTGCATCAGCGATAACATATCGTCTCTCATAGTCTCCTCCAATACCGCATGTGCTTATTTATTGGGTTCAAATATATGGTAGCAAATAAATATAATTTTTGCAAGTTTTCTGTCAGAAAATTTCTTTTATTTCAATTTGCTCAGTTCCTCAGATGTCAAGTAACGCCATCTGCCAGGTGCCAGATTGCCCAACAAAACCGTCCCCTCCGCAACTCGGACAAGACGCGTCACCTGCATCCCGGCGATGGCGCACATTCGACGCACCTGCCGGTTTCTGCCCTCATGGATGCGGATGGACAGGATTGCCTTTGTGCCATCCTCCTGCACCACTGTGATTTCCGGTATTTGAAGCCTGTATCCGTCCAGATACATTGGCTCGCTGAGCCGACGCATCCCGCTGTGCGTAAAACCTTTGACTGTTACGCAGTAGGTCTTGCTGATTTCATGACTTGGGTGCATCAGACGATTTGCGAACTGACCGTCATTTGTGAACAGCAGCAGCCCCTCCGAATCCATATCCAGCCGTCCCACAGGATAGACCCGCTGCCCGCAGTCCGCAACCAACTCTGAAACATTTTTCCGACCCTTCTCATCAGACAAGGTCGTCACATAACCTCTGGGCTTATTCAGCATAAGGTAGACCGGCTTCCCTTCATCAGGAAGCGGAGCTCCGTCCACAGTTATGGCATCCAAATCCGGGTCGGCAACGTCACCAAGCTTGCAGACCGCACCGTTGCAACAAACGCGGCCCTGAATGATCAGCTCCTCAGCCTTGCGTCTGGACGCAAGGCCTCTGGCAGACAGGATCTTTTGTATGCGTTCCTTCATTTTACTTATCTCCAAATATCTTGTCCCAAAGTGTTCTCTCCGGTATGGGCTTTTGCTCAACGGTAGATCCGTATACGAGAGGAATCTTCCCAACCGCAGAATCGCCAATGCAGACATAAGCGACACCGGCCGGTTGTCCTTTTGCAACAGGTGCATAAACAAACCCCGTTCCCTGCAAAAGGAGCTGCGGTTCTTCATCCCGGCGAAGGGCAAAGAAGAAGTCCTCCGCCGCAAGCAGCTCCACATAACCGGTCTGACCACCAGCAACTTCAACGCTGCCGACGCACGTCCCTTCCGACACGACCTGTTGGATGCTATACCCAGCAAAGCCCTGTTCCAGGAGGTCAGCATGGTCCTTCCAGTCATTGGGATCGTTCATCGTAACGGCAATAAGCCGGCGGTCATCCCGTGTTGCACTGGAAACCAATATCCGGCCGGCCGCCTTTGTAAATCCTGTTTTCACCCCATCAGCACCCGGGACCCGCCACAAAAGCTTGTTGTGGTTAGTCAGATACCGCTCTCCGACTTTCACGGATTTGGTGGAGACTGTTTTGGCAAAGATCGGATTTTTCATCGCATATACGGACAGAACAGCCATATCCCTCGCCGTTGAATAATGCCCGGGGCTGTCCAGGCCATTGGGATTCTCAAAGTGCGTGTTCTGCAAGCCCAGCCGATGTGCCTTGTCATTCATAAGCTGGCAAAACCCTTCCACCGTGCCGCCGCAATATATTGCCAATGCCACCGCCGCATCGTTGCCGCTGTGGAGCATCAGGCCATAGAGCAGTTCCTGGACTGTCAGCACCTCCCCCTCCTTTAGGTACATGGAGGAGCCTTCGATCCCAACAGCCTCCTTTGGGATCCGTACTCTGTCGAGCACATTGCACTGCTCGCAGATCACCAATGCTGTCATGATCTTTGTTGTACTGGCTATGAGCGCCCGGTCATCGGCATTCTGTTCATACAGCACACGACCAGTCTGCGCGTCCATCAGCACCGCGCTGTGGGCAGATACCGCCTGCGCCTTACAGGGAAAAAACAGGACGGCAGCCAGCAGAGCAGCTGCCATCCCAGCAAGTAACTTCTTCATGATTTATCACCCGATGCTATTTTGCATCCATAGGCGGTAAATATACTCACTTATTTTCCGCAGAATCCCCCGTCCGGGAATCAATAAATGCCGCGATCTTGTCCAGCGCATCCGGCAGCATTTCCACAAGGCGGTCCGCCGTTGTGTTTGCAGGTGTTGCCACAGGGATCATGCGCACATTTCCCTCTTTGATCACAAGGAATGCGATGGGCGTTACCTTGACGCTGGCACCAATGCCACCGCCAAAGGGGTTTTCCTGCTTGTTCTCATTCTTGGAAACATAGTCCGAGCCGCCGCCGGCCAGGCCTACACCGATCTTGGAAATGGGAACGATGGTCACACCCTCGGGAAGGGTGATCGGCTCACCTACAACAGAATTGACATCCACCATTTCGCGGATCTTTGTAATGGTATTTTCCAGCATGTTGGGAAGATTTTGGCTCATTTTTCTGCACCGCCTTTTCTTTTATTCATTTTACTGTATTCTTTTAAAAAACGTATTCCATACCGCACGGCAAGACGTACCGCTCTGCCAAGCGTCAGAGAAATATCTATGCAGGCATAGATCCGGGTCTTTGGAGCTGAGAAGTCACAGGACACGTCAACAGATCGCTTTTTGATCACAAACAGTCTTTCCAGATGGGGCAATACATTGGCAATGACTGCATTGGCACGTCCATAATTCAGGGCAACATCGCTGGGATCTTCACCGGCAAACACCAGTCTCAGCTCCAGCTTCCTTACCCGCAGCTTGCGTCCCAAGTCCTTCAACAGCTCCGCGATCACACGCAGGAACCTCAGGAATTGTTCCAGGTCACCGGTGGACTTATCCTCTGACCTTTTCATTTTGCCCGGTTGCAGGCTGCCACCCTTCTTTTCCTGGGTTTCCGTTTTTGCATTGGTCTTACGCGCATCACGCGGGTACAGCACGATGGGGATTCCGAAAAGATAAAGCTTAGCACTTGCACCGCCTGCGTCATACGTGACGCGAACCACAAGAGGAAGAAAGGAAAGCAGGATCAGCACAAGCAATGCGATCAGCCACCCCATCAAACCGTCTCCTTCACTGTGTCTTCAGGGATTACTTCAGCCGGCTCGTCAACCATGACCGGCTCGTTAAAATCCACCTTTTCAATCGCAGGGAGCTCCTCAAGAGAGCTGATACCAAAGGTCCTTAAGAAATCCGGCGTCGTCCGGTACTGAATAGGTCTTCCGGGAACGTTCAGTCGGCCTGCCTCTTCGATTAGCTTTTTGTTCATAAGTGCAGCCACCGAGTAAGAGCTGTCCACACCACGGATCTGCTCGACCATGGCCTTCGTGGCAGGCTGGTAATAGGCAACTATAGTCAGAGTCTCAAGCTGGGAAGCGGACAGGCGCGGGGGTTTTCTCGTTTCCAGGGCCTTGGTAACATAGTCGGCCATTTCACCTGAGGATACCATTTGGTAGCCATTTTCCAGACGTAGGATCCGGATGCCCCGGCGTTCAAAGGCCAGCTCATCTGCAAGGCTGTTTACCGCCTTTTCGATCTCATCCTCATCCACCTCGAAAACCGCTGCCAATCTGGATATCTCGACCCGCTCACCTGCCGCGAAAAGGATCGCCTCAATGGCTCTTTGCAACTCAGAATATTCCATTAGGTCATCTCCTTTGACGTATCCGCAGGGCGGTTGATCAGTTTAACATTGGGATTCTCGCCGGAGCTGTCATCCTCCAGAGACACGGAATTGGTTTTGCACAGCTCCAATATGGCCAAAAATGTGGCCACGATCTCCGAACGGCTACGGTTTCCCTTAAACAAATTGCGCAGCCGCTCCACGCCCCGGAGGACCAGGGTGCGGATAACTTCCGTCGCCTTGCGGGTAACAGGATAGGGTTCCTTACCCACAATGCCTTTAAAATTGACCGTTGGCGGTGGCAGGCGGCGTTGGTTCCGTTCCTCAATATTCGCCAAGGCCAGCAGGAAATCTTCCGGGTCGTGACGGTAGCGGTATGTGCCATCCCGACGCAGGGGTTCGGGTTCCTTGGTGAAGATTGCCCGGCCAATGTCATTCATGGGTTCCAGGACAGTGATCGCCATGCGGATCTGTTCCATCGCCTCACGCCGCTGCCGCTCGATCAGGGACTGGCGCAGCTGATCCAATTCATTCTGGGCTTCCTCTGCCTCCGCTGCGGACAGCAGCATTTTCGTCTTGATCAGCATCAGATGGGAGGCCATGGTGATAAACTCGCTGGCAATCTCCATGTCCAGCCGTTTCATTTCATCAAGATAAGCAAGATACTGCTCTAATATCCCTGTGATGGACACATTTTCGATCTCTATTTTATTTTTACTCAGCAAAAGAAAGATCACATCAAGGGGGCCTTCGAAATCCTCCATCACTTCACTGCGTGTGCGGACGATGCCCTCCAGACGGTATTGCGGTTCCGTCATAGCTGCTCCTTGCAAATATTATTTGTATATATTTGGAGTCATTATAACATTCATTTTCATTTCATGCAAGGGTTTCGGCGAAAAATGACATTTACAGATTAGTATTTGCATTTCTCGCGCAAATGTGATATAAGTTAGAAAAACACACCGGAGGGGATACCTATGAGCAGACGCAACAACCGTTATGCGCTGATGGAGCGCAATATGACTGCAGTCCTTCTTGCCGATCTTGTCATGTTTATCGTATTTTTATTTGCTTCCGGTTTTGGTGTGATCTGGCTGAAGGTCATTACCGCTATTGTAGCCATATGTGTCTCGGGTTTATGCCTTGGATTTTTATATTTGAGCCAGGAGCTCCTGCGTCGCCGCAGCCTGTGGATGAGTGCCGCTGCCGCCGCGATCCTGGTGTGTACCGTGTTTGCCCTGATCTTCAATTACCCATCCCCCGCCCCACTGTAAAAAAGAGGCTGTTCTAAACGAACAGCCTCTTAAATTTTACCGATAGAATGCGTTGCCGCCGATAAACTCACGGACCAGGCTGGTGGGTGGGATCTCGTCGTCCACATCTGCCTCGCATACATAATTTAGGATCTTCACCAAGGAACGAACCTGCTCATAGCACGGATCCTCCGGTGGAACCTCATTGAGAAGCGGGAAAATATGCTTCTTCAGCACCGCCAGCTCATATAGTGTGGAGCTGTTAAAGATCACATCCGCCTGCTCCTGGAAGGGGAATATCCAGCGTTCCTCGCCCCGTCGGACAGATGGCCACATGGACATGGTCCTTTGGACCGTTGCGCCGCGTGTTTCATGATCCCGAACAGTCCTGCGCAGCAGTCGCAGAAGGCTGGACGGGATTCTGTTATGATCGTCCAGATTTAGGGGCAGCTGCGGAGAAACATACAGTTTGAATATCGCATCGGCAGCAATACCCTCCGGCATCAGCACGGGATTGAGGGCGTGCAAACCTTCCACAATGACCACGGATCTGTCGCCGAGTTGCAGCGTATGTCCCTTCCATTCCCGCTTTCCGGTCAGAAAATTGAAGGACGGAAGGGATACCGTCTCACCGGACAAAAGACGCTTGATCTGCTCCCGGAACAGGTCTGTGTCAATAGTATTGATGTGCTCCAGATCCAGTTGGCCATCCGGTCCGGGTAGTATCTTATCCCGGTCCATGTAATAGTCGTCCAGGCTCATAAGCACCGGCTTCATGCCATGGACACGAAGCTGTGTGGCTAAGCGGTTGGCAGATGTGGTTTTTCCGGAGGAGCTGGGCCCTGCCAGCATAACAACTTTAGCCCCCCGCTGACAGACCATATCCGCCACCTGTGAATACCGTTTTTCATGCAGAGCCTCATTGACACGGATCAGTTCCCGGATCTTGCCGTTACAAACAAGTTCGTTCAGATCCGCAACATTTTCGCATTCCATAAGCTCACACCAGCGTTTTCCCTCGGTGCTGACACTGAGGAATTTGGGAAGATCCTTGTATGCCGAAACAGAATCCGGGCTGCTATCTTCTGGGTACAGGAACATAAAACCACCCTCCGCAGGAAGAATATCCCATACCTTAAGGCACCCGGTCGAGGGTGCAAGCTCGCCGTAGTAATAATCCGAAAAGTCCTCGTAGGTGTACATGCTGAAGTGCTCTGCCTGGCGCCACGCCAAAAGACTTGCCTTATCCGGCTGGCCGTCACTGCGGTAATATTCGATGGCTTCCGCAGTCAGCATCCTTCTGCGAATGAGCGGTATATCCTGGCGAACGATCTTCGCAATGCGTTCTTTCAGTCGCTGCGGATCAAAATCCACCGCATTCGTTACCTCAATATACAGCGCCTTGCCCACTGTGCAGTTCATAACGGCTCTGGCATTTGGCCAAAGCTGCCGCAGCGCAAGGAATATAACAAACTGTGCTGTTCTGGCGTATACATCCCGACCGGCAGGGTCCGAATAGCGCAGCAACTGCACCACGCCTTGGGATGCGGCCATGGCTCTTCGGATCGAATGGCGGTCCTGGCTGACATCGCTGATGCGGACCGGGATATAGTTTAAGCTAAATACCTCGCCGGCTAATTTTGCCGCCAGCGGTTTTGTGCGCAGGTTGTCGCTGTCCATGTCCAGCAGTCGCAGCAGGTCCAGCAGAGTCTGCCCCGGTTTTGCAATGATCTGCACGCCGTCAATATACAGCTTCATGTCATACACCTCCCTGTGGATTTATTATCTCATATCACAAAGAGAATTGCAAGAATATGTATCCGTTCCAAACAGTATATGCACTTAACTGCACATAAGAACCAGAAAAGCCTCTGTCATGCGACAGAGGCTTTGGCATTAGGTTTCCTGTCCAATGGACATGATGTCATAGGGCGTGGTCTGATAGACAAAATAGTTCAGCCAGTTGGAAAACAGCAGATTTCCGTGACTGCGCCAACGGACCACAGGGGGCTGGGTGTCGTCATCGTTGGGATAGTAATTTTCCGGCACACTGATCGGCAGACCTAAGTTCTTATCCCGTAAATATTCCTTCTCCAGGGTCTCGGGGTCATACTCCGAGTGGCCGGTAATAAAGATCTGCTTGCCACCCTTATTGGCTACTGCATAAATGCCGGCTTTCTGTGAGGATGCCAGGATCTTCAGCTCCGGTACAGCTTCGATATCCTCCCGGAGAACGGTGGTGTGACGGGAGTGGGGTGCCCAAAACTCATCATCAAAGCCACGCAGCAGGATCGATCGTTTATAATCGGCTGTGTGCGGAAATACGCCGAACAGTTTTTCCGGCAGATCCTTCTTGGGAACGCCGTAGTGGTAGTAAAGTCCAGCCTGTGCACCCCAGCAGATGTGGATGGTACTGTGCACATTGTGCTTAGACCACTCCATGATCTCACACAGCTCCGGCCAGTAGTCCACCTCCTCAAAGGGCATATTCTCCACCGGTGCACCGGTAATGACCATGCCGTCAAATTTCCGGTGCCGCAGTTCATCAAAGCTTTTGTAGAAATTCAGCAGATGGTCCTGGGAGACATTCTTGGAAACATGGGTAGAGGTGTGCATCAGCTCCATGCGGACCTGCAGCGGAGTATTTCCCAAAAGGCGGGAAAATTGGGTCTCCGTTGTGATCTTTGTGGGCATAAGATTCAGAAGCACGATCTCAAGAGGACGGATATCCTGCGCCACAGCACGGTCCTCAGACATAACGAAAATATTCTCCTGCTGCAGTGTACCAACGGCAGGCAAATCATTTGGGATCTGGATAGGCATAGCATGTCCTCCTTATTTGGGAGAATTGTCATTATATCTTACCCCAAAGATACCGCTTTGTCAATCTGTCAAGATTTGTATTGAGTCAATGTCACACCTTGGTAATAATGGGTCAGGATCTCGGAAAAGCTGCTTCCCTGCACTGCCATGGCGTCAGCTCCGTACTGGCTCATGCCTACCCTGTGTCCATAGCCTTTTGTTGTAACGGTGACCGTGTTGCCAAGAACTGTGATCACAAACGCCGTTGATCGCAAACCGAGACGTTGACGAAGCTGTGTGCCGCTGTAGGTCACGCCGCAGATCCGGATCGTATCAATCCCGCCGCCCTCTGTATACGTGATCGGGCCGATCCAATCTGCAGACGATGCGGGAGCATTGCACCCCAACAGGCGAAGAAAATTCTCTTTTGAAAACGTCACCGTGTCTGTATAGTGGGCGGCATGCTCCTCGCCGGGGCTCTCAATGGACTGCAGATAAGGCACATCCGAACCCCATACAGCCTTTGCATCCTCCGTTTGGCCACCAGAGCAGGAAAAATATGTAGCTTCGATCAGCTCTCCATCATAGGTCAGCACAAGATCCTTGGTGTCCTTCACGGCCTTGGATATCTTTTCCACAGCCTCCTGTGTTCCACCTGCTGACAGATATTCCTCGCTATCCCGGTAGCCCTGGCAGCAGGAGGAATCCGTACATATATCCGCTTGATCATGCTTGCTTCCCTTTTGATGACGGCGTAGGGTATAGGTTCGGGCAACAACAGCCTGTGCCTTCAGCGCTTCATATTCAAAATCCGCAGGCATCTCCCGGAGGACTACACCGGTCAAGTATTCATCCAACTCGATTTTTGCAACTGCCCCGCTGCTGCTCAGTACAGACAACAGGATCGGCTCCGCCTCACCGTCTGCCGTTTCCGACTCCGGCGCAGCCGTTACAGATGTAATGGGTCTTTCCTGGGAGGATTCATTTTTATCCGGGACCCACGAAAATAGCAACGACGGAATTGCTATTCCCAACACCATGACACCTATCAGAATTTTTCCGCTTTCACGCATCGCAACCACCCGCTTTTGATTATACCAATCTGTCTGTGGATATTTTGCAGATTCATGCTGCTTGCGCATCCATTTTTACCGCCCCGCTTGACAGAGCTGCCTATTACAAGTATAATTTAGGTGACGATTTATTTCGAAACGGAGACTAAAATGAAAAAAGTATTACGAATTTTGTTACCGATTCTTTTAGCAGTCATCATACTTGGCTGTGCAGTATGGTATCTTTTCTCCTACGACCGCGGATTTACCCGGGATATGCTTTTGAGCTGTGCCCGTATCACCGAAGCAAACGGCGGCCATGCGCTTGCAACATGGTTCTACGATGCGGCTTATAATTTTTCCGAGGACAACGAATCGGTCGCTATCGAGCTGGCAGAACAGTACAAGCGCTCCGGCAACTACACAAAAGCAGAGTACACCCTCTCCAATGCCATTGCTGACGGGGCCGGGATCGATGTGTACATTGCGCTGTGCAAGACCTACGTGGAGCAGGACAAGCTGCTGGATGCCGTAAATATGCTTAATAACGTCGCCAATGCTGACATAAAAGCAAAGCTTGACGAGCTTCGCCCCGCAGCACCGACGACCGCAACAGACCCCGGCTTCTACTCTCAGTACATCTCCGTGGCCATCCAGGCAGACCTGGGCACCCTGTACGTATCAAACGACGGGGAATACCCCTCCATAGAAGACGATGCTTATACCGCACCGATTTCCTTGACAGACGGCGAAAACAGCATCTACGCCATCAGTGTCGGTGACAACGGGCTTGTCAGCCCCCTGGCTGTATTTGGGTATACTGTCGGTGGCGTCATCAAGGAAATGGAATTTGCCGATCCTGTAATCGAAGATGCTGTGCGGACGGCTTTGAACGTAGAAGCTGAAAAGCTCCTTTACACCAATGACCTGTGGACCATCACAGAGTTTACCGTCCCTGAGGAGGCAGAGCGCTATGACGATCTCAGGCACATGGTATTCCTGACATCCCTGTCCATCACAAACGGCACAGATGCAGGTCTGAGCTGTCTTGAGGCAATGACCAATCTCACATCCCTGAGCATTTTGAACACGACCGTCTCCGCCGATGACCTTGCAACGATCGCAGAACTGCCCCATTTGACAACGTTAACACTTCAAAAGTGCCATTTGACAACCACTGCGCCTTTGGCCGGCAGCACCGCTCTAACTTATTTGGATCTTAGCGGCAATACCATCAGTGACGTTTCTGCACTAGCTGATATGTCCCAGTTGGAGGAGTTGTATCTGCAAAACAATGTGATCGGTTCCATTGCACCGCTGGCCGGTCTGCACACCCTCAAAAAGCTGGATGTGTCTTCCAATATGCTGACGACCATTGCACCCCTGTCCGGTCTTGCCGCCCTGACCTGGCTCAACGCATCCACCAATGCCATCACAGAGCTTGGCAGTATCGGCAATCTGACGGAGCTGACCTATCTGTCCCTTGCAAGCAATAAGATCACCGATGTCTCCGCGGTTGCCAAATGCACAAAGCTGACAGAATTGAATATTGCTACAAATTCCATTACAGATATTTCCGCTCTGTCCGCCCTTGTGAATGTCATGTATTTGGATTTTGGCTATAATGCTGTCACCGCCATCCCTGCGTTCCCCAAGGACTGTGCCCTGGTGACCATCACCGGCACAAAGAACAAGATCAAGACTTTGGACCCCTTAAGCGGTTTGGAAAATCTTAACAATGTTAACATGGATTACAACACGGAAATTTCTTCTGTCAAGTCCCTTGCCAAGTGCCACAACCTGATTGAGGTCAATGTCTATGCCACCAAGGTCAAGGAGGTTACCGACCTGACCAACCAAAGCATCATCGTCAATTATAACCCGGTAAGCTGATTTACAATACTGTAAAGGCCCGGACGTTACAGAAATGTATCGTCCGGGCCTTTTTTCGGGATGTGACCGCATAATTCCCAAATCGCAGATTATAATTTTGTTTATTATTTACATTTTCAAAAGACCATTGGAAATTTGCTTGCAATTTGTTATTTACTGTGATAAAATTTAATGGCAAAATTATATGCAGAAGGATGTGCATTACATGAAAAAACGCTACCTGATCGTAGCCCTTTGTGTTGTTCTGCTGGTTTGTCTGCTCTGTCCTTTGATGGCCGGCGCAAAAACCGCAGACTCCAACCTGAAGGCTGGCTATGCCAGCATTACGATCGACCCAAGTGATTATGTGGGACCTGACATAACCGGTGCCCAGAGTACAAGTATCGTCGGTCTGCCTATGGCCGGATACGGCGGCACCGCCAGTCGGTTGTCCCAAGGGACAATGGCAAATGACGGTCTTGAAGCGACCTGTGTGGCCCTGACTGACCAGCATGGCAAAACTGTGCTGATCCTTGGTGTTGACCTGATCAACAGCAACCCCAGATGGACTGTTCCCGCCACGACATCAATCGTGAATGCAGCAGCCAATAGCGGGTACAGTGTTGACACATCTGATGTGCTCATCAATTCCAGTCACACCCACTCCGGCCCCGATTTTGCCTATACGGCGGATGACACTCACGGTAAAAAGATCAGCCTCTACCAGGAATGGCTCTGTTCGCAATTGACACAGGTCGCGGTGAATGCGCTTAAGGATCAGACACCTGTGACTATGCACAAGGGCGAGCTGGATGTCTCCCAAACGCTTGCCGCTAACCTTGGTGTTTCTGACGGAGATCCTCAGACCCGGATGAACTATATCCGTCACTATGTAAGTGATGACAGTAAATATGTTTACGGCTCAAACTTCGGTGACAGCACAAATTCCACCGTTTGGACT
This sequence comes from Faecousia sp., assembly GCA_045588045.1. Classification (GTDB taxonomy): domain Bacteria; phylum Bacillota; class Clostridia; order Oscillospirales; family Oscillospiraceae; genus Faecousia. Next base: position 21,064 of record JAZNDJ010000006.1, read on the forward strand.
GAGGTATCTGAGGCTGACGATACCATGTATCTGTTACAGTTCACCCCTACAAACGGCACCGACGAGCCGATCGTTTTGGTGAACTGGCGTGCCCACTCCACTATGAACAGCACCCAGCAAACCACATACGGAAAAGCAAATTACTTTACGATTTCCTCTGACTATGTGGGTGCACTGCGCAGCACATTGGAGGGTAGCAATTACCGTCCTGTATTTATTCAGGGTGCCGCCGGCAACGTCGCACCTAATCTTCCGGAAGACAGCAATGTTTACGAGAATTATCAAGACCCTGGCGTTTGCGAATATGGCACATACAAATACATAAATATTAATAAAGTCGGGTGGAGTGTAACGGATACACCTGTAACTAAGTCTACATCTTCCCCTACCGGCAGCAAATATGGCCAGAAGCTGGGCAACATTGCACTTTACGGTCTGGCAAACCGCATGGGTAATGCCCTGGATACCAGTTCGATCCGCACCGCCACTACGGTCTTTAACTACTATACCCATGTCCCCTCTGCTGCTGAGCAGGAATTGATCACGAATATTAAGAAGATCAACAGCGCAAATGACATCACCGATTATTCCTTTACATCCATTCTGGGCAGTCATCGTGCCGCGTACAACGCATTTAAGAATTCCGGAAAAACTCTGATCAATTTCCTGGTAGATAAAACAAACTTCGCAAACTACAGTGATGACTTCAGCACGCTCTCCGGACTTTCGTATTTGAAGAATATTCATAGTTCGTACCACCTGAGCAACGCCAACTCCAGAATGCAGTACGTCAGCAATGCCGAAGCTACCATGAATGTCGGCGCGATCGCCATCGGCACGGAGCTTTCCATGGTGGTTTCCCCCTGCGAGCTGTCGGACCGGTACTACAATGACGCAACGTATAGTAACGTCAACAATTACAACGACTGGGATTCGCTTGAAAATGACACCTACGGAACACCTTGGGTGATGGGCTACACCAACGGTGCCGTCGGCTATATGCCCAACAAACTGTCTTACGACTACAACAACGGCGAGGGCTGCTATGAGTCTCAGACCTCCAGGTTTGCCCAGGGCACCGGTGAGAGAATGATCGATTTCTACGCCGATCTGCTTGCAGAGCTGAACACCACTAACGTACGGCTGCAGTGTGAATGCGGCGGCACTCTGAAAAGCGGCGAAAATGGCCATATCTGTAAGGATATCGAGTTCCTGCCCTGGAGCAACCCGAACGCCCTGCCCTCCAGCGGTAACTACTACCTGACGACAGATGTTGTGTCCAACGCCCAGAAAACCTTGAGCGGTTCCCTGCGGCTGGATCTGAACGGCCATAACATTACCAACAAGGTTTCTTCTGTCCATGGCATTAATGCTGCGACATACAAGCAAAACAGCGAGGGCAACTATGTCGCAGGCTCCCACAACACCCGTGTGTTCTCCCTTTCCGACAATGCCTTCCTGTCCATTACGGACAGCACAGAGAACCCCGGCACACTACGGCGTGACCTTTCTGCCTTGACCGATGAGCAGAAGACTTACATTAGCAACTACGGCCTGATCATTTTGCTCAGCGGCAGCACCGGCGATTTTGTCCTCTACAACGGCACACTGGATGCTGAGGGCGCACACACCGGTGGCGGCGGCGTTTTGGCAAATATCAACGTGGATCAAGAGGATCCTTCCTCGATCACCATCTACGGTGGTACACTCAAAGGTGCAACTGCAAATTACACAGTGAATGATGCTGCAACCGGCACTGTGAGCTCCAAGTCTACTTCTTCCGGCGGTATCATCACCAACTGGGGCAAGCTGAATATCCACGGCGGTACCTTTATCCCCTACGGTTACGGTGACGATACCATAACCAATACAGTCAGCTCCGGTGCTGTGATCTATAATGCCAATCAAACCGGTGTTGCAACCATAACCGGCGGCACATTCTATGGCGGCAGCGCAGCCAACGGCGGTGTGCTGTATAACGCCGGCGGCTGTGAGCTTACCATTTCCGGCGGTATGATCTACGGCGGCAGCGCAACCAGAGGCGGTGCAGTATACAACCTAGGCAATCTTATCGTTTCCGGCGGTACGATCAGTGGTGGCACCGCGACCACTGGTGGCGGTTGTGTCTATGGTACCGCTTCCTCCACGTTTACGATGACCGGCGGCACCATTACCGGCGGTGTGTCAGACCTCGGCGGTGCCATTTGTATTTCCGGCACTGCCAAACTGACCGGCGGAACCGTAAGCGGCAGCAGAACGAATACCAACTCAGAGAATTGCGCTGGTATATACGTTAGCGGTACAAATGCCAAACTGACGATCGGCGGAACTGTGCAGATAACCGATAACTACAAAAATTCCAGCGGAACAGGCGCACCCACAAATATCCGATTCGACTACGCAACCAATCTTGCAAAGAATTTCACTATTATGGGTGATTTCACCGGCAAGGCAAGTGTATTTATTGATACGAGCGCATCCAACCTTAGCAACGGTCAAGTTGTCGGCATTAGCAATAACGCGAGATTTACACCTCAAAACTTCTGGCTGGATTATCTGCCCGATTACGTAATTGTTGCTGAGGGTACATCTTTGAAGCTGTCGAACGAGTATGCCGCAACCGTGAAGGACGGCGGCAATATCGATGCATACATGACCCTTAGTGAAGCAATCGAGAACGCATTCAACGGATCTGTCATTACGCTTATGAAGGACAACAGCGAGACTAACCTTGCGTTCCCCGAAAATGTGACAGTCGATCTGTTCGGCTACGATATTTCCGGTGATATTACTGTTAAGGACACCACATTCTTTATGGACAGCCGCACCGCTGACTATCGCTCTAATACTATTACTGCGGATGGGTACGGCTACGGCAAGATTACCGGTACGATCACCGGTACAGTGAAGGGTGTGGATCAGGACAAAGCGGAGGTGACAGGCGATTTCTATCTGCCGATCACAAATAGCAACGGCACCTCCTTGCACCGGGTCAATCTGAATATTGTAGGTGCCACTGTGCGGTCTGACTCCCTTCAGGAAAAAACCTATCACCCCGGCGTGTACTACAATGCTCAGTTTGGCGGCGACGAGGTAGTCAGAGATTATATCAAGAACAATGGCGCCTATGGCGTTGCTTTGGCCGCCAACAAGAGACCCGACTTTGCAGAGGGTACCTATAGCGAGCTGGATACAAGCAAGTGGAAGGTTGGCATCTCTGCTGACGGTTACGCCAATAACATGGTCAATGGCACGCTCCTGACAGAGATCCTGAAATCCTCCAACACATTCTCGGTCAACAAGCGCAACGCCAGCACACAGATCAACGGACAGGCTTACTTCAGGATCGGCGAAGAAATCATTCGTGGACCGATGGTCAGCTACAGTCTGAAGGATCTCATGGAAGGCAATAACGGCTGCAAAGGCGCAAACGGACTGTGGGACACCCTTTCCGATACCCAGCAGAGCGAAATGAACACAATGTACACCAAGTTCGACAATGTGATGCAAAGCTGGGACATCGACAACATCAAGTCTTACGATGACGGTGTGCTGAAGATCCTGATGATCGGTCACAGTCTGGGTATGGACTCCACTTACTTTACCCCCGAGGTGTTTAAGGAGGAGTCCGGACAGGATGTCGTGATCGGTACCCTGTACCACAGCGGCTGCCGGCTGAATGAGCATGTGAACTATCTGACCAACAACAAGAAGGAATACGCATATCTGGAATTCGATACTTCCAAGGACAGCACATGGCGTATTTGGCAGAACGAACTCGGTGAGGCTGGCAAGCAGAATACCTTTGTTCCTCATACGCCGAATGGTTCCCACGATATCTATATTTCCTCTATATTTAACAACAAACCACAACCCTTTAAGTATGCCGTAACCATGGACTTCGGTATCGAACAGCACGACTGGGATATCGTAGTGCTGCAGGCGGGTGTGTTTGAGGCTGCAAATTTTGACGACAGCAGCATATACTCCCCGAATATCACCAACGACATCAAGACCATCGTGAACTATGTGAAGCGGAATGACCTGAACCCCGGTACCACACCGAAGTTCGCATGGAACATGACCTGGGCAGCTCCGGAGGATGAAACTCTGACCTGGCCCAATAAGAATGATCCTAATTCTAAAACTTCCTACTACACCTATCTGCATGATGGTAGCTTTGACGGAACGTTGGATATGTATAACGACATCTCGGCAACGCTGCAGGATACCGTTCTGAAGGCTTACGATTTTGACTATGTGTTCCCCTCCGGCACGGCTGTGCAGAACGCAAATGTTACATTGACGGACAAGCAGGTCTACCGGGATTCCATTCACGGCACTGACTTCACCCGTCTGATGGTGGCCTACACCTGGTACTGCACACTGACCGGTACGGATATCACCGATTGCGATATCACAACGATCAGCGATGCGCTTGAGTTTGGTGAAGACAAAACTAAGTACACCAACGTTCGTGGTGACAATCAGGACTTCACACTTACCAACGAGCAACGGCATCTGCTTGTGGAATGCGTCAACAACGCCATCAGCAACCCCTACCAGGTCACGAGCAAGGTCAAGAATGCCAGCGATCCGCTGAAGGTACTGGTGATCGGTCACAGCCTGGGTATGGATTCGTCCTACCTCTTCCCGACCGTGGCAAACGCAAACGAAACTGACGTCATTGTGGGCACGCTTTACCACAGCGGCTGTCTGCTGTCACAACATGCTGACTTCATTCAGGGCGATCTTCAGGAATATGCCTATCTGGAGTTTGACACTACTAAGCAAACAACCTGGAACATCTGGAGCAATACAGAAAACAAGTTTGTTCAGCACACACCTGAGCAGGGCCATGACAGCTATATCGGTGCGGCCGCTAACACCAGCGGTAATCCAAACACATACGGCGTTACGATGGATTTTGCTATCGATCGGCATGACTGGGACATCGTAATAATGATGGCCGGTACCACGGAAACTACCGGCGAACAGATACCGGGCAATGTTCTGTCAATGACCAACCTGAAAATGGTCAGAGATCATGTTCTGGAAAATGACAAGAACCCTGCCACAATGCCGCAATTTGCATGGAACATGTTCTGGGCATACCCGGAGACTGCAACGACCTTGCAGCCAAACTCAGAGCTTGCACAAGGCGTAGCTGATTCGCTCACTACCTATTTCAGAGGCAGCTCCCTGAATATGTACAATGCGATCGCAAATACGGCGCAGAATACGATCATGACAGCCTATCACTTTGACTATCTGTTGCCCACTGGTACAACAATGCAGAACGCCAGAAACAATCTGACAGAATCCCAACTGTACCGCGACAGAGTTCACGCCACGGACTTCATGCGTCTGATGGCTGCATGTACCTGGTACTGTTCGATCACGGGCGAGGACGTGAATGATCTTGCGATCCCCGCTACGATCAACGACAACCTTACCCATGCAAGCGGTGCCCTCACGCCGAGCAGCCAGCAGCTCACGTACCTAAAGAGTGCCGTCGGCAATGCAATCGCAAATCCCTATGAAGTCTCCTAATTAAAAGCAAAAAACATGCCTCCGTGAGGAGGCGAGTTTTTTTACAGTAAAGGGAGGCTTCGGCGTCCTCAAGAGACCGCCCTACGCGCTCCGAATTACCGCACTGTCACCAATAGAATACGCAGGTGCGGGCATTTACTGTATGTCGGATTCTGCTATCCGGTCTTCCTCCTCCATTTCACGAAGGAGTTTTTTGTCCTGTTTTCCGGACAGGTCCAATTTCTCATACATATCCGGACGACGGTCCCGGGTGCGGCGCAGGGATTGCTTTCTGCGCCACTGGGCTACTTTTTCGTGATTGCCGGACAAAAGGATCGGGGGCACTTCCCTTCCGTGCCACACCGCCGGGCGGCTGTACTGGGGGTATTCCAGCATGCCGTTGAAGTGGCTTTCATCCTCAAAGCATTCCGGGTCTGCCAAAACGCCGGGTACCATGCGGCACACCGCGTCTGTGACTGCCATGGCGGCGATTTCACCGCCGGTCAGTACAAAGTCACCCAGGGAAATTTCTTCGTCCACGCACTCGTCTATGAACCGCTGGTCGATCCCCTCGTAATGGCCGCAAACCAGGATCAGATTCTCCAGCTTACTCAAGCGGATCGCATCCGCCTGGTTGAAGGTCTTGCCGCAGGGAGACATGTAGATGGTGTGTACCGGACCGCCCGCCTGATCGCAAACTGCCTCCCAGCACCGGTACAGCGGATCCGCTGTCATCACCGCGCCGCGTCCACCACCGTAGGGATAATCATCCACCTGATTCTGCTTGTTGGCAGTATAATCCCGAATCTGGTGGGCACGGATGGTAATAAATCCCCGTTCCTGGGCTCTGCCCAGAATACTTTCAGACAGAACATCCCCTACCGTATCCGGAAACAA
>JAZNDJ010000007.1:0-7319 GCA_045588045.1 Faecousia sp.
GATAGCCTACGATACGGTTCGCCTGATTCACTACTATCTTTTCAAATGTATTGCGGATTCCCCGGGCATTGCCGAAGCTCCTTAACGCCCTCTCATCCAACTGAGACAGATACTCCTGCACCGCTTCCTTGGGGATGCGAAGCTGCCGTCCAATGCGGATGCTGCGAATCTGACCGGAGCGCACCAGCTCATAGGCGGTATTTCGCCCAATGCCGAGAATGGGCATTAGGTCTTCTACCCGGAGGGTCAGGGGGAGTTCGTCGAAAGAATGATACTTAGTGGTCATTCTTGGCCTCCTTTCCGAGCGAGGCCAGATAGATATCGGTCACATCGGCACGCTCATGGCCCAGTAGACGGGATACCTCGAAATGGGCATCCAGAGAACTTGTACCGTTCTGGATCAGCTCCATGTACTTTTCCGCCGCATAGGTGTGCCGAAGTCCATGGAAGGTCAGCGGGCGGTTGACATCCTCCTGAAAATCCTCGCGGTTGCAGTAGATGAAAAACTGAAGCTGATTGATAGCTCGGTCGGTGTGCATATCGTCCGGCACCAACAACTTGTGACCGCGTTTGGTGCGCTTCAGCTGCTCTCTCATCGCAATGGTGATCTGCTCGTTGATGGGGACAGTACGGATCTTGCCGCCTTTGCCCTTGATGGTGATGGCGTTCTCACGCAGTGCCTGTTCCGCCGTGGCCGTGTCAATGCGGAAGCACTCGTGGATGCGCAGACCGGCATAGCGGGCCAGATACAGGGCAAGAATGTAATCCCAGCGGTCAGCACCCATTGCTCTGCCCAGCATCTTGTTGAACTCCACGTTGCTCCAGGTGCGATCCGTGCCGCCGAAGCAGCGCTGCTCCAGTTCTACCGCCAACTCATCATTGTCAGGCAGACGGTATTGGGGATCGCTCATCTTGTCGTGGAAGAAGCGGATAGCGGAGAGGTCGGTCTTGATGGTGCTGGCGGCCTTGCCGTTCTCCTGCATCCAGAGGACATAGGCGGTCAGATGCTTGCCGCTGATGTTGGTCAGCTTTTGGAGCCGATATTCATCGGCCAGATAAGCGCAAAACCGCTTCATGGCCTGATAGTACCGATCCTTGGTGCGGTAGCTGCCCTGACGATTGTGACGAGCCAGCTTATCCAACTGGTCAACAAGAGACTGAAAAATGCCCTTGTTCTGAATTTTAGTAGTCATATATAAAATCTCCTTATCGATCATAGTAAGTTCAGAAAGGCGCAGTTCACCCATTGGAAAATTCGTCCATTTCCGCCCAATTTCCAAGGAAACATCCAACATTCCAACAACTCACTGGAACGGGAAACCCTTGTGGCAGAGCAGCTTCAGGGTACGAAGCAGCTCAATCACGGAAGCCTGTCTCTCTTTGATTTTGAACCAGGTCAGTACGAATGCAGTGTGGAGGCAAGTGCCTCTGCCGTTATCCCACAACCAAATCGAAGCCCAGCATGCGGATTCGATTTGGAGAGGAGGAGCAGCGTAATGAGTTCACTTTCGCATGAATGCGGAAGTGAACGATATGAAGCTTGCTCCGACGAAGCGACTGCTGTCACAACCTCTGAACTCGGCTGCAAGCCGCAACAAGACGTCGCGGATTGCCTGTGTAGTTTGATCCGTCCGGCTGCGGATCGGGAGGCTGCTGTTCCTGCGCTGCCGGGGCCACGCTGTCACCGTGGCGCACAGGTCGGGAGTTTGCCAAACTCCCTTGACGGTTTCTCTGCCGTACCGTCCAACAGCGTCTCCTTTGTTTTATGATCGATAAGTCTTAGTTGTTTTTTCGGCATTCCTGCCGCGCCGTGGTTGGCATCCCACAGCAATCAATTTCAAAATCTATATAAAAAGACACGGAAAGAGGCGGCAGTTCAAAGGTTTGCCGTCAAACTTTTCGTGTCTTGATTCTTCGGGTTTATTCAATTCCTGCCGTGAAAGGCAATTACCGTGATTTTATCTGTTCATCATGGTTTCAGCTGTTGTCAGTCCCACAGGGCATACCTAGCCCCGTCTTACTCACTCTGACCTGAAACACACTCTGACCTTAACACAACTGCATCATACCATGAACAGCGGTTCCGGTACACTTGAACTTTCTTCAAGGGCAACATAAAACTCGGTGATTTACAATGTCTGAATTTCTTTGTTCGATGTCTTTTTGAGGAGACGGGTGGGCGCACTTTCCCCCTCCCCGTCGCTGTTCCTCCCTAACTTACTCCGCCCTAAGATACGGGTTCAGTTTATCAAAATTACGCAGGCTTGTATACTTGCACATTTTGCATAGTGCGTGCGTTGGATTTTGAATCACTGCCCGAAATACAATATCAGCTTAGCAAAATAAGGCTTGGCTGTATAGTTGGAGTTTTTTCATAGTGGCACAAGGTGCTGCCTTGCTGCAACTCACCGCTTAATAAGCTCCGCATGGGGAGAACAAATCTAATAAATGACAGCATCAGGATACACCGATCCGGTGGTGGTGCATAGCATACCTAAATCTGCTTTCCTGACCAAAATGCTTTCTCGATTCCTGCTGAAATCGTCGCCGTCACCGCCGTCTGCACTGACTCACTGCTTAACAAGGCCCGTTCCGGGGAAGTTGATCTAATAAATACGGTGTCAGTTTACCATGCCGTAAATCTGCGGTCTATGATACCTAAATCTACTCCACTTTCTGCAAAGCGCTTACCAGTGTGCGCGGAGATAATAAGTGCATTATCATTCAACCAATCCATATTTGACCTTGATACGGTCCAGCTTTTCCAGAATCGGTTCTGCAGCAAACCACAGGAACAGCCATGTGGCAGAAGCATGGACGCAGTCCATGGGGAAGCCGGACACATAGTAAGGCAGAAGAATATCAAGGCTAACCTCGTTCAGCCACATCAAGGCAGAGGCCGGATTCATGATCCCACCATAAATAAGGATCGCGGACAGCGCCCCGAAGGTGCACAGAGACACTCTGCTGCGGCGAAGCCAGCCTTTGCGGAACAAAACGCCGGCGAGGAATCCAATGATGCCCATACAGAACATTTGCCAGGGCATCCAAGGCCCTTGTGAGACCATGATGTTGGACGCCATCATGGTCATAGCTCCCACCAGAAAGCCCGTTTCGCCGCCAAGGGCCACGCCTGCGATAATGGTCAGAGCCATAACCGGCTTAAATTGAGGCAGCATGAAGAACGCTGCCCGGCTGGCCACACCGATGGCACAGAGTACCGCGATGATGACTAATTCCCTCGCTTTGGGCTTGCGGCTCTCAAAAATCAGGAAAAAAGGGATTATACTCTCCAGTAAGATCAAAAGATCGATGAAATAATACTTTCGCCCAGCCAGATAAGTTTCACCCACAAACAGGGTCAGCGGGATCAGCAGCAGAATTAAGACAGTTGCAACCGCAGTACGTTTGCTCAGCTTGCGGTTTTCTGCCGGGTTTTGCAGCAAATAGTCCGGCCGTTTGGTGCGTCTTGAAATGGAGAAAGCAAAGATCAGCATAGAGCAAATTAGTGCAGCGTACATCCGTAGCTGGTTTCCAGCCAGTGAAGTCATTCCCTCTGCTCCAATCAAGGCGGTCAGATCGGTGACACCTATGGTCTGAATGAGCAGGAATATACTAACCGTACCGCTCACTGCTACCAAAAGCTTTCTCCACCAGGGCAGAGGGGCAGGCTTCCAGTCCGGTGTGTTTTCGGTAGGACAAGGCAAAGTAAAATCCTCATCGGGCAGTTGCGGTTCTGCGGGCGATGTTCCTCCGCAGACGCAGATTAGGTCTTCGGGTGTCACGGCTTCCGGTACGAATGTGCGGGCCATGCGGTTAGCAGAAGTGGTGTAGAAGTTGTTTCCAGAGAAGAAGGTGCGGGGAGTAGCCTGCGTTACGATGCTACCATCAAAGAACAACGCGCAGGTATGGGCATATCGAGCACAGAACTCCACATCATGACTCACCATGAGAATGGTCACGCCACGGCGCAGAAGTACCTGCAATATCTCCGCGAAAATCTGCTTGAACTCGGCGTCAAGCCCCTTGGTCGGCTCGTCCATCAGAAGAATATCCGGGTCAAGGAGCAGCACTTTCGCCAACGCCGACCGCTGCTGCTCACCACCGGATATGTCATAAGGGTGCCGATCCAGCAGCGCTTCCAAGCGGCAAAGCTGTACGACTTTCGCCACTCTGCTCTCTTTTTCGCTCTGATTCAGCTCCCGCCCTCTGAGAATTTCAAACAGATCTTCCCGGACGGTCTTTTTTACAAAGAGCGCCCGCGGATTCTGCGGTAGGACACCAACGCTGCCACGAGTATGTACTTCACCGCGATAGGGCTTGTTCAGACCGGCCAGCAGCTTCAGGCTGGTGGTCTTGCCGGTGCCGTTGCCGCCGAGAAGAGCCAGAAATTCGCCCTTCTTCACGGAGAGCGACAGCCCTTTGACCACGTCGGGAGCATCTTTCTCATACTTAAACCAAAGTTCTTTTGCCTCTATAACGATTTCATCGGAATAGGTATGCTGTTTTTCCGCAGGAAGGCTTTTCAGCTCATGCCCCGCGGCATATTTCGTCAGCCAGTCCCGTCCTTCGCGGACAGTGATAGGGCAATCGGAGTGATTCTCCACCGCCGCCCATACACGCATGGCAGAGGGCATGGCGAGAAACATGGCGTGCCCTTTGTCTTTCAGCAGTGTGCCTACTTCTTTCGGTGTGCCGGTGCAAAGGATCTTGCCCTGATCCATAACGGCTACTGTAGACGCCAGCGGAAAGGCTTCTTCCAATCGATGCTCGGTTAAAATGATGGTGGTGCCAAGTTCGCGGTTGATTTTGCCCAGAGCAGCAAGGAAATCCGATGCGGAGATGGGGTCAAGCTGGCTTGTCGGCTCGTCCAGAATGAGGACAGAGGGGGACATGGCCATGACGGAAGCCAGATTGAGCAGCTGCTTCTGCCCGCCGGAGAGTTCGGTGACATTCTTGTAAAACCATGTCTCAATACCGAAGAAAGATGCCATCTCCGCCACCTTGCGGCGGATGGTTGGAGTATCGTAGCCCAGACTTTCCAGACCAAAGGCCAGCTCATGCCAGACCTTATCGGTAACGATCTGGTTTTCCGGGCTTTGCTGCACAAAGCCGATTTTCTGGCTCTGCGTTCTCTGATCCAGTTCGTCCAAAGGGATTCCTTCAAACAGGATCTTACCCGTTTTCCTGCCGTGGGGGGCCAGCGTGGTTTTTAGCTGCCGGAGCAGGGTGCTTTTCCCGCAGCCGGAGGGGCCGCAGAGCACCAGAAACTCCCCCTGCCCGACGGACAGGCTCAGATTGTCGATGGCCTTTGTCTCCTGCTCAGGATAGGAAAAGCTCAGGTTTCGTATTGTAAATGTTTCCATTTCCTATCCTCCATTCTATTGAGAAATACAGGCGTCAGGCACAAGGCCAGATAGACCAGCTGAAAGCTGATGGGGAATGCTCCGACCAGTGTTCCTTGGATGACGGGGTAATACTGCCAGCTTAGTCCGCCCGCCATCCACCCGGCAAAGATATAGAAGCCGCAGAAGCACAGCCAGCAAAGCGCCGCCTTATCCCGATCATCGAAGCGGTAGATGGAAAAGGCAGTGCGCCCCGGCAGTCCGTAGCCCCGGCTTTTCATGCTGTCTGCTGTTTCGATGGCGTTTTCCAGCGACCAGGTCACCAAAATGGACAGGATGGTAATGCCGTTTTTCGCACGCTGGAGCAGGCTCCCGTTGGCGGTGTCGCGCCCAACGCAGGATTGTGCCTCGCACACCACCTGCAGCTGCGCCTTGAACTTGGGCACGAACCGCAGGGTCATGGACAGCACAAGGCTCAGCGCCGGGATGATCCGACCGAACAGATAAACAAACTTGTCCGAGGTCATCACCGCCGAATAGCAGGAAAACCAAGTGATGACTCCTGCCAGCATAAAGGCAGAGGCCACACCGTACACCATGCTTTCCAGCGTCAGCGGGTTGCCGGAGGGCAAATAGGTCAGAATGGTGGCCCCCTCATGGTTGAAGATGGGGTTGACCACCGCCGCGATCAGCATCATGGGCAGAATGGCCGTCAGAGAAAACCGAACGGCCCTGGTGCCGTTCAGACAGACCGAATAGGCCAGCGCCGACAGCAGCGAAATCGCCAGACTGACCGGGTGCATAAAGAACATGGTGAACACCAGCACCAGCACGAAATATAGAAAATTGATGATGGGATGGTAGGAAGAAAAGGCATCGCGGTTCCGCATGACGCGCACCCTCCGATCTTGAAAACTGAAACGTTACGGCTGCTGACCGCCCATGGAGTTGTCCCCCACATCGGCGCCCAGATCACAGGTATAGACCCAGCAAACCACATCGCCGTCCTGCAGCGCATACCGGCTGCAGCCGTAGTTGGGGAACCAACCGTTGACATGGTACATCCAGCCGGACAAGGGACCCACGTCAAACTCGTACAGGTTGCCGATGCCCTCGATATAGGCGGAGTTATACATGGGGGTGTCCATGTATTCCATATGGAGTTTGTTTTCTTTGCACACCCGTAGCAGCACGTCAAAGACGCTCTCACCTTGGTAAAAAGTCACCGTGGTCTCGGGCAGCAGCCAGCCGTCGGCAGGTTCCAACGGCTTCTTCTGTGCTTCCACCAGATCCAGATTGTCCAGAATGGTGGAGCAGGAGATAGAAATGGTACAGGTATAGGCGGTGTTGGTCACCTGACTGTTCTGCGGCTCCACCGGTTGGGGCTTTCCTTCGGGAACGGGATCGGTCTTGTACCGATCCTGTGTACCCTCCGTGGCGGCAGGTGTTTCCACCGGCGGGTCTGTCTGCGGAGGCTGGACGTTATCCGTATTGGTGCCGCATCCCGACAGACACAAAAGCAGTGTCAGCAGCAGCACCAGCCAAAATCGTTTATATCGCATACCTTACTGTTCCCCCGCGATCTTCAGCAGATTATAGACCATTTGGGCGACCTCACACCGCAGAATGGCCTTGGTGGGTTGGATGGATGCTTCCACTTCCAGAATACCGGAATTATAGCAATATGCCAGCGGTGCCTTGGCGTAGGAGGCTACCTTGGTGCTGTCAGAGAACTTGCCGAGGGCGGCATCCGTATTAGCCGCGGCGGTATTCAGGCCCAGCACCTTGGCGGCTCGCACCACCATGGTGGCTGCCTCCTGCCGGGTGATGGTGCCGTTGGGATTGAACTTGCCGTTGCCCACGCCGTTAACAATACCGTTGGAGTTGGCTGCGCCTACATAGCCGCTGTACCACAGGCCGGAAGGAACGTCAGAGAACACACGGCTTTCCAGAGGCTTGATACCCAAAGCCTTC
>JAZNDJ010000008.1:0-3298 GCA_045588045.1 Faecousia sp.
GCCGGGGGCATGTCGCTCGCGAGGGCTTGACCGAGCGAATCCTTAATTTAACGATTCCCTACGGGTCACCCGGCGCAAAGCGCCGGAGCTTTTTTTCGTGCCCCAGGGAATCGAACGATCTAAATGCGACATGCCGGGGGCATGTCGCTCGCGAGGGCTTGACCGAGCGAATCCTTAATTTAACGATTCCCTACGGGTCACTCTCTCAAATCTTCTTCCGTCCCCCCACATCCGTGGGGGATTTTTTCATAGTCCGTAGGGAATCGAACGATCTAAATGCACCATGCCGGGATTTGCGAAGGACGGATTTACCGCGCGCAGGTATATAGCTTATCTTCTGCCCACTTACTGGGATTCCCCTCTATATAGTTCCATATATCTTGATAATCCTTTTCATTTCTGATCACATGATCGTAGAATCCCTTTTGCCAGACTGGAAATCCTGCTTGTTTGGAAACGGTTCCCTTCATTAGCCTGACTACCGTTGATATTGTAGGGGCGATCATTGATCGCCCGTCAGCATCTGTATTGATTTGCAGCAGCAGATGAATATGGTTTGGCATGATTACATAATGATCTACAGAAACCGCGGGGTAATGTATAGGGATATCTTCCACACTTTGCCGAGCAATCGTGCCAAGGTTGGTCAAGGTAGTATGCTCCGGGCGATCAATGATCGCCCCTACATCCTTCCAGAAGAGATTTTTCCTGTTGTGTGTACAGACGGTTATGAAATAGGCATTGGGTGTGCTGTAATCGTACTCTGTCAGTCGGTTTTGTTTTCGCTTCGGCAGCTCCAAAAGCATCACCTTTTCCGTATATGTTTAGAAATATGGTAGCAAAAACAAACAAGAATTTCAAGAGCGCACTTGCTCACCACCGGCAAAAAACGGTGGTACAGCGCAGGCGTCCATTGGCCGCCCCTACATTCTCAAAGGGAAGCCGCCATTAACACCCCGTGCCATGCCGGGGAATCGAATAAACTGCGCCGGTCTGCATTGCAGACCCGCTTTTGCTTATTCGGTTATAGACTTAGTCTTCCTTGCCCTTGCTCAGGACCAGGTTGGCGATGATGCCCAGGATCAAGGCGCAGGCAATGGCCGTGAGGGTGACCTTACCGAAGGTCAGGCTCAGGCCGCCGATGCCGGTGATCAGGATGATGGCCACCACAAACAGGTTCTTGCTGGCAGACAGGTTGACGCCCTGGATCATCTTCAGACCGCTGACGGCGATGAAGCCGTACAGGGTGATGCACACGCCGCCCATAACGCAGTTGGGGATGGAGGCCAGGAAGGTGACGAAGGGGCCGAAGAAGGAAATGACCATGCACATAATGGCCGCGGCAGTGATGGTCACCACGGAGGCGTTCCGGGTGATGGCCACACAGCCTACAGACTCACCGTAGGTGGTGTTGGGGCAGCCTCCGAAAAAGGCGCCGGCGATAGAGCCAATGCCGTCACCCAGGAGGGTGCGGTGCAGGCCGGGATCCTCCAGCAGGTCCTCGCCGATGATGGAGGACAGGTTCTTGTGATCGGCGATGTGCTCAGCAAAGACCACGAAGGCCACCGGCACATAGGCCACCGCCACGGTGGCGATAAAGGCCAAGTCAATATCCTTTACGCCCTTGACTGCCTCCAGGAAGGAGAAGCTGGGGATGGCGAAGATATCCATATTCTTAAACACGGAGAAGTCGATGACCTGCAGGGCCACATTGTCGGTAAAAATACCAATGACCGTAAAGACCGTGGCCACCACATAGCCCACCAGGATGCCCAGGATGAAGGGGATCAGCTTGATCATCTTCTTGCCGTAGACGGAGAACAGCACCACAGCGAACAGGGTCGCCAGGCCGCAGATCAGCGCCACATAGGGGCTGCAGCCGGAGACCTGGGAGACCTTCTCCACGATCTGGCCTTCCTCGATGACCTGCTCTACCAGATCCACCAGGACCTTGCCCTTGGTCAGATCGCCCACGGCGTTGCCGGCCAGACTCAAACCGATGATGGCCACGGTGGGTCCAATGACCACAGGAGGCATCAGCTTGCTGATCCATTTCACGCCCACGAACTTGACCACCAGGGCGATGATCACATACACCAGACCGGCAAATGCCGCGCCGATCAGCAGACCGGCATACCCGGCAGAAGCGGAAGCCGCGCCGCCGAAGGCTGCCAGCATGGAGCCAATGAAGGCGAAGGAAGAGCCCAGATACACAGGGCTGCGGAACTTGGTAAAGAGCTGGTACACGATGGTGCCCACGCCCGCGCCGAACAGGGCGGCAGACTGGCTCATGCCGTTGCCGATGATGGCAGGAACAGCGATGGTTGCAGCCAAAATTGCCAGCACTTGCTGAAACGCGAAGATCAGAAGCTGGCCGAATTTCGGCTTGTCTTTGGTGCCGTAGACGAGATTCATACGTATGCCTCCAATATATTTTTTACCCAAAAAAAGGAGGCCCCTCCGCCGAAAGCCGTATTGCTTCGTCCGAGGAAACCTCCTTTATTTCTGTATTCGATTGTACCACTTTTTTCGACACAATGCAAGCATTTTTTACAGTCCAAAGCCCTCGGGCAAAAGCTGGCTCAGGGTGCGGCATTCATAGCCCTCCGCCGTAGCCAGATAGACAGGGAACGTGCCGTCGCAGAACTCTGCCATCACCTGCCGGCATACGCCGCAGGGGGTACACAGCCCGGTGACAGCCCCGCCCTTTCCGCCGCAGACGGCAATGGCGGCAAAGTCCCTATGCCCCTCGGACACGGCCTTGGCAAAGGCCACCCGCTCGGCGCAGAGGGTAGGTGAAAAGGCGGCATTTTCTATGTTACAGCCGGTGTAGACCGTGCCGTCGGCGCACAGAAGGGCCGCCCCCACATGAAAGCCCGAGTAGGGCGCGTAGGCATGCTTCATAGCCTCCTTGGCCAGGGCAACCAGTTTTTCCGGTGTCATCATCTTTCTCCCCCTTCCATAATCTCCCGGGCGAAGCTCTGTCCGGGGCAGGTAAAGTCGACCCCCAGCAGCTCCGCCACGGTAGCCGCCACATCGGCAAAGCTTTTCCGGGTCCCCAGGTCCACAGGCTTCACATCCCGGCCCAGCACCAGCAGGGGCACATACTCCCGGGTGTGGTCGGTGGTGGCGGCGTAGCCCGGGTCACAGCCGTGGCCGGCGGTGATGATCACCAGATCCTCCGGGCCAAGCTGCGCCAAAAAGCCCGGCAGCCACCGGTCAAATTCCCCCAGGGCGGCGGCATAGCCATCCACATCCCGGCGGTGGCCGTAGGTCATGTCAAAGTCCACCAAATTCA
>JAZNDJ010000009.1:0-4362 GCA_045588045.1 Faecousia sp.
TTCCTTGCTGATAAGCTGGTGCGTTTCCTTGCAGCGGAGAATCATAAACCCGCAGGTGCGCCGCAGTATTGTCGCTGTGGGTGCGTTGCTGGCATTCTGGTTGACAGCCAAAGTTATCAAATATGAGTTCATCGCGGATCGTTCGTTCTGGCTGGGCCGATATATCTGGTACAGCTACTATATTCCCATGATTCTGGTTCCGCTGCTGGGTGTGTTTATCATTGACCATATGGGAAAACCGGAGGGCTATCGGAATCCCCGTTGGATGAATACACTCTGCATTCCCGCATTTGCCATTCTGATTGGCATTTTTACAAACGATCTGCATCAACTGGCCTTTGATTTTCCGGAAGGCATCGAATTGTTTGACTACGAATACGGATATGGGCTGATCTATTTTGCTGCCATGGCATGGTTTGTACTGCTGGGTATCTATTTTGTCATCATGCTGCTAAGAAAGTGCCGTGTTCCAGGGAGCAAAGGAATGCAGAAACTGCCTGCTGTGATCATGGGCGGCGCGGTGATCTTTTGGACGCTTTACTGTTTGGGTATCTTCCGGGATTTGGATCTGACTGTAGTGGACTGTCTGATCATCTCACTTCTTCTGGAAAGCGCCATACAAAGCGGCCTGATCCCGTCCAACACAAATTATCATGTGTTGTTCCGCACTTCCTCTATTGCGGCACAGATCGTAGACCGGGACTATCAGCCCTGTTTTACATCAGCTTCTGCCATGCCGATGACCCGGGATGAGATGAAACGGATCGGTGAACAGCCTGCGAAGGTAGGCCACAAGATTCTCCACGCAAAACCCATCAAGGGTGGTTATGTGCTATGGCAGGATGATGTGACGGAGCTTGACGAAATGATGTCTCGGCTCCAGGATGCGCAGCAGCAGTTGAGCAAAGAGAACGAGCTGCTGCGCTCAGAATTGAAATTGAAAGAGCAGCAGGCCCAGGTAGAAGAGAAAACCCGCTTGTTTGACCGGATTGCGAAGGATGTTGCTCCGCAGCTGGGAAAAATGGACGCACTGCTTGCACAGTCCGCTGACCCGTTGGTGGCACACAGCGCTATGGCAAAGTTGTGCGTCATTGGCTCCTATGTGAAGCGGCGCAGCAATCTGTTGCTACTGGGCGAAGAGAACCGAACCGTTCATGCAAGAGAACTGGAATACAGTATCCGGGAATCTCTGGACAATCTGCAGCTGGCTTCCGTTTCTACGATGCTGAACGCGCAGTGTGATGGTGATCTTCCGCTGGCACATATCATTGCAGCTTATGACTTCTATGAAAGCTTGGTGGAGAGGCTGCTTGACCGGATCATTGCTATGATGGTGCGTCTGACCTGTGAAAACGGAAGTATGAAAATGAATCTCCAGATCGGCTGTGTAAACAATATCCCAGAGCAGATGCTGGAGGATCTTTGCCTGCGCTTCGGCAGCTTCACTTATACCCTCCAGGACGAAGATGTGATCCTTGACCTTGAAATCTGCGAAGGAGGTGCGTGCAAATGATCAGCTATGATGCGCTTCCCACTCTGCTGCGCACCGCACTGATGCTGGGGCTGTTCCTGACCCTGTGCGGCAGCATTTATGTTTTATCCGCGACCATTCGCAGAAGGTCACCTGTTCTTTTTACACTGACACTTTTGTGTACCTTGCTCAGCGGATGCATGATGATTCTATTCTCCGCGGATGTCAGAAGCACAAAACATGCGCTGGCCTTTGCATCTGTCAGCCGCTGGCTCTGTGAGAAACCGGCTGTGTTTATAATGCTTCTTTGGGCTGCTATGGCTGCGTTCCTTGTTTATGCCGTGATTTGGGAAATGAAACGCCGCAGAACGATGGTCACACGCTCCGCCATCAAGGAAAGTATCGATCATCTGGACACCGGCCTCTGCTTTTTTGCCGAAAACGGAAGGGTTATGCTGGTCAACCATCGTATGAACCAATTGTGTCACACCATCCTGGGACATGACCTGCAAAATGCTGCACTTATGTGGGATGAGATCTGTGAAGGTGACGTGCAACCCAACATCACCCGATTGTTAGAAAACGATCAACCCAGTTTTCTGCTGCCGGACGGAACGGTCTGGACTTTTTCCGGTGAGGATCTGCAGCGTGTATTTCAGATCACAGCCGCTGACACAACGCAGCTTCATAGCCTTGCGGAGGAAATAAAACATAAAAATATCGCCCTTGAGGCACTCAATCATCGACTTGTCCAATATGAGAAAAATGTTGAGGAACTGACCCGTTCCAAGGAGCGTCTAGAGACAAAGGCAAAAATCCACAACCAACTGGGACAGACACTTTTGGCCACCCGCAGCTATCTGCTTCGTGGCGAAGAGGAACCGCCGATTCCCATTGACGCCTGGAAACACAGCATCGCGCTGCTCCGTCAGGAAGCAGCAGACGGTTCGGAACAGTCCTCTGTGCAAATGCTTGTGCAAACAGCAAAGGCTTTCGGCATTACGGTGCAGATCAACGGGCAAATGCCCCTACAGAAACCGACCGAGCAGTTACTCCTGGAAGCTGCGGCAGAAGCACTGACCAACGCAGTCCGCCATGCCGATGCCAGGACGCTATACATCCATTTTTCTGAAACAAATACCCATTATCGGGTTACTTTTCAGAATGACGGCAAGCTGCCCGAAGGAGAGATCCGGTTGGGCGGCGGTCTGGGTTCTCTTCGCCGGAAGGTCGAGCGCGCAGGCGGTGCCGTGGACATCGGCAGCCGTCCTGTATATACCCTTACCATTACAATACCCAAAAACGGAGGTGAGCGCCTGTGATCCGTGTTTTGATTGTGGAAGATGATCCTATGGTTCGCAAACTCCTGGAGATCTACATCGGTCCCAGTGACCGATATGAACTGGTCCCTTCTGTGGAGAGCGCGGTATTTGCAGAGTTCTGCTGCAGGACAAGCCAGGTGGATCTGATTCTAATGGATGTATGCACCGCTCTAAACGCCAACGGAATCGAAGCTGCGGAAAAGATTAAGCGGGCTTTTCCAAATATTAAGATCATTATTATCACCAGCCAGCCAGAGTGCAGTTTCATTGACCGGGCCAAAAAGGCAGGCGTAAACAGTTTTTGGTATAAATCCGCAGCGGCGGAAAGCATCCTGGACATTATGGATCGAACCATGGTCGGAGAGTGTATTTATCCCGACGCGACACCATCCCTGCAATTGGGAAATATCACCAGCCAGGCACTCTCTGACCGGGAGTTGGAGGTCCTGCGCGAAGTAGTCAACGGAGAGACCGATGCGGCCATTGCAAAAAAGCTCCACATGTCTGTACGCACGGTAAAGGGGCACATCCAATCCATGCGGGAAAAAACAGGCTTTAGAAACCGCACAGAGTTAGCCGTTCGCGCCAGAGACTGCGGACTGATCATCAATATAAAATAACAACAATACTCCCTAACAAAACAGGATTTGCACGAAAGTACGATGTGCAAATCCTGTTTTGCTGTTATAATATAAGCTGAATAAAATTGCTCTGATGAATTACAACAAGGAAGGCGTGGCAACAATCTATGAAAGACGGAGTCTTATCTATCGTATATGGAGTCGTTGCACTCTTGTCTGTGCTGATTTTATTATGCTATTTTGTTTTTGACCATAAGAAAAAGAAGCGTTTTTTGGCTCTGTTCTCCTGCGTTGCCGTTTCCAACTGCGGATTTTTCCTGCTTTCCATCTGCAAGTCTATCCTTGTGGCAAAGATTGCCAATGCGATGTCCTACTATGGCGGAGCATTTTCCATGCTGGTGATGCTGCGCATTATCTGCGAAGTCTGCCAAATGCGCAAACGGAAATGGCTAAATTGGGGGCTGTTTGCAATTACGCTGGCAGTTGCCACACTTGCTGCCGGCGGCGATTGGCTCGGCCTTTACTATCGGTCTGTGTCTTTAAATATTATCAACGGAACTACCCATCTGGTCAAGGAATACGGCCCGCTACACAGTCTATACGCATTGTACTTAGCCGGTTATGTGGTGTTGATGCTGCTATGTATCGCCTATGCCGCCAAAACCAAACGGTTATCCTCTCCCAAGTACACCTTGTTTTTGCTGGTTACTATTCTTTTGAATGTGGGTGTCTGGTTGGTGGAGCAGGCAATTGATGAAGAATTTGAGTTCCTATCGGTATCTTATATGATTACAGAAATTCTGCTTCTGCTGATCTACAATATGCTTTGTGATTATGGCATTATCCGCCCGGAAACCGGTGTGCTGAGTGTGCAGATGCTGACACAGCTGAATACCCGGCAGGTAGATCCTGCCGCACTGCCGCCCGGTATGGAAGATATGTTCCGTAGCTTTTCAGAAAAGGCTAAGACGCTTTCCTCTGCGGAACG
>JAZNDJ010000010.1:0-47528 GCA_045588045.1 Faecousia sp.
GTGCCCATTGGCATGACGGCCTTCTTCCTGCGGGCGGCTTTGTACACCGTGATGCTGGGCATGAAGACAGGGGATCTGTCTGCGCTGCCTGCGTTGGATGTGGTGTCCTGGCCTATGACCAATATTTTCTGCTTTGCGGTATTTGGCCTGTGCATCCTGTTTGCGTTGTTGATGGGCTGCACACCCAAAGACTATTGGAATCTTCTGAAGGATTCCGGTCACGGTGTCAGCTTTACCACCAAATACGGCAATGCACCCTTCCTGATGAACGTGGGTGTGTTTGGCCTGATGATCGTGGCCTACTTCAATTTGGCCGGCGCCATTGACGGCGCGAATGTCTGGACAGGCATGACCTTCGGTATCGTATTCTGTATGCTGGCCACCTGCAATTCCGGCAGCCATCCCGGCAACGTTTGGCCCATTATGGCCGGCTACATGATTGCATCGTTCCTGTTTGGTTGGATTGCGAAGCTTCTGGGCAACGAGAGCTTTGCTTTGACCATCGGTAACCAGTCCATTCTGATCGGTCTGTGTTATGCCAACGGCCTGAGCCCCATTTCCGGCAAGTACGGTGTGGGCTACGGAATGCTGGCAGCCGGTCTGCACTATCTGCTGGTCACAGCGGTGCCCGATATGCACGGCGGCTTCTGCCTGTATAACGGCGGCTTCACAGCGGCGCTGATCTGCCTGCTGCTTGTGCCGCAGCTGGAAAAATTCTGCAAGACCAAGGAAGAGCGGAAGCTGGCCAAGGCTCAGAAACTGGCAAAATAAATAAATTTTGGAGCGGTGCGAAAGCGCCGCTCCTTTGTTTTTTGTGTGCTTAATACAATTTTAACAATTCGACGAAAAATCTTAACAAATGCTCTTGCTGGGCGGACAGATGTATGTTATACTGAATACACACAAAAAAGATAAGGAGGATATTCTATGAACGCAAAACGTTATTTATCGGTCGCCATGGCGGTGCTTCTGCTGATCGGTCTGCTGTCCGGCTGTGGCGCGGCTACAGAATCCACGGCATCGGATAATGGCATGATGAAAGACGAAATGGCCAGCGGCAGTATTAGTGACAGCGAACTGGGCTCCACGGCGGACAGCGCGCAGACCCCTGCGCCCGAAAACCAAAAGCTCATCCGGAAGATTTGGCTGGATGCCGAAACCGAGGACATGGATCCCCTCCTGTCGACGGTGGAAAAGAAGGTCGCGGAGCTGGGCGGCTATGTGGAGGCCCGGGAGGTCTATAACGGCAGTGAAAGCGCCGGTTACACCAACCGCCATGCCAATCTGACCATCCGTATTCCGGCGGACAAGCTGAACCGGTTTGTTGCCACGGTGGAGGAAAATGCGAACATCACCTCCAGCAACGAAACGGCAGACGATATTACCCTGTCCTATGTGGCTACGGAAGCCAGGGTCAAGACTTTGGAGACCGAGCAGACCCGTCTGCTGGAGCTGCTGGCCAAAGCGGAGAATATGACCGAGATCCTCCAGATCGAGGAACGGCTGACAGAGGTCCGGGGCGAGCTGGAGGAGGTCACCTCTCAGCTTCGCCTGTATGATAATCTGGTGGATTACGGCACGGTATACCTGTACCTGGATGAGGTGCGGGAGTATACTGTGATAGAGGATGAGCCGGAGGGCTTCTTTGCCCGGATCGGGAAGGGCTTTATGAAGAGCCTGAAGAATTTGGGTATTTTCCTGCGGGAGCTGGTGGTCTTCCTGATCGTGGCGATCCCCTACCTGCTGCCCTTTGGTGTGATCGCGCTGGTGATCGTGCTACTGATCAAGTGGCACAGAAAGAAGCGCAAGGACCGCAAGCCACCCTTCCCCACAAAGCCGGAAGATCAGTAACCGTCAGGCCCCGGAGCAAATTGCTCCGGGGCCGGTTTGTTTGAAATTCGAGGAGAAAAATGCTACAAAAACAGAAGGAAAACCTTGGTTTTTTTGGTGGCTATTGCTCTTGTAAAGAATAATCTGGGGTGGTATGATACAGCATGTGAAAACCGACAGACGGACGGTTTTGTAAACGGTAAAAAAGAAGGTCTTATTTTGGAGCATGCATTGATTTGTATAGCTGTTGCGATCGTAGGCGGCTTGCTGCTGTCCAGATTGACGAAGCTTTTGAAGCTGCCTGCAGTTACGGCATATTTGGTGGCAGGTCTGCTGCTGGGACCCTTTTGCCTGGGACTGCTGGGCATCAAGGGGCTGGGCTTTCAGTCATTGGAACAGGTGGAAAGTCTTGGTATACTGACCCAGGCCGCTTTGGGCTTTATCGCATTTTCCATGGGCAGCGAATTCCGGCTGCATCAGCTTAAGAGCATGGGTACGAAAGCGATCGTGATCGGAATCGTTCAGGCTGTGGTTACCACTGCTTTGGTGGATGCGGTTTTGATCGGTCTGCATTTTGCGTTCCCGAAGCTGCTGTCCTTACCTGCGGCGATCGTGTTGGGCGCCATTGCCTCGGCTACGGCGCCGGCAGCAACACTGATGGTCGTGCGCCAATATAAGGCGGATGGTCCCTTGACAAGGCTGATGATGTTGGTAGTAGCCATTGACGATGCTGTGGGCTTGCTACTGTTCTCAGTTTCCTTCGGTGTTGCATCGGCGTTGGAAAGCGGTGCGGTGAACGTCCTCGGCGTGGTAGTCGAGCCGATCCTGGAGATTTTGCTGTCTCTGGGCTTGGGTACCGTAATGGGTCTGCTACTGGATCGGATCGAGAGATTCTTTCATTCCCGAAGCAAGCGCATGACCATCTCTGTGGCATTTGTTCTGCTGACGGTGGGTCTGTCCTTGCTGAAATTCTCCATCGGCTCTGTCCATTGCGGCTTTTCTCTGCTGTTGGTGTGTATGATGACCGGCACTGTGTTTTGTAACGTCTGCGACACCTCCCAGGAACTGATGGAGCGGGTGGAACGGTGGACAGTACCGCTGAACGTGCTGTTTTTTGTGATCTCCGGTGCAGAGCTGGACTTGCAGGTGCTGGTAAGCCCTGTGACGCTGATCGTGGGACTGGTGTACATCGTGGCACGCTCCGCGGGAAAATATTTCGGCGCATACGGAAGCTGCCGCGGGTGTCGGTGCAGTCAGCCTATAACCAAGCATTTGGGCATTACCCTGTTGCCCCAGGCCGGTGTGGCATTGGGCATGGCTTTGACGGCAACGGCCTTGGCAGACGGTGCGTTGGTACGAAATGTGATCCTGTTCAGCGTGCTGGTATATGAATTGGTAGGTCCGGCGCTGACCAAGCGGTCCTTGACGCTGGCTGGGGAGATTCGTCCGGAAGGAAAGACCAGCGCCCGCACACAAAACAAACCCCGCGATCCCGTAAGCATTCATTAAAAAACTGTCCCCCGGAGCAGCCTCGCTCCGGGGGATTCATACGTTATTTCATAAATTTATCAATGGCCTGGCACAGGTCGTCGATGGCTTCCTGGTCGCCGGCGGCCACAGCATCTACCATACAGTGGCGCATGTGGTCCTTGAGGATCACCTTTCCGGTGTTGTCCAAAGCTGAGCGGACCGCTGCCAGTTGTACTAGCACCTCGGAGCAGTCGTAGCCGTCCTCCACCATTCGTTTGACCTTTTCCAAATGGCCGATGGCCCGGGCCAGGCGGTTGATGACAGCCTTTTGGTTTTCGTGGACATGGCCGTGACTGTGGGCCAGACCGTGGGCGTGCATATATGTGTGATCGTGGTCGTGGCTGTGTTCCATAAGTAAGCTCTCTTTCCTGATTTTTTCCATCATACAATATTTTGCGGGAAGTTGCAAGCCCCTTAGGGGGATAAATGGTTTTGCAAGAAATTTACAAAAGCTATTGCTTTTTCTTATGAAATTTGATACTATTTAACTGCGAAAAAATAACAAGGAGGAAAATATAATGAAAAAGTGGATTTGCTTGACTCTTGCGATTTTCATGGTCCTGGGCCTTTGTGCATGTGGCGGCAAGGAGGATAAGGCACCTGCTGCGTTTCAGGTAGGCTACGGCCGTGAGGTCATTACCCCCAATACGCCGATGCCTATGGGCGGTTACGGCCAGACCGACAAGAGAATACACACAAATGTGCTGGATGATTTGATGATCACCTGTGTGGCCATCACTGATACAGCCGGCGAGACTGTACTGCTGTTCTCTGTGGATCTGATCAGCTCCACTGCTGAAGAAGCAGTCCGTACGACTGTCTCCAACGAGACCGGTGTTCCTGTGGATCACATCATGTACGCAGCAACCCATACCCACTCTGCTCCCGATCAGGGTAACTCCAAGGCTGCCGGATTTGTAGGGACCCTTCCCGTCCACGCAACGACAGCGGCCAAGGAAGCCCTGGCGGACCGCTCTGAGGCAGAGATCTATGCCGGCCGTGTTGAGGTCGAGGGCATGAATTTCGTCCGCCACTACCTGATGAACGATGGCACCTACGCCGGCGACAACTTCGGCAGCTCCAGCTCCGGCTATAAGGAGCACGCCGAGGAAGGCGACCACGAGATGCAGCTGATCAAATTCACCCGTGCCGCTGAGGACAAGGACGACATCATCATGGTCAACTGGCAGGCCCACCCCTGCATCACCGGCGGTATCGACAAGACCGATATGTCTGCAGACTTCGTCGGCTCTACCCGCCAGTACATCGAGTACCAGACCGACGACCTGTTCATTTACTTCACCGGTGCAGCCGGCAACCAGAATGCCAAGAGCTACATCACTGGTGAGACGCCCACTACTGACTATCAGCAGTTCGGCATGATGCTGGGTGAATGGGTGATCAAGGGTCAGGAGAATATGACCAAGCTGGATCCCGGCAGTGTTAAGACCACCACTGTTACCTTCACCGGTGAAGTGGACCACACTATGGAGGATAAGCTCACAGAAGCACATGAGGTTATAGATCTTTATAATGCGACAGATCGCGAAACAGGCAACAAGCTTGCCCGTGAGTATGGCTTTACCAGTGTTTACCATGCCAGCGGTGTTATCAGACGCTCCAGCATGGGTGAGACGCTGGATATGGATATCTCCGCTTTCACCATCGGCGATATCTCCTTTGTTGCTGCGCCTTATGAGATGTTTGCAGCCCACGCAAGACACATTAAGGACAATTCTCCCAATGAGATGACCTTTGTCCTGTCCTGTGCCAACGGTTCCAAGGGCTATCTGCCCACCGTAAAGGCTTACGATTTCGTCTGCTACGAGAGCACCACCGGCAACTTCGCAAGAGGCACCGGTGACCTGCTGGCGGCAGAATTTGTCAGCATGCTGGACGGCCAGACCGGCACCGCAGAATAATAAAATCTCCATCAAAAAGGCAGGCATTTTTGTGCCCGCTGGCAGAATTCTGTGACGGCTTCGGACAGATCCAAAGATAAATACAGCGTATGGCAGCCCCCTTCTTCGTGAAGGGGGCTGCTTTTTGTTGCAAAAAAATTCTTCAAGGTACATGATTTGGCGGTGCGTGGGAAATACTGTTTGCAAAAGGCGGTGACGAATTGGAGCAATTTTACTGTAAGACAAAGATCCTCACAGGGGATGCGGCCAAGGCTTTGGGAAGCCTTCATCCCCAAAAGCTGCTGCTGGTGACGGATCCATTTTTTATGGAGAACGGAACAGCTCAGCATCTTGCGAAGGTATCCGGTGCGGCGCAGACAGAGCTTTTTTCTGATGTAGAGCCGGACCCTACGGTGGAGCTGGCAGCCAAGGGCACGGCAGTGGTGAAGGCATTTGAGCCGGATACCGTGGTGGCACTTGGGGGCGGCAGTGCCATAGACTGCGCCAAGGCAATGGCCTATTTTTATGATGGCAAGGTGCGGCTGGTGGCCATCCCCACCACCTCCGGCTCTGGGTCGGAGGTTACGGATTTTGCAGTGTTGACCCACGGCTCGGTGAAGTATCCCCTCACAGATCGAAAGCTGCGGCCTGATGTGGCGATCCTGGATAGTACCCTTTTGGAGAAGCTGCCGAAATCCCTGATCGCAGATGCAGGCTTTGATGTATTGAGCCATGCGCTGGAGGCATTGGTCGCAACCGGTGCCGGAGCCATCACCGATGCCTTGGCCAGGGAGGCCTTCAGCATGGCCTTTGCCCATTTGCCGGCTTCCTATGCCGGGAATGTTCAGGTCCGGGAAAAGGTCCATGCCGCGGCTACCATGGCTGGGATGGCCTTCACCCAGGCGGGTCTGGGACTTTGCCATGCTATGGCCCATAGCCTGGGCGGAATGTTTCACGTGCCCCATGGGCGGCTTAACGCTATTTTGCTGCCGTCGGTGGTGGCCTGCAACGCCTTGGTAGCAGCACCCAAGTATGCCCGGCTGGCCCGAAGCATCGGCTTTTGCGGGGCGGCGGATACGGTGGCGGTGCGGAATCTGAAAAACGGCCTGGTACGTCTGCGTCGGGAGCTGGGATTGCCGGAGGATCTGAAGAAAGCTGGTCTGAATACCCGGCAGGTCCGTTCCCGGATCCCGGAGATCGTAGAGGCGGTGTTGGCCGACCCCTGTTGCAAGACAAATCCCTTGCCGGTGGAGGACTTCGTGGTGCGAAAGATTTTGGATGAGGTCATGGGACATGGGTAAGCGGCTGTTGTCGGTGGGTTTGGATGTGGGCACGACCACCACACAGATGATCCTGTCCCGGCTGACGGTGGAAAATCGGGCATCCTCCTTTGCTGTGCCGGAAATGACCATCACAGACCGGGAGATCTTATACCGGTCTCCGGTCTACTTTACGCCGCTGTATAGCGAGCAATTGGTAGACGGGGACGCGATCCGCAACTTAGTCACGGCAGAGTATGCCGCGGCAGGGATCTGTCGGGAGGACGTGGACACCGGTGCGATCATTATCACCGGTGAGACCTCCCGTAAGGAGAACGCCCGGGCTGTGCTGGAGGCGCTGTCCGATTTCGCAGGGGACTTTGTGGTGGCCACTGCAGGTCCGGATCTGGAAAGCGTGCTGGCAGCCAAGGGCGCGGGGGCGGTGGAGCTATCCCAAAGAACGGGCAAGCCGGTGCTGCACATGGATATTGGCGGCGGTACTTCCAATATGGCGCTGATCGCAGACGGCAAGCTCCGCCGTACCGGCTGCCTGAATGTGGGTGGACGGCTGATCAAGCGGGACAAAAGCGGAAAAATCACCTATGTATCTCCGGTGCTGAAGGGGCTGACAGATTTACAGCCGGGTGATTACCCAATGGAGTGTCAGGTGGCCTCCATCGGGAAAATACTCACCTGCGCCTTGGAGATGGCGGCAGGTTTGCGCAAGCCCACAGAGCTATTGGACCGACTGCTGACCCAGGAAACCGGAAACTGCTGGAAGATCCCGGAGGAAGAGGTGGTGTTGTCCTTTTCCGGCGGGGTGGCAGACTGTATCGAAAACCGCCCGGAGGCCAACGCCTTTGGGGATATGGGCCCGGAGCTTGGCAGGGCGATTCGGGAGAGCCTGCTGTGCCGGGGGGAATATGCTCTGGGTCGGGAGACCATCCGAGCGACGGTTATCGGCGCCGGTTGCCACAGCGCACAGCTTTCCGGCAGTACGGTATTTTTGCAAAATGTGTCCTTACCGCTGAAAAATCTGCCGGTGGCGGCTTTCACCTTGGAGGAACAGGACAGCCAGGATTTCGGAAAGCTCTTGGCCCAGCGGCGGGCTGAGGCGGATGCGCCGGCGGTGGTCCTGGCAATGCCCGGCTACCAAACGCCCAGCTATGTGCAGGTGGACAAGCTTGCCCAGCGGATCGCCGCCGGTGCAGGCCAGGCAGATCTGCTGATCTGCCTGGAGGCGGACATGGCCAAGGCATTGGGCCAGCGGCTGAGCCTGCTTCTGCCGAAGGGCAGCCGGTGTCTGTGCATTGACCGGGTCCGGCTGGAGCAGGGCAGCTTTTTGGATGTGGGAGAGCCGGTGGGCCCGGCACTACCGGTGGTCATCAAGACCCTGGTATTGGCGTGAACACGCCCTGTAATAAGGATTTAGGAAGGTGCTTATGAAACTCAAGACCACACTATTGGGAAAGACATATTGTTTTCGGGATATCAAAGATGTTTTGGCAAAGGCCAATGAGGAAAAGACCGGCGACAGCCTGGCAGGCCTGGCTGCCCAGTCGGCACAGGAGCGGGTAGCGGCCAAGGTGGTGCTGTCGGCACTGACCCTGGGGCAGCTCCGGGAACATCCCGCTGTGCCTTACGAGGAGGATGAAGTCACCCGGATCATCCAGGACGACGTGAACGAGGCGACCTACCGCAGCATCCAAAACTGGACAGTAGCCGAGTTCCGGGAGTGGCTGCTGAAGGAAACGACCACCGGAGCGGACATTCGCCGCGTCAGCCGTGGTCTGACATCGGAGATGGTGGCGGCGGTCTGCAAGCTGATGAGCAATCTGGATCTGATCTACGCGGCCAACAAGATTACGGTCACCGCCCATTGCAATACTACCATCGGCTTGCCGGGGACCTTGAGCTGCCGTTTGCAGCCCAACCATACAACCGATGACCCGGACGGCATCACAGCCTCTACGTTGGAGGGCCTGAGCTTTGGTGCCGGTGACGCCGTCATCGGTCTGAACCCGGTGACGGATTCGCCGGAGCAGGTGGGAAAAGTTTTGCGGCGGTTTCGGGAAATCAAGGAGCATTGGCAGATCCCGACGCAGATCTGCGTGCTGGCCCATGTGACCGCCCAGATGAAGGCGGTCCGGAACGGCGCTCCCTGCGACCTGATCTTTCAATCCATTGCAGGCTCTCAAAAGGGCAACGAAGCCTTTGGCTTTTCGGCGGCAACACTGCAGGAGGCAAGGGACCTGCTCCTTCGGGAGGGAACCGCGGAGGGCCCCAATGTTATGTATTTTGAGACCGGCCAGGGATCGGAGCTTTCTTCGGATGCCCACCACGGTACGGACCAGGTGACCATGGAGGCCCGGTGCTACGGCTTTGCCAAGCGGTTTCAGCCCTTTTTGGTCAACACGGTGGTAGGTTTTATTGGGCCGGAGTATCTGTACGATGCCCGGCAGGTGACCCGGGCCGGCCTGGAGGACCATTTCATGGGTAAGCTCACCGGCATATCCATGGGCTGTGACTGCTGCTACACCAATCACATGAAGGCTGATCAAAATGATATCGAAAATTTGGCGACCCTTTTGACGGTAGCCGGATGCAACTACTTTATGGGTATCCCCCATGGCGACGATATTATGCTCAATTATCAGACCACCGGTTTCCGGGAGACGGCGGCCCTTCGGGAGCTGACCGGAAAGACAGCCATCCCGGAATTCCAGTGCTGGCTGGAGAAGATGGGCTTTGTAGAAAACGGACATTTGACGAAGAAGGCCGGCGACGGTTCCAGTCTGCTGTTCTGAGAAAGGAGTGAAGGATTTGAATAAACAGGAATTATCAGCTATGGTTGCGGAGATCCTGCAGTCTATGGGCAAGCCGGAACCTATGGTCAAGGGCAGTGACTACAAGCCCACAGATCCCGGCCCACAGCCGGTGGACACCCACCATCATGACGGGGATTTCGTTCCCGATGTGACACAGCTGGATCTGCGAAAGCTGTATTTGGTAGAGAATGCGGCACAGCCGGAGCAATACCGAAAGCTTAAGGAGCGGACACCGGCCCGGCTGGGAGCAGGGCGGGCAGGCCCTCGGTATAAGACACTGACCATGCTCCGGTTCCGGGCAGATCATGCAGCGGCGCAGGATGCGGTGTTCTCCCAGATCCCGGAGGATTTTGGGCAGAAGAATGGGCTGGTCTGCGTGCAGACCCGGTGCCACGACAAGGACGAATATCTGACCCGGCCGGATCTGGGCCGGACCTTTGACGAGGAAAATCGCCAGAAGATCCGCGCCGCCGTTCCCGGAACGCCCAGAGTACAGCTGGTGATCGGTGACGGCCTGTCCTCCGCGGCGATTTTGGCCAACGCCATGGACTGCGCTGCGGCGATTCGGGACGGCTTGAAGCTCAAGGGCATCGACCTGGGCCCCGGAATTTTCGTCCGGTACTGCCGGGTAGGTGCAGGTGACGCGGTGGGTGATGTGACCGGCTGTGAGGTGGTTTGCGTGCTGGTAGGCGAACGGCCCGGCCTGGTGACGGACAAATCTATGTCCGCCTATATCACCTATAAGCCCCATACAGGCTCTTTGGAATCCTCCCGGACGGTGGTCAGCAACATTCATAGCCAGGGTACACCGGCGGTGGAAGCGGGTGCGCATGTGGCGGAGCTGATCGATACGATCCTCAAACGGAAGGTGTCCGGCGTTGGTCTGCACTTGGAGGGGACGCCATGATCCCGGTAAAGGTACTGGCATTGCGGTATTTGGCAAATGCTTCCCCGGCACTGTGCAAGGCGCTGGGCGCACCCAAGGGGTATCCGTCTTTGGCTATGCTGACTACTGACTCCGACGATCCCACCTATATCGCCTTGGATGCGGCCACCAAGGCGGCAGATGTGAAGGTGATCTACGGCCGCAGCTTTTATGCCGGTGCAGCCAATGCCTCCACACCCTATGCCGGGGAGGTCATCGGCATTTTGGCAGGGCCTACACCCGGTACAGTGCGCAGCGGTATGGAGGCGGCGCTGGACACATTGGAGCAGGTGGGCTTCGAGACGGCGGGGGAAGTGCCGTATTTGGCCTATACCGTCAGTCGCAGCGGTGCCTTTCTTTCCAGGGAGGCCGGTGTGGAGGAAGGGACACCCCTTGCTTACCTGATCGCACCGCCATTGGAGAGCATGTATGCCATGGACGCGGCAATGAAGGCGGCAGATGTAAAGTTATGTAAACTATATAACCCGCCAAGTGAGACCAATTTCGGTGGAGGCTTGCTCAGCGGCACCCAATCGGCCTGCGAGGCGGCCTGCGCTGCCTTTGCCGCAGCCGTTGCAGAGGTGGCCAACAGCCCACGGTAGTTTTAAGGGAGAAGGTAGTTATGGAACTGGATAAGGATCTACAGGCCAGACAGGAGGCCCGATGTCTTGTAAAGCAGGCCCGGATCGCCCAAAAGGCGCTGGTCCACATGGGGCAGGAACGGCTCGATGCCATTGTGGAGGCGGTTGCCCAGGAGTTTGCGGCGCATAGCCTGGAGCTGGCGGAGCTGGCAGTGCGGGAAACAGGCTTCGGCAATGCCGAGG
Organism: Faecousia sp.; assembly: GCA_045588045.1. Lineage (GTDB taxonomy): Bacteria > Bacillota > Clostridia > Oscillospirales > Oscillospiraceae > Faecousia. The sequence continues at coordinate 11,098 of JAZNDJ010000010.1, forward strand.
ACAAAACCGTGAAAAACCGCTTCGCATCCCAGACGGTGGCGGCGGCGGTCCGGGGCATGAAAACCGTGGGTGTATTAAAAGAAACCCCCGGGGAAAAGCTATGGGAAGTGGGTGTGCCGGTGGGGGTCATTGCCGCCATCGTGCCCAGCACCAATCCCACCTCTACCGTATGCTATAAAGCCATTATCGCCCTAAAGGCGGGAAATGCCATTGTGTTTTCGCCCCATCCGAAGGCCTTGGCCTGCACGCTGGCGGCGGCAAAGCTGGTGGCAAAGGCAGCGGAAAACGCCGGTGCACCCACTGGGAGCGTGGGGTGTCTGACCATTCCGTCCATGGCCGGATGCCAGGAGCTGATGGGTGCAGAGGAGACCCGGCTGATCCTGGCAACGGGAGGACCGGCGATGGTTCGGGCGGCCTATTCTTCCGGAAAGCCGGCCATCGGTGTGGGTGCCGGCAACGGACCGGCATATATCCACCACAGTGCCGATGTGGCCCATGCGCTCAGGTGTATCCTGAAGTCCAAGTCCTTTGACTACGGTACAGTCTGCGCCTCGGAGCAGAGTATCATCGTGGAAAAACACATGGAGGAAGCGGTACGAAAAACAGCTTCCGGTATGGGCTTCTATTTCATGGATACCCAGGAGGCGGGGCTTCTGGCCAAGCTGCTGTTTAAGCCAAGCGGTGCCCTGAATCCCCAGATCGTGGGACGACCTGCGGTGAAGCTGGCCGAAATGGCGGGATTCCCTGTGCCCAGCGATACAAAGATCTTGGTTGCCCGGGAGCAGGAGGCTGGCCCGACCCGGCCTTATTCCATGGAAAAGCTGTGCCCGGTGCTGGCCTTTTTCGTCATGGACAGCGAGGATGCGGTGCTGGAGAAGGCTATTGAGGTTCTGACCCATGAGGGCAGCGGACACACCTTTGCCATCCACGCACAGGACCAGTCGGTGGTGCGGCGGTTTGCACTGCAGATCCCGGTATCCCGATTTTTGGTGAATACACCGGCGGCATTGGGTGGCATCGGCGCTACCACACAGCTTTTCCCAGCACTGACGCTGGGCTGCGGCGCGGTAGGCGGCAGTTCCTCGTCCAATAACATTTCCCCGCTGGATCTGATCAACATTCGCCGTGTAGCATGGGACAGCGAGGAAAGCGCCTCTGACCGGGAGGACAGCCTGGTGGAAGTTATCACGGCCAAAATACTGGAAAGACTGAAGTAAAAGGAGAACGACTATGAACACAAATGCTTTGGGAATGATCGAAACGAAGGGCCTGGTAGGCGCTGTGGAGGCAGCCGATGCCATGGTCAAGTCCGCCAATGTCCAATTGGTGGGTAAGGAGCAGGTGGGCGGCGGTCTGGTGACCGTTATGGTCCGGGGCGACGTGGGTGCTGTAAAGGCAGCCACCGATGCCGGTGCGGCCGCCGCGGAGAAGGTAGGCGAGCTGGTAAGCGTCCATGTGATCGCCCGGCCCCATACGGAGGTGGATGTGATCCTGCCCCACAGTCGGGGGAGCCAGCCTGCAGCCGGCGGTAAGTAATGCTCTATACCCTAGAATCGGTGCGGGCCAATATCCGAAATCGGGAGGGAAAACGGGTCTTTTTTCTGGGGAAATCAGACCAACTGACCTCTGAGGCCCGGGATTATCTAAGCCGGGAGCGAGTGGAGATCCGCCCGGCAGAAACGGCGAAGATCGGGACCTACCGACTGTTAAACGGTGCACAGCTCTCGGAAAAGCCGGAGCATATGACCCACCTGTTTGGAGATGTGCTGGTGACAAAAAGCCACCCCCGGATCGGATTCCGGGGGGCTATGGACACTCTGGAGGCAGAGCTTTTACTGTGCCAGCTGGCTGTACCGGCGTACAGAAAAGAGCTGGAGGAGATCCTGACCCTTGCCCGAAACCTGATCCGATGGGAGGTCATGGGGGAACCGGTGGAGGACGGTCTGCTGTGCGGTCTGACCGCCCAGCAGCTCCGGCAGCGGAGTCATTTCCCCCAGGAGTATTACGGTCAGCCTCATTTTATGCCTGCGGTGCAGGACGGGGCGGCGGTGCTGTGGCTCAATCGGTCCCGCTGTGCTGCCCGGCAGGCAGAGCTGAAGGCGGTGGAGGCGTTTTTGGACATGGACGGCAATCCGGTGCGCATGGATATCCTGCAGGCACTCAACCGCATGAGCAGCGCATTGTATTTATTGATGATACAGGAAAAAAGCAAGGCGGGGGCTTGTTCCCGCCAATAGAAAAGGGTGGAAGGTATGGAGCAGGTCAGCCTTATGGAAAAGGTGCTTAAGAATATTTTCGTGGAATTGGAGGCTTCCGGCCGCCATGTCCATGTGACGAAGGCTCAGGCGCACACCCTGTTTGGCCACGGTCTGACACCCAAGCGGCCCCTGTCCCAGCCGGGACAGTTTTTGGCCCAGGAGCGGGTCACGGTCATAGGGCCCAAGGGTGAGATAAAAAACGTGGCGGTCCTTGGCCCGGAACGACCGGAAGGACAGGTGGAGATCTCTCTGACTGACGGAAAAAGCCTAGGAATCACGCCACCGGTACGCCTTTCGGGCCAGGTGGCGGACACGCCCGGGGCTACGCTTGTGGGTCCTATGGGCTCTGTGAGCCTTCCTCAAGGGGTCATTGCGGCCAAGCGGCATATCCACATGACCCCGGCAGATGCCGCCCGCTTTGGAGTGGCAGACAAGCAGGAGGTGCGGCTGCAGGTATTCACAGACCGGTCGCTGATCTTTGACGATGTGACGGTCCGAGTCAGCGACAGCTTTGCCACCTATGTCCATTTGGATTATGACGAGGCCAATGCCTGCGGCTTTGCCCCCGGTGACCTGGGGAGGATCTTAAAATGAATGCATTTTTGGTAGGCCGGGAGCCGGGGTGCAACCTAGGATATACCTATGTGACCCAGCCGCCCTATGATGCGGTGGTCATTGGGTCACTGACCCTGGGACAGTTGCTCTCCTTTTCCAGCGAGGAGATATTGGGGGCATTGGCAGAGGGAAAACCGGTCCTGCTCTACACCCCGGGCTTGCCCCAGGCGGCCCACAACCGGGCGCTGAGCGCGGCGCTGACAGCCCGACAGCGGGAGCTGAAGAACTGGGGCGTTCGCTTTACAGACGGCAACGCAAAAAAGCTGATCACAGCCCGGGAGGCGGAGCGCCTCCGGGCGGCAGGACAACATCCTGGGCCAGGCGCGGTGCTGACACCGTTGGCCCGGGAGATTTTGGAGGAGACGCAATGATCATTGGAACAGTAACCGGCTCTGTCTGGGCCACCCGGAAGGCGGCCTGTCTCCAGGGACAGACCTTCCTTGTGGTGGATACTCTGAGGGGCTTTGTGGTGGCGGCGGACCATGTGGGCGCAGGGACTGGGGATAAGGTCCTGCTGGTCACAGGGCAACCGGCAATGAAGTTTTCCATGGAAGCGCCGGTGGATGCGGCCATTGTGGCCATTATCGATCCGGAGAAATAAGGAGGGCTTGCGGTGTCTGCACATGAGATTTTAATTTGGGTCATGGCAGCCTTTGCGGTGCTGGGTGCTTTGGACCGGATCTTTGGCAATCGGTTTGGCTTGGGCCAGGAATTTGAAAACGGCATTTTGGCCATGGGCTCTCTGGCCTTGGCTATGGTGGGTATCATTGCCCTGGCACCGGTGCTGGCAAATCTTTTACGCCCTGTGATCGTGCCGGTGTATAAATTTTTAGGGGCAGACCCGGCGATGTTTGCCGGGACGATCCTGGCTTGCGACATGGGCGGCGCATCCCTGGCAAAGGAGCTGACGGCGGACCCGGAGGCGGCCCTGCTGGGCGGTGTGATCGGCGGCTCTATGCTGGGAGCCACCATCGTGTTTACCATCCCCGTTGCTTTGGGGATCTTGGATAAGGAGGACACCCCGGCACTGGCCAAGGGTATTTTGGCAGGCATCGTGACCATTCCGGTGGGTATTTTGGTAGGTGGCCTTGTGGCAGGCTTTCCTGTCTTGAAGATTTTGCGGAATCTGATCCCCATTGTTCTGATCGCGGCAGTCATTGCCCTGGGACTTTGGAAAGCGGAAAAATGGATGATCAAGGGATTTTCCGTATTTGGAAAGCTGATCATCGCTTTGATCACCGTAGGCCTGGCAGCGGCCATCGTAGAGGGACTGACCGGGTTTGCCATCATCTCCGGTATGGCACCGGTGGAGGAAGGGTTTATGACGGTGGGGGCAATCGCCATCGTGCTGGCAGGCGCGTTTCCGCTGGTGTATGCGATCACAAAGCTGCTGCGAAAACCCCTTCTGAAAATGGGCAGGCTGCTGGGTGTCAACGATATGGCGGCGGCAGGCCTGATCGCCACACTTGCCAATTCCATTGCTACCTTTGGCATGGTCAAGGATATGGACCGGCGGGGAAAGGTGGTAAACATCGCCTTTGCGGTGTCGGCGGCGTTTGTGTTTGGAGACCATTTGGGCTTTACGGCGGGCTTTGCCCCGGAGATGCTGCCGGCTGTGATCGTCGGAAAGCTGGCCGGAGGCATCAGTGCTGTGGCGGTGGCACTCTTGCTGACGAAAAAGGAGAAAACGGCAGATTGAGAAAAGGCTCCCGGCAGGGGGCCTTTTCCGGACTTGACAAACCCCGGCAAATATGGCTATAATACCCGTAATAGTAAAAGGCATTGATGGGAAGAGTACCCGGCCAAATGCGGTCAGAGAGCCCCGGCAGGTGAGAGGGGGCACGCAGGAATCCGGCGAACATGGTCCCGGAGCCGGGCTGTCGATAGGTAGGCAGCTTCGGGTGCGCCCGTTAACGCGCTTTGAGGCACGGTCTTCTGTGCGAAACAAGGTGGTACCACGTCAATTTTGTCGTCCTTGCGTATGCAGGGACGATTTTCTTTTTAGGAGGTTTTTATGAGCAAGGGAAATTATTACATTACCACACCCATCTACTATCCGTCTGCCAAGCTGCACATCGGCCACACCTACTGCACCGTGGCCACCGACGCCATGGCCCGCTATAAGCGGCTGACTGGCTACAACGTCAAGTTTTTGACCGGCACCGACGAGCATGGCCAGAAGATCGAGGACAAGGCCAAGGAGGCCGGCGTCACCCCCCAGCAGTTTGTGGATGATATCGTCCTGGGCGAGGGCGGTGTTATCGACCTGTGGAAGCTGATGAACATCTCTTACGACCGGTTTATCCGCACCACCGACGATTACCATGTGGCCGCCATTCAGAAAATCTTCAAGAAGATGTATGAAAACGGCGATATCTACAAGGGCAAGTATACCGGCAAGTACTGCAAGCCCTGTGAGAGCTTCTGGACCGAGAGCCAGCTGGTGGACGGCAAGTGCCCCGACTGCGGCCGGGAGGTCCAGGATGCAGAGGAGGAGGCATACTTCTTCCGGCTGTCCAAGTACGCGGACCGGATCCAGGACCTGTTGGAAAACACAGATTTTCTGGAGCCCCGGAGCCGGGTCCATGAGATGGTCAACAACTTCATTAAGCCGGGTCTGGAGGACCTGTGCGTCTCCCGCACCAGCTTTACCTGGGGCGTGCCGGTGGACTTTGACGAGGGCCATGTGGTCTATGTTTGGATCGATGCGCTGTTCAACTATATGTCGGCCCTGGGCTTCCAAAATGACAAGTATAACGATCTTGCGGATTTCTGGCCTGCTGATGTCCACTTCGTGGGCAAGGAGATCGTCCGCTTCCACTCCATCATTTGGCCGGCTATGCTCATGAGTCTGGACCTGCCTCTGCCCAAGAAGGTCTACGGTCACGGCTGGCTGCTGCTGGACGGCGGCAAGATGAGCAAGTCCAAGGGCAATGTGGTGGACCCCTATATTCTGGCGGAGCGGTTTGGCGTGGATGCTCTGCGGTTCTTCCTGCTGCGGTCCTTCCCCTTCGGCTCCGACGGCAATTTCTCCAATGAGCTGCTGATCTCCACCATCAACACCGACCTGGCCAATGACCTGGGCAACCTGGTCAGCCGGACGGTGGCAATGGCCCAGAAGTATTTTGGCGAGACTCTGCCTGCTGTGCAGGAGGCCAACGAGGAAATGGATGCAGAGCTGATCGCCCTGGCTTCCGGCCTGCGGGCTAAGTACGAGGAGCAGATGGAGCATTACGCCTTCCAAAATGCATTGGCTGAGATCTTCAAGGTCATCTCCCGGGCCAATAAGTATATTGACGAGAACGCACCCTGGGTCCTGGCCAAGAGCGAGGATCAGAAGCCCCGTTTGGCCAAGGTCCTGTATAACTTGCTGGAGACCGTCCGTATTTGCGCCGGTCTGCTGACACCCTTCATGCCCGACACGGCTTCTGAGATCGGTAAGCGCCTGGGCGGCGCGGACCTGAGCTGGGATACCCTGGCGACCTTCGGGGTACTGCCTGCCACCGTTGCTACGGTCAACGGCCCGGCTCTGTTCCCCAGAATTGATGTGGAGAAGGAACTGGCTGCTCTGGGGGAGCTGTCCAAGCCGAAGTCTGACATCGAGATCGAGCCCTATGCTGAAGAAACGGTGGACTTTGACACCTTCTGTAAGTCCGATTTCCGGGCGGTCAAGGTCAAGGATTGCCAGCCGGTGAAAAAGAGCGACAAGCTGCTGCAGTTCACCCTGGATGACGGCACCGGAACGGATCGGCAGATCCTGTCCGGCATCGCAAAGTTCTATAAGCCGGAGGAGCTGATCGGCAAGACCCTTGTGGCCATTACCAATCTGCCGCCCCGGAAGATGATGGGCCGGGAATCCTGCGGTATGCTGCTCAGCGCGGTCCACACCTGCAAGGGTGAGGAAAAGCTGAATCTTGTGATGATCAGCGATGAGATCCCCGCCGGTGCCAAGCTGTGTTAAAGGAATAAAGAAAAAGGACCCCCCGGGGGTCCTTTTTTACACAATAAGAAAGGTGCGCTGAACAGCTCAGCGCACCTTTTGCTATGTATTTTACAGGAAGAAAAACGCAAACAGCTTCAGAGCCCAACGCACGGGACTAAAGCGATGCTTCCGCTTCCAGGAGACGAATTTTCCGATCAGTGCAACACCCAGTACCATGGTGGCTAAGCAGCCTGCACCAGCCAGGACTCTCCGGTTTTTTGGCGTGTCTACCCGCATAAGTGCGTCAAGTATCTTTTCCATAAGTAAACTCCTTTTGCAATCACAGCTCTTCTACGTACACAATGCCGCCGATCTTCCGGACCTCATCGATAAGCTCCATGTGATTGCGACGCTTTTTGGATTTGAGGGTGGCAACATAGGCCCGGTTGCCGGTGTTGATTTCACTGTCCAGTCCGGAATCTCGCTGGATATCCTGAATGTCCAGCCCCATCTCCCGGATCGTCCGCAGCAGATCCCCAAGGGACAGTTCGCCGGACAGCTCCATATAAACCTCCACCACTTTGGTGCTGCGGTGCATCCGGTTGTCCATTTTCTGGAGTAATGTCATAACCACGAAAATGGCAAGCCCACCGAAGATGGCGGCCTCATAGAAGCCAATACCGAGGGCAAGGCCGACACCGGCAGCAGACCACAGACCGGCAGCAGTAGTCAGGCCTTTGATCTGATTGCGGCGGGTGACAATGATGGTGCCGGCACCCAGGAAACCGATGCCGCTGACCACCTGGGCGGCCAAGCGGGTAGGTTCACCACCGATGATCTGCACTACATATTGGTTTGTCAGCATTACGATGCAGGAGCCGACGCACACAAGCATATAGGTGCGAAGGCCGGCAGGGCGGTTTTTCAGACCCCGCTCCAAACCGATAATGCCGCCGATAATCACAGCTGCAACGATCCGCACCATAACAGAAAGGGGCGTTACCATCCGCAGCTCGTTCAAGGCTTCCAAAAAGAATTCCAAAACAGCACCTCCGTTTTTTCAAAGACTATGGGCAGTCTTCGCCAAATATGACGGCAGACGGGCCGAAAACCGTCTGCCAATCGATGTAAAAGTGTTGAGAATAGCAATAGAATACACGTTTTCTTTACAATTGTCAATGACTATTTGTGAAAATTGCATTGTTTTTTCTTACAATTTGCTCATGGCTTGTCAAAAAACACAATATAGAACAGGCGATGACGGAAGAGATGGGTTTAAATTATAATAAAAGCAGAGAAAAAAACGGACAAGGGGGGGACTTATGAACATTCAGTACATCCATCCTGCGGGCCGATTGGTTATGTTTATGCAGAGAATCTACGATAAGGGCCTGACCACTACTTCCGGCCCTTCGGTATGGACCGCGCCTACCTGGAGGAGGACCTGAAGAAAGCCTTTCGCCTGGAGGATCGACGGAGCCTTGCGTTAAACAGAAAGATCCGCGTACCACAAAGGTACGCGGATCTTCCGCATTGGGGGTAAAAAAGAAGAGAGGTAGAAAAGAGGTTTCTTCAAAAGGTGCGACACACGGCTCTGCCGCAACCTTTCTGAAATTAAAGATACCAACCGGTTTTGAACGGGTCATGACCCAAATGAAAACAAAGTACGACAAATTTGTAAACAGGGCTGCAGCCCTTGGCCCGCAGGTAACCGTTTGCCGCACCTGCAGATCCGATAAAAGACCTGACAGCCCATGAGACAGCCGGCGAAAATCTTGCGATATGGGGTTGAATTTAACTTGGCAATGTGGTAGTATATCATTGTATGACTATGGGTGGAGTATGCCTGTTATTCAGGGGATGCCACCATTCCAAAATCCAGCAACTGCAAGTGAAGGAGAACGATTATGCCTCATACCATTGCTGTCGCCGGCAAAGGCGGCGTGGGCAAGACAACCACCTGCGGTATGATCATTGATTATCTGACTGCCAAGGGCCAGGGTCCGGTGTTGGTGGTCGATGCCGATGCCAACAGCAACCTCAATGAGGTCCTGGGCGTGGAGGTGGAGACCTCATTGGGCGCGATCCGGGAGGAAATGGCCCAGGCGGAAATGAAGGGCACCGTACCTGCCGGTATGACCAAGGCTGACTATGCCGAGTTCAAGTTTGGCTCTGCGATCATCGAGGAAGACGATTTTGACATGATCGTTATGGGCCGGACCCAGGGCAAGGGCTGCTATTGCTATGTCAATGGCGTGCTTAAGACCCAGGTGGATAAATATGCGAAAAATTACCAGTACGTGGTCATGGACAATGAAGCAGGCCTGGAGCATGTGGCTCGGGGCACTCTGCCCCACGTAGATACCATGCTACTGGTTTCCGACAGCTCCCGCCGGGGCATCCAGGCAGCAGCCCGGGTCGCCGAGATCGTGGAGGAGATGGAGCTGAAGCCGGGCCGGATGGGTCTGATCGTCAACCGGGCACCGAACGGCGTTTTGGACGACGGTGTTTTGGCGGAGATCGAAAAACACGGCCTGGAGCTGCTTGGTGTGCTGCCTCAGGATGAGGGTGTGTACCGCTGTGACTGTGACGGCCAGCCGTCTGCCAAGCTGCCGGGAGACAACCCGGTGAAGACCGCCCTGCGGGGCATTATGGCCAAGCTGGGCCTTTAATCCGTTAATAATATTTATTATTATATAAAAATCAAAACCAAGGGGGAAAACAATTATGTCTTTTGTTCCTAAGACGCAGCCCTTCAGCGGCAAGATCAATGCCGTGACTCTGGGCACCGGTGACAAGGCAATCGTCATCGGCGGTCAGAACGTGCTGCCGTTCTACACCTGCGATGCGCCCATCGAGAACGCACCGAAGATCGGTGTCGAGATCTCCGATGCCGCTGCCGAGTGGGATGTTCCCGGTCTCGTGGAGTTCTACGCAGGCTGCACCACCATGGCTGAGCGTGCCAAGAAGGCCGAGACCATGGAAGGCGCAGATTTCATCTGCCTGAACTTCGAATCTGCCGATCCTAACGGTGCTGACCGGTCTGTTGAGGACTGCGTCGCAGATGCCAAAGCTGTTGCCGAGGCTGTTGCAATGCCTATCGTCATCATGGGCTGCAAGAACATGGAGAAGGACGGCAAGCTGTTCGCAGCCGTTGCTGAGGCGCTCCAGGGCAAGAACATCGTGGTGATGTCTGCCAAGAACGAGGACTACAAGACCGTCGGTGCTTCCGTCGCTCTGGCCTGCGGCCAGAAGGTCGGCGCAGAAACTGCTGACGACATCAACCTGGCCAAGCAGCTGAACATCATGCTCAAGGGCTTGAATGTGCCTGCCGAGTCCATCGTCATGAACATCGGCACCGCTGCCGTGGGCTATGGCTACGAGTATGTGGCATCCACCCTGGACCGCATCCGTGATGCAGCCCTGAAGCAGGCCGATGCTGACCTGCAGATGCCCATTATCGCACCTGTGTCCACCGACACCTGGGGCGTGAAGGAGTCCTCCGCCTCCGAAGAAGACGAGCCCGCATGGGGCAGCCGCGAGGAGCGCGGCATCAGCATGGAGATCTCCACCGCTGCTGCCAACCTGACCGGCGGTGCAGACGCAGTCATCATGCGTCACCCCGCAGCGATCGCTACCATCAAGCAGTTCATCACCGAACTGATCTAATCGGAAGGAGGATACATAGTTATGGCTTTGAAAGGTCTTGATATTTTTAAGCTGTCTCCTAAGAAGAACTGTAAGGAGTGCGGCAGCCCCACCTGTATGGCATTCTGCATGAAGGTGGCCCAGGGCGCTGTGGAAATCGACAAGTGCCCCTACTTCTCTGACGACGCAAAGGCAATGCTCAACGAGCAGACTGCACCTCCCATGAAGACCATCTCCGTGGGCGAGCACAAGCTGGGCGGCGAAACCGTCCTGTTCCGTCACGAGAAGACCCTGGTCAATAAGAACCTGTACGCCGTGTCCCTGTGCACCTGCATGGACGAGGCAACTGTAGACGCAAAGCTGGCCGACCTGCAGAAGGTTGACTACGAGCGTATCGGCGAGCGGATGTATGTGGAGTTCATCCAGGTCGCCAACACCCAGGCCGATCCCGCTGTGTATGCAGCGCTGGTGAAGAAGGCCGCGGCCGTTGGCCGTCCTCTGGTCCTGGAGTGCTGGGATGTGGAGTGCGCCAAGGCTGCCCTGGAGGTGTGCGGCAAGGACGTGATCCTGGACGGCGCTACCCCCGCTAACTGGGAGGCTATGAGCGAGCTGGCAACCGCCAAGGGCGTTGTGCTGGGCGTTTGGGCTGAGAACATCTCCGATCTGTACGACACTGTGAAGGCTCTGGAAGCCAAGGGCAACAAGAACCTGGTCCTGGATGTCACCGGCAAGACTGCCAAGGAGACCTTGGCCAATGCTGTTTTGGTCCGCCGCACCGCCATTAAGGACGGCGACCGTACCATGGGTTACCCCTCTATCGTGAACCTGGCCAAGCTGTGCAAGGGCGATGCCCGCCTGGAGACCGCTTATGCCTCTATGTTCACCGAGAAGTATGCCTCCATCATCGTCATGGGTGGCATGACCTACGCACAGGCCCTGCCTCTGTACGGCCTGCGTCAGAACATCTACACCGATCCTCAGAAGCCCATGAAGGTGGAAGCTAAGATCTACCCCCTGAACGGCGCGGACGAGAACAGCCCCTGCGCCCTGACAGTTGACTTCGCCCTGACCTACTTCCTGGTCTCCGGCGAAATGGAGCGCTCCAATGCTCCCGTGAACCTGATCATCACCGATGCTTCCGGTATGTCCGTCCTGACTGCATGGGCTGCCGGTAAGTTCTCCTCCTCCACCGTCAAGAAGACCTTCGAGGAGCTGGATATCGCCAATAAGATCAAGAACCGCACCCTGATCATCCCCGGTAAGGTCGCTGTCATGAAGGGCGAGATCCAGGAGAAACTGCCTGACTGGAATGTGGTCGTCGGTCCTCTGGAGGCTGTACAGCTGCCCAAGTACCTGAAGGACAAGGAGTACGAGGCTGCCGCCAATGCCGCCGCTGCTGAAAATGCTGCCAAGGCTGCTGCTGGCGTCAAGGAAGAGGTCAAGGAGCTGTCCTTTGATGAGCTGCTGGCTACCCGCGTGCCCAAGATCGAAGTGGTGGACATGGGTGTCAAGTACAAGGGCCACAACCCCGAGTCTCAGACCTTCGTCACCATCGGTGAGCGCATCCACTGCATCGCACCTTCCATCCGCAAGGCTATGGACGAGCGGGATCCCGCTCCCATTCTGGAGCGTGCCGCTGCCCAGATCAAGGCCGGCGCTACCTACCTGGATGTGAACATCGGCCCTGCTGAGAAGGACGGCCCCGAGCGTATGATGTGGGCAGTCAAGCTGCTGCAGGAGAACTTCGACAATGTGCCTCTGGCTTTGGATACTGCCAACATGAAGGCTATCGAAGCCGGTATCAAGGTCTACAACCGCACCAACGGCAAGCCCATCGTCAACTCCGCTGACGCAGGCTCCCGTATCGGCTACATCGACCTGGCTGCAGCCAACGATGCCATCTGTATTGCCCTGTGTTCTGCCGACGGCATTGCCAAGGACAATGAGGAGCGTATGGTCCACTGTGACAATATGCTCGAGCGTGGTCTGGCTTTGGGCATGGAAGCTACCGACCTGTGGTTCGACCCCCTGTTCCTGGTGGTCAAGGGCATGCAGGACAAGCAGATGGAAGTCCTGGAGGCAATCAGAATGTTCTCCGAAAAGGGCCTGAAGTCTACCGGTGGTCTGTCCAACAACTCCAACGGCGCACCCAAGAACGTCCGTCCCATCATGGACTCCGCTCTGGTGGCCATGTGCATGATGCAGGGTCTGACCTCTGCTATCGTCAACCCCAATGACCTGCGGCTGATGGAGACCATCAAGTCCTGCGACATCTTCAAGAACCACGTCCTGTACTCCGACTCCTATCTGGATCTGTAAGCCGGAGCAGACGAAATTTCCCCGCGTAATCAGCCGGGAGGGAGTTGCCTCCCTCCCGGTCTTTGCCTTTTATGGAAAAGCATGACTTTGTATATCCAGCCGGGGTGGAAAGCCTGCGGCTTCATATAACTAAATTACAGGAGGAAAAATTATGAGTGTATTAACCGATCTGATCTATGGCGGCAGCAACGCCGTCGCTGGCCTGACGGAAGGCGCGGTCAACGATGCCATTACCAAGTACGGCGCAGATAAAGAGATCGCCTTCCCGGATACTGCATATTATTTCCCCACCATTTATGCGGCCACCGGTGTTAAGGTCAAGACCCTGGGCGATCTGACTGCTTGCGTTGGTGTGCTGAAAAGCTTGCTCACCAACCAGGAGGATCTGGGTCAGGCCCTGAATGCCGGCCTTGCTACCGCCGTCGGTGCGGAGATCATTGAGGGCCTGAAGTACCTGGAGCCCGATCCCTATGCCAACGAGTCCGGTATCGGCTTTGTGCCCGACCCCATTATCCGCTCCCTGGGCGTGCCTCTGGTCACAGGCGACATCCCCGGTGTAGCTGTGGTCCTGGGCAAAGCTGAGGATCCTGCCGCAGTAGTTTCTGTCGTGAAGGATTACCAGTCCAAAGGCATTATGACCTTCCTGGTAGGTGACGTAATTGAGCAGTGCGCCGAAGGCGGTGTGAAGATGGGCCTGGAGCTGCGCGTGATCCCCCTGGGTCATGACGTGACCTCCGTGATCCATGTTGTCACCGTGGCTGTCCGCGCTGCGCTGATCTTCGGCAATGTCCAGCCCGGTGATCTGGGCGGCCTGCTGACCTATACCAAGGAGCGCGTTCCCGCCTTCGTCAATACTTTCGGCCCGTTGAACGAGGTGGTGGTCTCCGCCGGTGCCGGTGCCATTGCACTGGGCTTCCCTGTGATCGTGGACATCGACCTGGGCGAAAACCAGGTTCCCGGCGCACTGGAATCTGTTTGTGACCATGCTGAGACTGTGAAGAAGTCCCTGGAGCTGCGCTCTATTAAGATCAAGGTCAAGGAGCTGCCTATCCCTGTAGCCTTTCCCGCCGCCTTTGAAGGCGAGATCATCCGTAAGGCAGATATGCACAATGAGTTCTGGTCTGCCAAGAACCCCACCGCTGAGCTTGTGGTCATGCGGGAAATGAACGAGGTGGAGGATCATAAGATCACCATTATCGGACCCGATCTGGCCGACGAGAAGGAGCTGGCTCTGGTTACTTATGTGGAAGTCGCCGGCAAGAAGATGCAGGTGGACTTTGAATCCGTCATCGAGCGGAAGTTCCATGCATGGTTCAACTATATGGAAGGCGTTATGCACACCGGCCAGCGCAATCAGGTCCGTGTCCGCGTTTCCAATGCGGCCTTCGAGAGCGGCCTGAAGCTGAAGGACTTCGCGGAAGTTCTGTATGTGATGATCATGGATGAGTTTGATGCAGTCGTGGACAAGTGCCAGGTGACCATCATCACCGACGCTGCCCAGGCAGCCAAGTTCCGCGACGAGATCGCAATGCCCCGGTACACCCAGCGGGATGACCGCCTGGCCTCTATGACCGACGAGGCAGTGGACCGCTACTATACCTGCATCCTGTGCCAGTCCTTTGCCCCTGCCCACTGCTGCGTGGTCACGCCTGAGCGGTTGGGCCTGTGCGGTGCCGTATCCTGGCTGGATGCCAAGGCCACCAATGAATTGGATCCCAACGGCCCCTGCCAGCCCATCTTCAAGGAAGGCTGCACCGACGAGCGGACCGGCCGGTTTGCCTCTGTTGATAAGGCTATCTACGATGCGACCCACGGTGCTGTGGAATCTGTGACCCTGTACTCCATCCTGGAGGATCCCATGACCTCCTGCGGCTGCTTCGAGTGCATCTGTGGCATTGAGCCTATGAGCGGCGGCTTCATCGTGGTCAATCGGGAATTCAAGGGCATGACCCCTGCCGGCATGACCTTCGGCGAGTTGGCCTCCTGCACCGGCGGCGGTGTCCAGACACCCGGTTATATGGGCCATGGCCGTCATTTCATTTCCTCCAAGAAGTTCATCAGCGCCGAGGGCGGCATTGAGCGGATCGTTTGGATGCCTAAGGAGTTGAAGGATGATGTGGCAGAACGTCTGAACAAGACGGCACAGGAGCTGTACGGCATCGAGAACTTCACCGATATGGTGGCAGATGAGACCGTTACCAGCGACGGTGAGGAGCTGCTGGCTTGGCTGACGGAGAAGAATCACCCGGTCCTGGGCATGGAAAGCCTGCTGTGATCACAGCGTTGCGGAAAACATAATAAGGCGGGGGCCTTGCCCCCGCCTTCCAATACTGCCCCAAAGGAGAAGACCCTATGTTTACCTGTAGTTACATCGACAGCGAACGATTTCTGCGTCAGATCAGTTACCGCATGGCCATCCGTAAGAACCTTATTTGGATCATTATTTCGGCAGCTTTGTTGATCGGTGTGATCGGTATGTACTTTTTTACTTGGGAGACCTGGGACCTTTTGGTCGCGGTACTGGGTGTGGTATTTAGCATCAAGTACGTGTTGGGTCCCGGCAAGGAAGCAAGAAAAAAGATAAAGGAGCTTCGGGAACGTAACGGCGGCGAGCTGCCGGTAAAGACCTGCATCGTAGAGGAAACAGGCGTTTCCTGCACATGGGGCGAGACGCGGCAGGAGATCCAATTCGAGGACGTTTTGGCGGTGTATTTTCTGAAGGAGGCCATTCTTCTGGAGACCATCGATACCACCGTCACCATGGCAAACCAAGGCTTTGGTGACACCTTGGAAGCTTGCAAGGCCCATATTCGCGCAAGCTGTCCCAATGCGCCCCATTACAAGGGCTAATATCCCATTTCCCACGAAAGGAACAAAGAAATGAAAGTAACCTTCCAAATCGAGGGTGGAAGCCCTGTTCAAATCGAATGTAACGCCGGTGATAATCTGCTGGAGCTGGCCCGACGGGCTAATGTGGCCATTGATGCCCCCTGCTCCGGCAACGGCTCCTGCGGCAAATGCCGCGTGAAGCTTGTGGAGGGAGAAGTGGAATCCATTCCCTCCCGGCATATCACCGACGAGGAATATGCAGCCGGCTGGCGTTTGAGCTGCAACAGTAAAGTTGTTGGGGACTGCACGGTGTTCGTTCCCGATATTGCCAGCGCCTACCAAAGCCGCATGAAGACGGCAGATCTGTCCTCTCCGGAGGAGGTGGCGATCTTTCAGCAGGCCCAGGCCGACATTTTGGCGGGCGGCATCGCCTTTACCAACAGCTGCAAGGCCGCGGTCATCACCATGGAGCCGCCCTCTGCCGAGGATACCATGCCGGATGTGGAGCGGCTGCAATGGGCGATCCAGGCTCAGCTAGGCGTAGAAACGGTGGAGATTCCCTTCTGTGTGATGGTGAAGCTGGCATCCACCCTGCGGGAGCATGATTTTACTGTCTGCGTTAAGGGTATGCAGACGGGAAATACCTTCCGCTGTATGGAGCTGTGTGACCCGGCAGATACAAAGATCGTAGGCTGCGCCATCGACATCGGTACCACGACGGTCTCCATGGTCCTGACGGATCTGCAGACTGGCCAGGTGCTGGCCAAGGGATCTTCCGGCAACGGGCAGATCCGTTACGGTGCCGATGTGATCAACCGGATCATTGAGCAGTCCCGGCCCGGTGGAAAGAAGAAACTTCAGGATGCCATTGTCAAGGAGACCCTGACACCCATTATTGCAAATCTGTGCCGCGCGGCGGGCGTTTCCGCCCGGTCCATTCTGCGGCTTGCCATTGGTGCCAATACCACCATGAATCATCTGCTGGTGGGCGTGGATGCAGACCCAGTCCGTATGGATCCCTATATTCCCAGCTTCTTTGGCTGGGAAGGGTTGCTGGCCCAGGACCTGCACCTGCCGGCAAATCCACTTGCGCCTGTGATCATTGCGCCCAACATCGGCTCCTATGTCGGCGGCGACATTACAGCCGGTACCCTGGCTTCCATGATCTGGGACAAGGACGAAATGAGTCTGTTTATCGACCTGGGCACCAACGGTGAGTTGGTGTTCGGCAACCGGGATTTTCTCATGTCCTGCGCCTGCTCTGCAGGCCCGGCCTTTGAGGGTGGCGATATTTCCTGCGGTATGCGGGCTACGGACGGTGCCATTGAGGCATGTACCATTGACAGGGAAACCATGGAGCCGACGCTGACCGTTGTGGGAGACCCCGGCCAAAAGCCGGTGGGCATCTGCGGCAGCGGCATCATAGATATTATTTCTGAGCTGTTCCGGTGCTCTATTATCAATGCCAAGGGCCTGTTTGTCCGGGAGGGTGACCGGGTGGCCCGGGACCAGCACGGAATGGGCAGATATATTTTAGCCACCGCCGGGGAAAGTGAGACCGGCCGGGAGGTGTCCATCAATGAGGTGGATATTGACAACTTCATCCGGGCCAAGGGTGCGATCTTCTCGGCCATCGACACCCTGTTGCAGAGCGTGGACATGACGGTGGACTGCATCGATAAGGTCTATGTGGCCGGCGGTATTGGTTCCGGTATCAACATGAAGAACGCGGTCAATATCGGTATGCTCCCGGATGTGGAGCTGGAAAAATTCCAATACATCGGAAATTCCTCTCTGACCGGCGCCTATACCATGGTGGTCTCTGACGAGGCAACCCAGAAGTGCCATGAGGTGGCGGCCAATATGACATATCTGGAGCTGAGCACCTACCCCGGCTACATGGATTCCTTTGTGGCGGCCTGTTTCCTGCCCCATACGGATGCCCGCCTGTTCCCCCATAGCTGCCAGGAGTGAGATTATGGAAATACAAAATAACAAAGACCAAGTGCCCTTTGAATACTATGAGGACCTGTTCCGGAAGATCGACCCTGCGGAAGTGACTGCCCGGCTGCCGGATGTTTCCTGGGATGGAGCCCGGTTCCGTCTGATCCTGCTGGGCAGGGAATACGCCATTTCCTGGCCGGACTTTGCTATCGCCGAGGATGTGCCCATGAATGTGCGGACCTTCCTGCTGCGGTATCTGATGGAAAGCAGGGCGGTCGCCTGGCAGGGAACATGGAAGACCTTCCGGGAAATGCCTTGGGGCGAGATGTACATTAAGCCCTATACAGGCCGGGTTTTGACCCGGGCGGCGTTCACCTTCGGCACCCGACTGGCGGCATTCAAGTCCGCCTGCGAGAAGATGGGCGCAACGGCCTTGCCCCACGGGGATGCTGGCTATCAGTTCGATTTTGTCGGCGGTTACGGTGTCCAGATCCTGGTTTGGGAGGGTGATGATGAGTTTCCGCCCAATGCGCAGGTCATCTATACGGATAATTTTGAAAGCGGCTTTGCCGCAGAGGACCGGGTCGTAGTGGGGGATATCCTCATAACCGCCATCAAAGCTAATATGTAAAATGCGAGACAGGCAATGTTTGCCTGTCTCGTTTTTTTTTGTTGATTGTTTCGGCGCAATATGGTAGAATAAATCTGTTGGAAATCTACTTGGAAAGGTCTGGTAAGTATGTACACCATCGAAAACCTGTACGATCTGGAACACACCATGGCCAAAGCGTATTTGCAGGGCTTCACATACCCCTGGGAGGCGCTGCAGGGCATCAAGGATACCATCCTGGCTCTGGGCATGAATCTGAACAAGGACGATTTCTTAGAAGTAGAACCTCAGGTATGGGTCCACAAGACGGCACAGATCGCACCGACAGCATACATCGGCGCGCCCTGCATCATCGGTGCTAACACTCAGGTCCGTCACGGTGCCTTCATTCGAGGCTCTGCCCTGGTGGGCGAGGGCTGCGTGGTGGGCAACTCTGTGGAGCTGAAGAACGTGATCCTCTTTGACGGTGTCCAGGTGCCTCACTACAACTATGTAGGCGACAGCATTTTGGGCTACAAGGCCCATATGGGTGCCGGCTCCATTACCTCCAACGTCAAGTCTGACAAGGCTTTGGTGGTGATCCACACAGACCCGGAGATCCCCACCGGAATCAAAAAGGTGGGCGCTATGCTGGGCGACTTTGTGGAAGTGGGCTGCAACAGCGTCTTGAATCCCGGTGTTGTCATTGGCAGACACACCGTCGTGTACCCCACATCCTGCGTCCGGGGTGTTGTGCCTGCGGATTCCATCTATAAGAAACACGACACCATCGTTGCAAAACGGTGATCTTCTCAAAAGGAGTATAGAATATGGGAAAGTATTTCGGAACAGACGGCTTCCGCGGTGAAGCCAATGTCAACCTGACAGCGGACCATGCCTACAAGGTAGGCCGTTTCCTGGGCTGGTACTACAGCGAGTGCAATCGCCGTGCCGGTAAGGATGACGAGACCAAAATCGTCATCGGCAAGGATACCCGCCGGTCGTCCTATATGTTTGAGTATGCCCTGGCTGCCGGCATTACCGCATCCGGTGCCAATGCCTACCTGCTGCACGTGACCACCACCCCTTCTGTGGCCTATGTGACCCGTACAGACGAGTTTGACTGCGGCGTAATGATCTCCGCCAGCCATAACCCCTTCTACGACAACGGCATTAAGCTTCTCAATGCCCACGGCGAGAAGATGGAGGAAGCGACCATCGACCTGGTGGAAGCGTATTTGGACGGCGAACTGGAGTGCTTCGGAGAAAAGTTTGCGGAGATCCCCTTTGCGAAGAAGGCAGCAATTGGCCGTACCGTGGACTATGTGGCAGGCCGCAACCGCTACATCGGCTATCTGATCAGCCTGGGTATGTTCTCCTTTAAGGGCGTGAAGGTGGGCCTGGACTGTGCCAACGGTGCAAGCTGGAATATTGCCAAGAGTGTTTTTGATGCCCTGGGCGCCAAGACCTATGTGATCAACAATGCGCCCGACGGCGTGAACATCAACGAGGATGCCGGCTCCACCCATATTGAGAATCTGCAGAAATTTGTGGTGGAAAATGGACTGGATGTGGGCTTTGCCTACGACGGCGACGCGGACCGCTGCCTGTGCGTGGATGAAAAGGGCCAGGTGGTTACCGGCGACCATATTCTGTATATCCTGGGCATGTATATGAAGGATAAGGGTCAGCTGGATAACAATACTGTAGTCACCACCGTTATGAGTAACTTCGGTCTGTACAAGGCCTTTGATAAGGTTGGCATCGACTACGCCAAGACCAAGGTGGGCGACAAGTACGTCTACGAATACATGGTTCAGAATGGCTGCCGCCTGGGCGGTGAGCAGTCCGGCCACATCATCATCTCCAAGTACGCCACCACCGGCGACGGCATTTTGACCAGCCTGAAGGTCATGGAGGTCATGATGAAGACCAAGAAGTCCCTGTCTGAGTTGGGCAAGGATCTGAAGATCTATCCCCAGGTTTTGAAAAACGTTCGTGTCCACTCCAAGCCCGATGCGCAGAACGACCCGGCTGTAAAGGCTGCTGTGGAGGAAGTTGCTCAAAAACTGGGAAATACAGGCCGTATTTTGGTGCGTGAAAGCGGAACTGAGCCTGTAATTCGGGTTATGGTGGAGGCTGCAACCAAAGAGGAATGCCAGGAGCATGTGGACTGCGTGGTGGATGTGATCTGCCGCCAGGGTCATGCCCGGGTATAAATAAAGATTTTCCGGGCCGATCCTGGGATCGGCCCGGTTTGTCGTATTTGTCTGTTTTTTCGGCGGTGAGAAAATGAAAAAAGCCACGATCATGATCGTCGTATCCATGGCGATCTTTGGAACCATTGGTGCATTCAAACGCTACATCAATGTGTCAGCCGGAGAGCTGGCCCTGTACCGGGCGGTTTTGGCGGCGGCACTGATTGCTTTGGTGCTGTTGGGGACCCGCAACCCGATCCCTTGGTCAAAGATCCGCAAGCAGCTGCCGCTGCTGCTGATCTCCGGTGCGGCTATGGGTATCAACTGGATCCTTCTGTTTGAAGCCTATGAGCATACCACAGTATCCGCAGCCACCTTGAGCTACTACTTTGCTCCGGTCATCGTCACAGGTCTTTGTCCGATCCTGTTTAAGGAAAAACTGACCGGGAAGCAGATCGTTTGCTTTGTGGTCTCGACGGTGGGACTGGTGCTGATTACCGGCTTTGACAGCGGCGAGGGCGAGCATCTGAAGGGGATCCTGTTTGGCCTCGGGGCGGCAGCCTTTTACGCATCGGTCGTTTTGCTCAACAAGTTTATTAAGGGTGTGGACGGTATCCATCGGACATTTTTGCAGTTTTTAGCTGCTGTGGTGGTGCTGATGCCCTATGTAGCACTGACTGGCGGCGTGACCCTGGGTGGGCTGAACACCTCCGGTTGGATAAACCTTCTGATTGTAGGCCTGGTCCATACCGGCGTGTGTTATGTGTTATACTTCTCGGCACTAAAGGAATTGCCGGGTCAAAAGGCGGCGATCTTGAGCTACATCGATCCCCTTGTGGCGGTGTTGGTATCGGTAACGTTTTTGCAAGAGGCCATGGGCCCGCTGCAGTGGGTCGGCGGCGCCATGATCTTAGGCGCGACCCTGGTCAATGAGATGTCCTTTAATAAGAAAGCAAAAAAAGATCCCGGAACATAGTTCCGGGATCTTTTGCGCGATTAAGCAGCGGTGGTGACAGAGGTCAGATGGGGCTGTGCGCCGTTGTACCAGTACAGGAAGCCTTCTACATCGATCTTGTCGCCGATCTTCAGACCCTCGACAGCCTTGTAGACCTCGGAGTCAGCACCGGTACCGTTCATGTAGGCATTGACGGTGAAGGTGTAGGTGGCATCGCCCAGAGAAACATTGAAGTACAGGTCATCGCCCTGTGCGCCGGAGCCGTCCCACTTGTACAGGTAGGCAACTTCCTCACCGGCGGCATTCTTGGAAGCGGCAACGGTCAGGCCCTTCACAGCCACCAGCTTGTTCATTTCGGCTTCCAGCTCCTCAGTACCCATGAGAGCGGTCACATCGGTAGCAGCCTCTACGGTGTAAGTGCCTTCCAGGACTTCCACCTTGGCGTCAACGATCTCCACTTCGCCGTCCCAAGCAGTCTTGAAACCGGAAACGCGGATCTTGGTGCCGGGCACAAAAGCGGCAGCCTCTTCTTCGGTGCACTTTACACCGTAGACATAGTAAGCGCCGTCCTCATCCTGGCAGTACAGGTCGATCTCGCCGTCCCACCAAGCTTCGTAAGCCTGAATGTAGGTCTCAACGACCACAGCGGCTTCCAGCTCGGCGGCATCATACTCGGCATAGGTCATAACGGTGACCTCGTCGGTATTGTCGGTGTTGGAGGTTTCCTCGTTGGTGTTGGCTTCGTTAGAGGGCTCTTTCTCCTCTTGGGCAGCGCCACAGGCGGCCAGACCCAGGATCATGACCATAGCCAACAGAAGTGCAATCAGCTTTTTCATTTTCGTCTACTCCTTTTGTTGTGTGGTTGGTTGAACGAACAAGTCCATTATACATGAACATTTTGGAAAATCAATGCCCTAGAAGTATTTTTGGAGATTTTCTCCGTATTTTCCCACCGACATAAGGCCTTTTTTATCATGTTGTCGGTAAAAATGGGGCAGCCACAGGCTGCCCCGGGATTTACTTACGGCGGCGATGCTTTTTTAGCCGATCTGCAATGAACCAGCCGGCGATGCCCAGCCAAACAACACCGAGCCCGGCAAGCAGTGCAACGGAGCCTGCCGGCATTGGCCCCAGAGAGGCCTTGCCGCCGGAGGACAGCTGATCCAACCGGTATAGTGAGACCGTCTCTTTGTAGAGCGCATCCAAAAACACATCATCCACAGTCTGTTTCCGACGGGTGGATTTTGTTACAGTCTCGATCAGATGACCGGAGGCATCCCGCAAGGATGCAGAGCCGTTAAAGACGGCGGTGACAAAGGTGTTGTCGATGTTTTCCATCAGAAGCTCGGTTGCCTCCAGCTTCACAGGATAGTAAAGATTGTTGTCCTCTCCCTTACGGGAAAGATAGTCCTGATATTCCTGGCTCTCTTGCGCCTTGGAGGTTACCGGCAGATACCCCTCCGTCTGGGAGTAGGCGATTTGCACATCGTTTGTCAGCATATACTGGGCGAACAGCCAGGAGGCCAGTACTACCTGGGGATCTTCTTTGTTGAAGATACACATGGAGGGTCCCTGAGAGATCATTTGGGGGTTGGATGGGTCTACCTGGGGGATCATCCGCACTACCGTTTCGAATTCTACCAGCTTCTCCTCGGGAATGTCCATAAGGGGAGCATCGCAGCCCATCCAGGTGGCACCGGCAGTAGAATCAATGGCGAAAATGCACTGGCCGGCGTTGAGGAAATTGGCCGGATATCCGGAGATCTTAAAGGTGGAGAATGCACCGGTGGCCGTGTGATCCCGAACGGTCTTAAGAAAATCGGCGGTGGTGTCGCAGAACAGACCCATGTTGCCGTTGGGGTCGGAGTAAACAGCACCCTGTTGCTTGAGATAGGTGATCATCATATTGTCCGTGGACTTGTAGATGAAGGGGATCAAGGTGGTTTGCCCGTTGACAGCGAAGGTGCCGTCGGCATTTTTGGCCATAGCCGCCTCGGATACCTCCAAAATAAAGTCCCAGGTCAGCACCTCCGGCAGGGTATAGCCCAGCTTTTCCACGTAGGTTTTGTTTACATAACATGCCTCAGTGGAGCGCATATAGGGCAGGGCATAGTAGGCACCGTCCAGGTAACACTCCTCTAAAAACTTGGGAATGATCTGATCCTTGGCGGGGCTGTCAAAATTTACCTCACTGCCGCCCAGACCGTATTTTTCATCAGCCATCAGACTGTCCAGGGGCACGACTGTATCCTGTCCGGTCATGTAGGTGGCGATGTGGTCGGGGTAGGTGATGCACACATTGGGGGTAGTGTCGGTGGCGATGTTGGTGATCACGTCGTTGTAGATCCGACCATAGTCGGTGTAAAGACCCAGATTCACCTTGATGTTGGGATACAGTGCCTCAAAATCGGCGATCGCCTTTTTGTAGATATTCACCTGGGTGACATTGGTGTCGTTTTTGGCCCAAAAGGTGATCTCGTGGGTTTTACCGGTGTCGAAGGTGTCGGGAATGGCAAATTCCTTCCGCTCCACCGAGCCGTGACAGGCGGCAAGGCAGGCAGATGTTATGGAGAGTGCCAACAGCAGGCACAGGAGCTTTTTGACGGTCATCCTTTTGTACCTCCTCTTGCCACACCGGCCATGATTTTTTTCCGGAAGATCAGGAACAGGATCACCAGAGGCACGCAAATGGCCACGACAGCGGCCATCATGGCCGGAATATTCTCCCGGCCAAAGCCGTTTTCCCGGATCTCCTGGATGCCGTTGGACACCAGGAAATAGTTGGCATCGTCGGTGATGAGCCGGGGCCACACATAGCTGTTCCAACATTCGATGACCTTCAAAATGGTGATGGTGACGATGGTGGGGCGGCAGATAGGAACCAGGACCTTCAGAAGATACTTCAGATCCGAGGTGCCGTCCACTTTGGCGGCGTAGTACAGTTCATCCGGCACCTGGGAAAAATTCTCCCGCAGAAGGTAAATATAGAAAACCGATGTCACAGACGGCAGGATCAGACCCAGGAAGGTGTTGCGCAGATCCATGTTAGTGATGGTGACGAAATTGGTGATGACCACAAGCTCCGAGGGGATCATCATTAGGGACAGCAGGACGGTAAACACCAGATCCTTTCCCGGAAACCGAAGTCGGGCAAAGGCAAAGGCGGACAGCACCGTCACAGTCAGCATCAGAGCCGTGGTGCAAAGGGTAAAGATCGCGGTGTTGACAAAATAGTCCAGCAAAGGTACGGCGGTAAAGGCCAGCTTGTAGTTTTCCAGGGTGGGGGCTAAGGTATACAGCTGGGGCGTATATTCGCTGTTATAGGCACCGTAGCTTTTCAGCGATGTGAGAACCATGTAGTAGAAGGGAAACAGGACGATGACCGCCCAAATTCCCAGGCACAGGTAGATGGCAGCCTTGCTGACGGTTTTTCCCAATCGCCGTGGGGCGTTTTGATTCATAGAGGACACCTCTTTACGGAATGTAGATGGGCGTAGGGGGTCAGGCGTAGTGAATATGCTTTTTGCTGACAATCAGATTGATGCAGGTGATGGTCAACACGATGGCAAACAGGATGATGGCAGCCGCCGAAGCATAGGAAGGATAGCCGCCGCTGTTACCGTAGAGCATATCGTAGACGTAGCCTACGATGGTGTTCATTTGGGCTGCATTCAGATCCGTGCCAAACAGAGCCACCGCATCGGAGTAGGCCTTGAACGCGCCGATAAAGCCGGTGATGATCAGATAGAACAGGGTGGGGGAGATCATGGGGACGGTGATCTTGGTGAAGACCCGCAGCTTGGGTGTGCCGTCCACCATGGCGGCGTTGTAGTAGTCCTGCCTCACGGAGGCCAAAGCGGAGGTTAGCACCAGGATCTTAAAGGGCATGACCACCCAAACTGTGTACAGGCAAAGCACCAGCATTTTGGCCCAGTAGGGTCCGCCGATAAAATCCACCGGTGCCGTGCCCAGTGCCTTAATGAAGATGTTCACAAAACCGTCGGTGTAGGGGGTCTGCCGGAACAGGATCATAAACACCAGGCCCACGGCTAGGGTGTTTGTGACGTAAGGCAGGAAATATACGGTCTGGAACAGGTTTCGCAGCCATTTGATGGAACTCAGACCTACACTGATCAGCAGTGCCAGCACCGTCGAGACCGGCACGGTCACAGCCACCAGGATAAAGGTGTTTTTTAGTGCCTGAAGAAAATAAGGATCCCGCAGGACATAGCGGTAGTTGTAAAGGCCTATGCCAAAAGAGGCCTGGGAAGCGGAGTTGTAGCCCTCCTCAAAGGAGTAGATCAGCACATCGATCAGAGGGTAAACAAGGAAAGCCCCCAAGAACAGGAACGCCGGCAGCAGATACAGCCAGGCTTTGTGATTATTCCGTTCCATGCTTAGCCCTCCAGCTGTGCCCGGATGCGGCAGCCGTTGGCATCAAACAGATACACCTTGGCAGGCTTCAGCCCAAAGCGGCCGTTGATTGCGGAAACATCGTCAGAGTCAATAATGATCCGGAAATTCTCACCGATGAAGGCGGGATGATCGCACACGACACTGGTATCCCGGCCCATGACTTCAACGCGGCCAACGGTACAGCCGAAGCGGTCGCCTCCCACGTCAAAGCCCTCGGGACGAACGCCCACGGTCACAGGGCCCTCGGGGGCATCGGTCTGCAGGACGGCATCCTGGCCGATATAGAGCTTGCCACCCTCCACCCGACCGTCAAAGACGTTGATAGGGGGCGTGCCCAGGAACTTGGCCACAAACAGGTTGTCCGGGTCGTCGTAGACCTCCTGGGGCTTTCCCTGCTGCTGGATCACGCCATCGCGCATGACAACGATCCGGTCGGAAATGCTCATGGCCTCCTCCTGGTCGTGGGTGACAAATACGGTGGTGATGCCGGTGGAACGCTGGATGCGGCGGATCTCCTCCCGGGTCTGCAGCCGCAGACGGGCATCCAAATTGCTCAAGGGCTCGTCCAGCAGCAGGATCCGCGGCATTTTCACCAAGGCCCTGGCGATGGCGACCCGCTGCTGCTGACCGCCGGACAGCTCGCTGGGCTTCCGATCCAGCAGCTCCTGGATCTGCACCAATGTGGCAGCCTCCAAAACCTTTTGTTCCATTTGTTCCTTAGTGGGGCGGTCTTTTCCCTTGAGATTTTCCAAAGGGAAACGGATGTTCTGCCGTACCGTCAGATGGGGGTACAGGGCATAATTCTGAAACACCATGCCCACACCCCGGTGCTGGGCTTCCAGCTTTGTCACATCCTCCTCACCGAAGAAGATTTTGCCGGCGGTGGGGGTCAGAAGACCGCACAGCAAGTTCAAGGTGGTGGATTTGCCGCAGCCGGAAGGACCCAACAGAGCCAAAAGCTCTCCGTCGGGGATCTGAAGGCACACATCATCCACAGCGGTGACAGGGGCTTTATTTTTGCCCCGACCGGGGAAGGTCTTTGTTAAATTTTCCAGTACAACGTTCATAGACGTACCTCACAAAAAAGATTACCTTTATTATAGAAAGCTTTTTCCGCTATTGCAAGATGCAACGGCAGACACATTACAGAATTTCCAATCTTGGGAAACGGTCAGCCATGTGGGTGAAGGCATCGTTTTCACACACCAGCGCATCCACCTCCGACAGGTCGCATTGGACGAAGGAGGCGACAGAGCCCTGCTTGGAGGAATCGCACAGGAAGATCTTCTTGGCGGCGTTTTTCATCATAGCCTTGCGGACAAAGATCTCCTCCTGGGTGCAGTCGGTGATGATGCCTTGGTCAGAAATTGCCTTGGCAGAGAAAAACATGAGGTCGGCAAAGATCTCCCCATAAGCCCGTTGGGTAGCTCCGCCGATCAGACAGTTTCCGTTTTCCCGGCTGACAAAGCCGCCGGTGGCGCAAACAGTCAGCTCAGAGTGGGACAAAAGGCTTAGGATCTCCAAATTGTTGCTCACCACGGTGAGGTTTGAAAATTGCAGAAGCTCCAAAGCTAAAAAATAGCTGGTGGAGGATTGGTCAAGGAAAATGACACTGCCTTCCTTGATCAGCTTTGCTGCCTTGGAAGCGATGGCCTGCTTGGCCTCCACAAAATCGTAGCTGCGGGCACCGAAGGATACCACGTTGGTTTTGGCCGTGATCAGCCGGGCACCGCCATAGCTGCGTTTCACGATATGCTTGCGCTCCATCTCGCTTAAGTCCCGGCGAATGCTGGATTCGCTGATGAACAGCTTTTCGCTCAGCTCCTGCACAGTGACGAATTCCTTGCCGCTGAGCATCTGACAGATCTGCCTTTGTCGTTCGTTTTTTAGCATAATAGACCCTTTCTTGCGTGTTTTTGCACAAACGCGCATAAATTGCTGTGTAGACAAAAGGAATTTGAGAAATATTTCCGAAACCATTGATTGTTTCTGCTCATTTTATTATAATACAAGAAATGACATTGTAAAGGAGAAATTTTCATGGATATCAATCAGATGCTGCGCGGTGTGGACTGCGCATGCGGTCGCCATCACAGCTGTGACATTGGTGCTGTGTATGTGGAAAAGAACGTGGCGGCTCGCCTGCCGGAGCTGTGCCGCGACTATGGAAAGATCCTTTTGGTTGCGGACGAGAATACATACGGCGTTGCCGGCAAGGGCGTGGAGGACCACATTGGCACCAAGATCGCGGATCGGGTCATTTTCACCGGAAAGACGGTGCTGATCCCCAATGAGGATGCCATTGAGACGGTTTATGCCAAGATCGAAGGGATGGACCTGATCGTGGGTATTGGCTCCGGCGTGATCCAGGATCTGTGCAAATATGTCTCCTTCAACAAGAAGGTGCCTTACTTTGTTGTGGCAACGGCGCCTTCTATGGACGGCTATGCCTCCTCCGGCGCGGCAATGATCACCGGCGGCATGAAGGTCACGTATTCTGCTAAGGTCCCCGATGCCATCCTGGCCGATACCGAGGTCATTAAGGATGCCCCCATGGACATGATCCAGGCTGGCTACGGTGACATCATCGGCAAGTACTCTGCCCTGAATGACTGGAAGCTGGGCCATGCGGTCAACGGCGAGTACCTGTGCCCCTTCATCTATGACATGACCATGGATATGCTCAAGAAGGTCCTGCCTATGAATAAGGACCTCCTTGCCCGTAACGAGGAGAGTGTCAAGACACTGATGGAAGCGCTGATCCTGGTGGGTATCGCCATGAGCTTTGCCGGTTCCTCCCGGCCTGCTTCCGGCAGCGAGCATCACCTGTCCCACTACTTTGAGATCACCGGCATCGTGGACGGCACCGAGTACCTGCCCCACGGCATCGATGTGGTGTTTTCCACCGCCATTACCTCCCGGATCCGGGAAAAGCTAGTCAAGGCCCAGTGGCCCGATGTCCAGTTCAGCCAGAGCGGCGAAGAATATAGAGCTGAGCTGGAGCGGACCTATAAGTCCGTCGCCCAGGGATGCATGGACCTGCAGGAGAAGCTGGGCACCTATAAGCAGGACCGGGTCAGCATTTACAAGGCAAAGGAAGCAGAACTGAAGGCCATCCTGGCGGAGGTTCCCACCGGTGACGAGATCGAGAAGATCCTCGCCGGCATCGGCCTGGATTTGAAGGACTTCTACGCCACCTATGGCCAGGAGAAGATCCGGGATGCTGTTCGTTATGCCAAGGATCTGAAGGACCGCTACAGCGTTCTTTGGATGTACTACGATATGTTTGGTCTGGAGGAAGTGTAATATGGCAAAGTTTGAAAATATCAAGTTGATCGCAATGGATCTGGACGGAACCCTGTCCCAGCACAAGACCCCCATTTCTGCCGAGTGCCGTCAGACCCTCATCGACCTTTCCAAGAAGTATAAGCTGCTGATGTCCGGCGCCGGCATGTGCCGCCGCATCTTCAACCAGATGGAGAAGTTCCCCATCGATGTGCTGGGCAACTACGGCATGCAGTATGCGCAGTACAATCCCGAGACCAACGACCTGGACATCGTGTTCGACAATGTTGTAGCCTGCGATAGGGAGAGCGTGGAGCGGCGTGTTACCATGCTGCGTAAGAAGTATGGCTACACCCGCTTTGTTGGTGACAATGTGGAGTATCACTCCTCCGGCTGTGTCACCTTCCCCATCCTGGGTACCAAGGCACAGCAGGCGGACAAGCTGGCCTTCGATCCCGACCGGTCCAAGCGCCGCTCCTTCTACCAGGATGTGATCGACACCTTCCCGGAGTACAACGTATTTGTAGGCGGCTCCTCCTCCTTCGACATGGCTCCCATGCCCTACAACAAGGCCTATGCCCTGAAGAAGTACTGCGACGAGCGGGGCATCAAGTATGAGGAAGTGGTCTACATCGGCGACGATTACGGCTGGGGCGGCAACGACGAATCCGTGTATCTGTCTGAGATCAATTTCCTGT
Source organism: Faecousia sp. (assembly GCA_045588045.1). Classification (GTDB taxonomy): domain Bacteria; phylum Bacillota; class Clostridia; order Oscillospirales; family Oscillospiraceae; genus Faecousia. Next base: position 40,774 of record JAZNDJ010000010.1, read on the forward strand.
GTGTGGATGACTATCGGGACTTCCCCCGCCTGGCCAGGGAGGCATTACTGTGAACTACTGGACACAAAGTGCGAAAAACATTTATGTAGCGGCCCATCGGGGCTTCAGCGAGAAGTATCCCGAAAACACCATGGAGGCCTTCCACGCGGCTGTGGCATTGGGCGTGGATCAGATCGAGACCGATGTGCGGATCACCGCCGACGGAGAGCTGGTGCTCCACCACGATGCCACCGTGGACCGTACCACCAACGGCACCGGCTTGGTGAAGAGCTTCACCCTGGCCCAGCTGAAGGCGTTGGATGCCGGCATTAAAAAGGGCGAGGAATTTGCCGGCTGCCGGATCCCGACGTTCCTGGAGTTTATGGACTATGTTAAGGACATTCCCGGCCTGACCGTTGACATCGAGCTCAAGGAGTATACCACCGAGGATGAGCAGGTGGCTTATGAGGTGGCAGATCGGGTCCTGAAGATCGTGGATGAATACGGCTGGACTGACCGGATCGTCATCAACTCCTTTGACGGCAAGCTCAATGAGTACATTGCCAATCAATACGGCAGCAAGTACCGTCAGCATGTGTTCCTGCCTATCTCGAAGCTGAAGGGCCACATGGAGCGCAACCCCTACACCTATGCCTACTGCGCCTGCGTCTATGGCTTTGAGCCGAAGGACTACGACTTCCTCCGCAGCTACGACTGCCAGCCCTGGGTGGGTGCCAGTGTTCGTGATGAGGAGAAGATCGAACAGGCCATCGCGTGTGGCGCGGTCCTCATTACCTGCAACAATGTTGACGAGGTGCTGGAGATCCTCCGCAAAAAAGGCTGCCATAAATAAGCAACAACACAGATCGTCTGTGTTTGGGTTTTCCTTATAAATAAAAATGCCCCTATCGGGGCAATGAATCCGAAACGGCATAATGGATCGAAGAAAAAGAAATAACCCTCGACATGTCACCTGATCACTGTGACTGTCGAGGGTTATTTCTGTGAACTCTTAGTATCTAACATCATTGGTTAACCTCTCTTTCTGCAGGTTAGACGCCACATTCCTCTGACTGATGGTGGAATCCCTTCCGTTTGAATTCCGGTGTTGTTTCAAATTGCATTTATATGATCGGAAGATGCTTTTGGAATGTCCGTCTTCGATCTTCGTATTTCATCGAAGATCTAAGGTGTATCAGATCATTGGTATCACCTCTTTGTGTCTATATAATACCACGGTATTTTGCAAGTTTCAAGTTGGAATATTTCATAAAATCTATATACGGAAATCGTGCAAATCGCAGAATCCTCCGAAATAGATTGACAAGACCGGTTGCATTATGATATGCTGATTATGTTGGGGCGGTCGAAAGACCGCTTATTTCTATGTCTGGACATTGGGGAAGTACCTGGTTGGAATCGGTGGGTACGCATCCGTGGAAAATGGACCGGTGCTGTGTAACATTGGGAGGCTACTGTGGAGGTTTCGTAGGATTGATCAACAGAGTGATTTTCTTTGGGAATAAAGGCTTTTTGCCATTTGGCGGTCTGTAAATCACTTGACAGTAGTTTGACGGTGTGGTATCATACTTACCGTAAATATGCAGCGAGATTTGCCCCGTGTACCTATGTTGATAAGACAGCGCCGCGTCCCCTCGGTGGTGGATTTCTGAGGTGTCGGAGTAGATATTGTTGTGATTAAGTTTGTGGGTAAACTCATAAGGAGGCAATTATGAAACAGAAACTGTTTGTACTGTCCATGGATGCCATGGTCCACGAGGATGTGGCTTACATGATGACAAAGCCGAATTTCTCCAAGCTTTTTGCTAAGCGGGCAGAGGTGGAGAGGGTTTTGTCCGTGTTCCCAGCCATTACCTATCCGGCCCATGCGACCCTGGCAACCGGCTGCTACCCCGGCAAGCACGGCATCTACAACAATTCGTCCTTCAATACCCTTAATGACAAGGTTAAGCGGTGGCACCTGTTTTCGGACTCTGTCCGGGTAGAGGATATCTTCGCCGCCGCCAAGCGGGCCGGCTGTACCACAGCCTCTGTCTACTGGCCGACAATGGGTCGTAACCCCAATGTGGACTATCTCATCAACGAATATTTTTTCTTCTATCCGGAAGAAGACAGCATCGAGGCCTTCAAGAGGATGGGTGCAAACGAGGAAGCACTCCGGGCTGTCCGGGAAAACCTGGACATTCTGTACAAAAGGCGCAATGGTTTGCCCGGCGGATCCTTTGACGGCTTCACCATGGCCTGTGTCTGCAGCCTGATCCGTAACGTTCAGCCCGATGTGATGCTGGTACATAACAGCACGCCCGACACCTACCGCCACCGCTACGGCGTTTTTGGTGAGGAGGTCAAGGAAGCATTGGATAAGACGGATGCCTGGCTGGGAGATGTGATCGCAGCCATGCAGGATGCCGGTGTGTACGAAGATACCAACTTTGTTCTGCTCAGCGACCACGGTCAGATGGACCTGGTGCGCCGGGTGAAGCTCAATACCCTCTTTGTCCGGGAGGGGCTGATCGAACTGGCACCTGACGGAAGTGTTTATGATTGGAAGGCGTATGCCCAGTCCAATGCTATGTCTGCATCCGTGTATCTGATGGATCCGGGTAACAAGGAAGTTTATGACCGGGTCTATGGGCTGCTGCAGCGGCTGGTGGAGGAAAAGACCTGGGGCTTTACCAAGGTCTACACCACCGAAGAAGCCAAGGAAAAGTACGGCACTTACGGTCCGTTCTCCTTTATGGTGGCCACCGATGGCGCAACGGCTTTCTCCGACAGTTGGACAGAGCCGCCTCTGGAGGAGGTGGATCTGAACGACTACCGCTTGGGCCGGGCGACCCACGGCTATGAGCCGGAGCTGGGCCCCCAGCCGATCTTCCTAGGCCGCGGCCCTGCATTCAAGGAAGGCGCAGTGCTGCCGAAAGCAAGACTCGTGGACGTTGCCCCAACTTTGGCAGGCGTTTTGGGTCAGACCATGCCTCAGGCTGACGGCCGCTGTCTGCAGGAGCTGCTGAAATAAGAGGTGCAAGCCATGAAAAAGAATCGGGTACTGATCTGCGAGTTTCACCAGGAGTCCAATACATTCAACCCCATTGTCATGCCCCCGGAGCGGTTTAATGCCGGTGGCCCGGTGGAGGGCCCGGAGGTGTTTGCTGCCCGCATGGCAACGGCAAGTGCTGTTCACGGCGCGGTAGATACAATTGCTGCGATGGGCGGCGAGGTGATCCCAACTGTTTTTATGACGGCATCCTCCGGTGGCCGTGTGGACGACCGGACGCTGGTGCGCCTGAAGGATAGACTGGCTGACTATATCGAAACTGCCGGTGAATTCGATGCCCTTTATGCATCCCTCCACGGTGCGACCTGTACCGAATCCAGCGATGATGCCTGTGGCGACCTTTTGGAATTTTTGCGTGGACTCGTAGGTGAAAAGCCTATTGCGGCGACATTCGACCTCCATGCAAATATCACCCAGAAGCTCCTGACCAATGCCGACTTCATCTGTGGCTACAACACATATCCCCACACGGATTATTATGAAACCGGTTGCCGTGCTGCGTCCCTGCTGATGGGCAAGCTCACCGGAAGGAAGGATCATGTGGCTACCGCTGCTGTGCCGATGCTGATCCCTCCTGCAGGCTATACAACGCTCAACGGCCCCTTCAAGGTATTGATGGACAGCGGCAAGGCTCAGGTCCAGGCAGGCAGACTGCGGGACTTCAGCATTTTCCCCGTTCAGCCGTGGCTGGATATCCCGGAAATTACCAGCCGCGTGATCACAGTGGCGGAAGACCCTGAGATTGCCAAACAGGAGGCTGACAGAATGGCCAAAGAGCTGTTTGCCCTCCGGGAAGATGTGCAGCCGCCTATGTTGACGGTGGATCAGATCATCGATATTGCTGAGGAAAACACCTCCGGTCAGCCGGTGATCCTGGCGGATTCTGCAGATTCCCCCAACGGCGGTGCAGTAGGCGACAGCCCTGCTGTGGCGCTGGCCTTGCAGGCACGGGGCAGCAAGCTGCGCGTTGGTATGTTTGTCAAGGATCCCAAGGGCGTGGAGCAGGCGTTCCGGTTAGGTGTCGGCGGGCAGGGAGAATTCTCTGTCGGCGCAAGCTATACAGTTGGCATGCCCGGACCTTTTGTGGCCCAGGGTACTGTCCGGTCACTCCATGATGGCAGCTTTGTTTTGGAGGGCCCTGGAAGCAGGGGAAAACACTCCAGCCTGGGTCTGAGCGCGGTGGTCAGCTTTGGCAATATTGATATCTTGTTGGTCCACGATGGTGCCAGCTCCGGAAATCCCCAGCTCTTCCGTCATTTCGGTATCGAGCCAAAGCTGTATGACATGATCGTGGTGAAGGCCAATACCTCTTTCCGGGTGCCTTACAGCAGCATTTCCGAGCTGATCTACTGTGCCGATACACCCGGTGCCGGCGCGTCCAATCTGGCAGCCATGCAATTTACCCGGTTGCCGAAGGGTATCTATCCTAAAGATCTGCCAGTAGACTATGTGCTGGAACCGGCAGCATTGATTTGATTCCTACTCCCCCGAATACAGAGGGCGGCACACATAAGCCTGTGTGCCACCTTCTATATAAGCAAAAAAATAATTTATATAATGCTATTTGTACTTTATTTAATGAAATAGTTGTGGTATGATGAATCTGTGCAAGTAGAAACCTAATGAATTATCTATATTTAGGAGGCAAGAAAAATGCAATATAACCGTACATTCAATTTCTCCGCTGGCCCTGCTATGATGCCGGAGTCTGTTCTTGAGGAGATCCGGGACGAAATGATGAACTACCGCGGCAGCGGCATGTGTGTCATGGAGATGTCTCACCGCAGTGCTGTGTTCCAGAAGATCGTGGATGAGGCAGAGCAGGATCTGCGCGATCTGATGGGCATCCCTGAAAACTACAAGGTTCTGTTCATCCAGGGCGGTGCGACCCTTCAGTTCTCTATGATCCCCATGAACCTGATGAAGAACGGCAAGGCTGTCTACATTGAGACCGGCGCATGGTCCAAGAAGGCCATTGCCGAAGCCAAGAAGGTGGGTGAGGTCGTCGTTGCAGCTTCCTCCAAGGACCGCAACTACAGCTACATCCCCGATTGCTCCGATTTGGACATCCCCGAGGATGCAGACTACGTGTACATCTGTGAGAACGAGACCATCCACGGCACCACCTGGCAGAAGCTGCCCAACACCAAGGGTAAGATCCTGGTCTCTGACCAGTCCTCCATGTTCCTGTCCAAGCCCTGCAATGTGTCTGACTATGGCATGATCTACGCCGGTGTGCAGAAGAATGTCGGCCCTGCCGGTATGGTGGTGGTCATCATCCGGGAGGATCTGATCCGGGACGATCTGGAGAGTCTGCCTGTTTACATGCAGTATAAGACCCACGCCGACAGCGGCTCCATGTACAACACCCCCAACTGCTGGGATATCTACTGCTGCGGCAAGGTGTTCAAGTACCTCAAGAGCTTGGGCGGCCTGGAGGTCATGGATCAGATGAACCAGGATAAGGCAAAGGTCCTGTATGACTTCCTGGACAGCTCTGAGATGTTTAACGGTACCGTGGAGAAGGAAGTTCGCAGCCTGATGAACGTGCCCTTCGTCACCGCTTCCAAGGAGCTGGATGCTGAGGTGGTGGCTGCAACCAAGGCTGCCGGCTATGATAACCTGAAGGGCCACAAGTCTGTGGGCGGCCTTCGGGCTTCCATCTACAACGCTATGCCCAAGGAGGGCGTGGAGGCACTGGTGGACTTCCTGAAGAAGTTCGAAGCAGAGCACAAGTAAGAGGAGGAAAAGAAATGCGTATTCTTGTTACTGACGGTATGGAAAAGGAGGCCATTGCCCAGCTCCGCCGGGATGGCCATGAGGTCGTGGAGCAGTTCTATGAGCCGGAGGCTCTGGGCGCAGCACTGCAGGAGTTTGACTGCGTGGTGGTCCGCTCCAAGACAAAGGTTCGCGCCAATCATATCGACGAGGCCATCAAGGGCAAGCTGAAGCTTGTGATCCGCGGTGGTGTCGGTGTGGACAACATCGACGTAGCCTATGCCGAAAGCAAAGGCGTTGCTGTCCGCAACACCCCCGCTGCCAGCACCGATTCCGTTGCAGAGCTGGCCATCGGCCACATGTTCGCGCTGGCCCGCTATATTGCCATTTCCAATGCCACCATGCGTGCCGGCCAGTGGAATAAGAAGCAGTACGAGGGCGTTGAGCTGGCAGGCAAGACCCTGGGACTGATCGGCTTCGGCCGGATCGCGCAGGGCGTTGCAAGACGTGCCGAGGCGCTGGGCATGAAGATCGTGTACAACGATTTCTTGGGTGCCAATGCCAACTACCCCCAATACCCCTTCCTGTCTCAGGAGGAGCTGCTGAAGGTTTCCGATTTTGTGTCCCTGCACATTCCTATGCCTGCTGATAAGAAGGCAGTCATTGGCGCAGAGCAGCTTGCTACCATGAAGCCCACCGCCTACATCATCAACACCGCCCGCGGCGGCCTGATCGATGAGGCTGCTTTGTTGGATGCGCTGAACGAGGACCGTCTGGCTGGCGCTGCCCTGGATGTATTTGCCCAGGAGCCCACTGCCAATGAGGCTTTGGTCAACCATCCCAAGGTTTCCGTCACGCCCCATATCGGCGGCTCTACCGCAGAGGCACAGGGCCGGATCGGCGGCGAGATCGTCTCCATCATCAACAATTTCTAATAGCGGCAAAAAAATTCATTGCTTATCGGCGTGGCCACGGCCGCGGA
>JAZNDJ010000011.1:0-27265 GCA_045588045.1 Faecousia sp.
GTCCAATGCAGATGTGGGCTCGTCAAAGCAGAGGATCTCGGGGTTTAGTGCCAATGCACGGGCGATGGCAACCCGTTGTTGCTGACCGCCGGAGAGCTGACAGGGATAGGCCTCTGCCTTTTCCGAAAGACCAACCTGCGCCAAAAGCGCTTGGGCCTTTTCATTGATTTGTGTAGGCGTGCCTTTCTTCAGCAGGGTAGGGGCCAGGGTGATATTTTGCAAAACATTGTACTGAGGAAAAAGATTGAAATTCTGGAATACCAGGCCAAAGTGTAAGCGGTTTTGCCGGATCGCCTCATCGTTAAGGGTGGTCGCATCTGCGCGGTCGTACAGGGCCTTGCCGTTGACGGCAATTGTTCCGGAATCTGGGGTCTCCAGGAAGTTCAAACACCGCAGCAGGGTCGTCTTGCCGCTGCCGGAGGAGCCTATCATCGCAATGACCTGCCCTTTATCCAATGAGAAATCGATAGCTTTCAGCACCTTAACTTTCCCGTAATTCTTTTTCAGATTCTTAACTTCTAATGCTGTCATATCTTAACTCCTGAAATAGCTGAGCTTTTTCTCAACTCTGCCGAGGACAATGGTCAGTATGCCGACAAAGACCAGGTAGAATACGCCGGTGTAGAACAAGGGCCATACCAATGCTTTTGTGGCGGCAAGCTCTTTTGCCTGCTTGATGATCTCGCAGACCATGATGCAGTTTGCCAGGGCAGTATCCTTGATCAAGGTGATGATCTCGTTAGACATAGGGGGTACGATGCGCTGAACTACCTGCTTTAGGATAATCTTGCGGAAAATTTGGGATTTTGTCAGACCCAAAACATAGCCGGCTTCGTATTGACCCCGGGAGATGCTCTCAATTCCGCCTCTGTATATTTCAGAGAAATAGCAGGCGTAATTGATGGTAAAGGCGATCAGCACCGCAACAATGCGGCCGGCATCCGAGACGGCGTAATTTATAAAGAAATACCGGTCAAGCTGGCTAAAAACAGGGAACTGGAATAACAGTCCGGGCACATAGTAGATGATGAAGATCTGGAGCATAAGTGGAATACCCCGAACGATCCATACAAATACCTTGGACACGGCTTTTACCGGTTTAAAACGGCTCATGGAGCAAAATGCTATAGGCAAACCAAGCGGTGCGCCGCAAAGCAGCGTCACCGCAAAGATTAGCAGAGATATTAAAAAGCCGTCAAACAGGAAAGAGGTAACTTCTAAAAACGACATTATATATTCTCCAGGCTATGGTTTATTTACTTCTGGTCAGAGAAATCTGTGATAGCGGTATTGGAAACACCGTACTTTTCAGCCAAAGCTGCGATGGTGCCGTCCTGAGCCAGCTTATCAAGCTGCTCGTTGACGTTTGCGGTCAGTTCGCTGCCCTTCTTGAAGCCGATGGCGTAGTACTCAACATCGCTGGAGAGGGCATCGATCACGACCAGATCTGCATAGTCACCGTTGCCGGCGTAGCTCTTTGCAAGCTGTGCATCCAGAACTGCGAAGTCAGCAGTGCCGGCGTTGACCTCGAACAGGCAATCAGTCTGCTTCAGGAAGCCCTTAATGGTAGCACCTTCAAAGGTTGCGCCGTAGGTCTCACCAGCGGAGCCGCTCTCAGCAGCACCGACCTTACCCTCGAGGTCAGCGGCGGAAGCAATGCCGGAATCCTTCTTGGCAACGATTACCTGGCGGTTTTCCATGTAGTTGTAGGAGAAGTCGACCTTCTCGGAACGGAGAACGCCGTCGTCGTCAGCAGTGTTGCAGGTGAAGCCGTTCCACACGCAATCAATGGTGTTGGAATCCAGATCGGTGTACTTGCTGCTCCAGTCGATCTCCTGGAAGATGACCTTGTAGCCCAGGTTCTCGAACACAGCCTCAGCCAGCTCGGTGTCAAAGCCGATCAGCTTGCCATCGTTGTCCAAGTAGTTCATGGGCTCATAGATGGTGTAGCCGACGACGACCGTCTTTTCAGCTGTGTCGTTGGTGTTGGCGGTGTCATCCTGGGAGGTGCCGGTGTTGCCGGAGGAATCCTCTTGTGCGCCGCAGGCTGCGAAGCAGCACAGAACAAGTGTACAGGCCAGTAATAATGCAATAATCTTTTTCATAATGTTTTCATCCTTTCTTGTTGTGTGGGGAGTGTTTGGATGTCTGCATTATACTTTAGTTCGCTAAAGTTGTAAAGAGCTTTTTTGCAAAAAAACAAGATTTGTATAACTTATACATGATCCTGCATTACGGCGGCACTTTAGTTGGTTAAAGTGACCTAAAAAAGATCAAGGCCCACGGCAATGGGCCTTGATACTATTGCATTTTGCCAGCTTGTAATGATTAAGTAATGACCTTGGGTAATGTTGATCCGCCATATGGCATAGCTAGTATGGTAGCATTTTTTCCCAGAATCTCTTGTGCACAGTTCAGTGCAGTCTGAACATCCGGCATAGGCGTCAGAAATAGCTTCTTGACAAAGTCTGGGTCCATTTCAGAAACCAGGTATATATCTGCTTTTTGAAGTGTCATCGCAATGGCTGCTGCCTTGTGACCACCCAACTGGAAATCGTGACCGATGCGCTGGATCATAGCCTCCGGAGAAGGAGATCGCGTCATCCATTCCTCAAATACCTGTTCGCCAAGACCTTCCTTGCAGGAACCGATCAGAATGATAATGCCGCCCTGTCTGACCGCATGCCGCGCATTATCGAGCGCCTTTTGTGTTTGGTACAGGTTCAAGTCCTTCGGTGCGCCACCCTGACTGACGATCACAATATCAGCAGGCTGTTTCAGCATCTTTAAATACAGCGTATCGAGGAATTTGCATCCCTCCCGGTGGGCAAGGACGCAGTCACCTGCAACAGCCCGGAGTATTTTTTTGTGCTCGTCAAGCACAACATTGACAATAAAATCTATGCCGCAGATCTTGCCGGCTTCTTCAATGTCGATGCGGATAGGGTTGTTTTCCAAATTGCCGGCGCAGGCCTCTGGACGTACCATCATTGCGTGGTTGGCCTGAATTGCATCTCTGGTGGAGACTCCGGGCATGATTGCCTTTGCGCCGCCGGAGTAACCGGCAAAATAGTGAAATTCAATATTTCCCAGGCAGATACGGAAGTCAGCCTCTGAGACGACCCTGGTAATATCCACAGGAGTGCCGCTCCTTGTAGTGCCCAAATGGATACAATCGTTTGGATCAGAATCAACGCAGGTAATTTCTTCCCACGCACGGTCGCCGGCGAGGGCTTTCTGCTCGTCTTGTGTGTGCTTGCGGTGGGAACCCAAGGCAAATACCAAAGTGATATTCTCCTTCTTTACGCCTGCAGCATACAGAGTATCCAGCAGATGGGGCATAACTTTGCATGTAGGAAATGGCCGCGTAATATCGCTTGTGATGATCGCGATCTTCATGTCCGGCTGTACAAGCTCTTGCAGCTGCTTTGCTCCAATGGGATGGCGCAGTGATCGCAGGATCTCGTCGTCCTCAGAACCCGGAGGTGTCACGTCATTTGCGTGAAGGACGTCTATTAGGTTTGCATCCGCAATCGTAACGTTTTGAACGTCCGTGCCAATTCTAAATTCCAGTTCCATATTTATCCACCTCGCTATTTGAAATTATAGCACAGTATTCTCCCTTTTCCTAGATGTATTTTTAGTGTTGAAAAATTAAGCTGTTATGTTATGATTATCTGGAATAAAATCGAAGGGTGATACTGTGAAATTTCGTGAAATTGCGGCGTTGTCCGGAATTGGTACATATCCGGCTGTGCTGGACGACATCTATCTGTCAATGTCTGATACGGATAAGGATGCCTGTGATCTGGAGCTGATTGATCATCTTCAGGAGACCTACGGTGTCTTTGGCGAATTCTATGAAACTGTTCGCGATACGGCTGTTGCCGTGAATTGCGATGAGGCCCGCAGTATGTGGGTGAAGGTTGCGGTTGCTTATGCCAAGGATAAAGGTGTGGCTGACGCACGCCGGATACCGGTTCCAAAGGCTGACGGAACGCAGGTAACAGCCTTGTTACCCCTTTATATCTTAATCCCGCAAATCCCGGACGGACTGGAAAAGTACCGGCAAAAGGGCTTCTCTGAGCAGGAGATAGAAAAGCTTGCAAAAGCATACTTAAGCGGATTGCGGATCGTGAATTCCCAGGTGGGTATGCCTTGCGTGAATGCATTGTATTACCATTGGCTGACACTTTTTGTGAAGGCGTCGATTTTCAATACGGATGGATTGCAATTTGAATTACGTCCATTGCCGTCCACCACAGCCTATCTGAAAAATATCACCACCGGTCAGATCCTTCCAATGATGTGCAAGGGCCTGTTTCACCGTTCCGGTAGACAGCCGATCGGTTCTGTTGGGTACACAGACGACCGTGAAGGGTTTGAAGGGGTGTTCTATGAGGATGAAAACAATTATTACGGACACGGTGTTGTAGATTGCATTGTTGATGCAAACATTAAGGCATATCCGAAAACGCAATGGCACTGTGTTGCAGGACCGGGTGACGATTGCATGAGCATTCACATTCCCCGGGGCGCGGATATTTCCAAAGAGACCTTATACCGGGCAATCGACTCTGCCTACAGAATCGAATCTGAGCGTTACCCGGAGCATAAGAGTGTTGGTATTTACGGATCCTCCTGGATCCTGGATCCCAAGCTCGGAGAGCTTTTAGGTCCGGATTCTAAGATCACAGTGCTTTTGGAACAGTTTTCCAAATATCCGGAGAAAAGTGACGGTCACGGCTTGTTTGGTTATGTATTCCCCAAGAACTTCCAAAGCTACGAGACCTTGCCGGAGAACACTGGCCTTCAGCGCAAAGTAAAGAAAATATATTTGGACGGTGGATACATTTATAATTACGCAGGCCTGATCCTGAAATAATTCCGTTCTTTTCGGGCATACTTGTCATGTCACGTAAAGGGGTGAACAGTATGATCGAAAGCGATACAATCAAGCTACTGCGGGAATGCGATGCCGGCGTCAAGATGGGCGTAGCATCCATTGAGGACGTTTGGGATCATGTCCGGTCCGACAAATTCAAGCAATGTCTGAACCAATGTAAGGATGAGCACCAAAAACTCGGCAGTGAGATCCAGGGCCTTTTGGATCAGTACCAGGATAATGGGAAGGATCCGAACCTGATAGCAAAAGGAATGTCCTGGCTTAAGACCAACATGAAGCTAGGCATGGATGATACAGACGGTACGGTTGCGGATCTTATGACCGACGGCTGCAACATGGGTGTCAAATCCTTGAACCGTTATCTGAATCAGTACAAGGCTGCGGATGAGAAATCCAAGGACATCACAAAGCGGCTTATCAATCTGGAGGAGCAGTTAACGGTCGATATTCGTCAGTATCTTTGATCACAGGCAGCGGGAGAGATCCCGCTGCTTTCAAATTATGAAATATTTTTTAATAAAAGCAAATTAAGAATACATTAATAGACAAAATTTTCCGGATATGGTATGCTACTATCATAAAAATCCAAGGTAAATATGGCGGTGTGGTTGCTTGAAGAATCCTGTTATTAAAAATATCATAGACTCCGCTGGGAGGTTTTTGGCGCGGCTGTTGCTATTGTCAGGTGCGTATCTTTTGCTTGATGTTTTTGTTATGCTGCAGATCCGGCCGGAGGAAGCGATCGGTTTGCTTCTTAGCTTTTTTTGGGCAATTATGCTTGCATCCATTGCGCTGCTCCTTCCACGATTGGGAGGACGGATTTTCTTCGGTGTCACCTATACACTGTTCCTGGCATGGAGCCTGACCCAGTCCGGATATTATGCAGTGTTCCACAAGCTGATGTGGGTCCGTGACCTGTTTTACGTCTCGGAGGGCATCGGATTTTTGGGCGACACCCTGCGCACCTTTACAGCTGGCTGGTGGATTGGTGGTGTTCTGCTGATTGCCATCGGTGCCTTGCTTATCTGGAAATTCCCGGAGGCTGATCTCAGCAGGAAAACCCGGATTTCATGCATCTGTGCCATAGGTATTTCTATTATCATGTTCTTCGTATTACCGACGCTTATTTTCCTAACCGAGGACGATTTGACCTTGACCGATGACACCGTTTCCCGTCGATCCGCTTACAATAGTATGGCTGAAGCCAGACGCGTCTACGGTATCTGCGGCATATATCAGCTGACCGTTCGCGATGTTTGGGCCCACGAGATCTGCCAGCAGACGTTGTCATCCGAGGAGGACAGACAGGCGCAGATCGAACAGATCAATGCCTACTTTGACCGACGTAGCGACCGCCAGGCCAATGAAATGACCGGTGCATTTGCAGATAAGCATGTGGTCCTTGTGCTGATGGAGTCGATGGATGATTGGCTGATCACCCCTGCGGAGACCCCTACCATAAGCCGTCTTATGGATGAGGGTATCACATTTGAGAATTTCTACACGCCCGGTTACGGCACAGCCAGAACGCTCAATGCTGAATTTTGTGTCAATTCCGGTATTTTCCTGCCCACGGCAGGGGAGTATGTTTTTGATTACCTGGACAACAGCTTTAATCAATCGTTGGCCAGTCTTATGGTGGCGGACGGCTACAGTGCCGAGGTCTATCATTATAATGAACCAACCTTCTACAGCCGGGGCGAACTGGAGCCTGCCTTGGGCTACAGAGCCTACAACAGCTACGGTGACTATATTGTAGATGGTGGGGAAGATCAGATTTACGATGAGTGCATGCTGTTTGATGTCCAGGAGCTGTATGACAGTTTCTTCCGGGACGGTATGACCTTCAATACCATCATTACCCGCTCTGCGCACCTTGGTTACACCTACGAGGAAGAGCTTAGCGAGTATGCCCTGTCTGTATATCCGGAATACAGAGGCCGTTATGGCAGCGAGGATGAGGATTGCATCCGCGTGAAGGCCAAATTGGTGGATGATATGTTTGCCCGACTTCTGAGAGAACTGGAAGCCAATGATCGTTTGGAGAACACCGTGATCATTGGTGTTACCGATCACTATGCCTATGGCATGCGGGATGAAGCGGAGCTGTTGCGGTTGTCTGGTGTTGAACAAACTGCATTTTTAGAGCGGACACCCTGCTTTGTATGGATGGCCGACGGTCCGGATATGGAAGTGGACAAGACCTTGAACACAGCGGATTTTCTGCCGACCGTACTGAATCTGCTGGGTATTGACAGTCCCTACCGGTACTTGGGGCGGGATGCATTTGATCCAACCTACAGTGGATTTGTGTATTTTTCCGACGGTAGCTGGATCTCCGACGGCATTGCCTGCCGTGTGGATACCGGTGGAAAAGTGGAGGTGTTTGCCAATGCCTCCGGCGCGGAATTGGACGAGGAGTATTTCACGCAAATGGCAGAAACGGTTCAGGAGTATATTAAGATCAGTAACCTGTTGTTGACTGCGGATTATTATTCGGAGGTAAGATAACGCCACTGGATTAAATGTCCACCGGACCTTTATATGAGGGGAATCGATGTGCATTTTCGCCTATGGCGAAAATAGAGGTAGCAACCAGTTTTTGAACTGGTTGCAGCAAATGTCCACCGGACATTTGCATGGTAATGGGTTCGATTCCCGTTTACCAAAAGAAGAAGCCACCCATTCGGGTGGCTTCTTCTTTTGGTGGAGATGAGGGGAATCGAACCCCTGTCCGAAAGCAACTTGGAAAGAACTTCTCCGGGCGCAGTTTGTTATTTTCAATCCCACTACTCAACGCGACCATTGTGCCTTTTTGAATCAGTAGCTTCATAATGCATGGTACGCGCAAAGCTTTGCGTACGCACGGTCTCCACTCAGATCACACCCGAGCCCGGCTCGTGGACCTTCCGGGGCGGATGGGCGCCTAATTAGGCAGCCAGAGCAACAGTATTGTTGTCAGTTAAATTTAAAGGTTACCCGTTTTATCGTGGTCAGGTGCCACGGCCCGCTATTCCAGCCTCACTACCCCCGTCGAAACCAGTACATCCCCATATAGAATCCCCGTGGGGCGGCAACCGCCCCAACAGGAGATATCGGTTTAGAATCTGCCGTAAGGATCCGGCAGCTTTTTGGGTTCGGGATAGCTCTCACCGTTGGTGTCGACGGTGATAGAAGCGATCTTCTGTTCCTCAAGAGGACGGTCCTGAACATTTGTAGCGACACCTGCAATGGCATCCACAACATCCAGACCGGAGGTTACCTTACCAAATGCGGCGTACTGGCCGTCTAGGTGAGGGGAGTTCTCATGCATAATAAAGAACTGGCTGCCGGCAGAGTTGGGAGATTGGCTGCGTGCCATAGACAGAACACCGCGCTTATGCTTCAGCTCGTTCTTGACCCCGTTGAAGAAGAACTCGCCTTTGATGCAGTAGCCGGGGCCACCCATACCGGTTCCTTCGGGACAGCCACCCTGGATCATGAAGCGGGGAATGACCCGGTGGAAGATCAGGCCGTTGTAGTAGCCCTTGTTGGCCAGTTCGATAAAGTTATAGACGCTCTGGGGTGCGATCTCGGGATACAGTTCACCCTCCATAACGCCGCCGTTTTCCATTGTGATCTTAAATGTAGGATTCATATTGTTCAGTACCTCTCTTTCATTGCCCGGTCGATCTGACGCTTTGCATCCCGCTCTGCGGCAGATTGCCGTTTGTCATACAGTTTTTTGCCTTTGCACAGGCCGACCTTTACCTTGACCCGGCTGCCCTTAAAATAGACAGACAGAGGAATCAGTGAATAGCCGTCCTGCTTTACTTTTCCGAACAGCCGCATGATCTCCCGTTTATGCATCAGCAGACGGCGCACCCTGCGGGGGTCCCGGTTGAATATATTTCCTTGCTCATAGGGGGAGATGTGCATCTGGTTCAGAAGCAGTTGACCGTCCTTAATACCGCACCAGGCATCCTTCAGATTCAGCGTACCTTGCCGAATAGACTTGACTTCTGTACCGCACAGCTCAATACCGGCTTCCATTTCCTCCTCCACAAAGTATTCGTGGTAGGCCTCCCGGTTTCGTGCCATAACGCGGATGTTTTCCTTTTCCAGACGGATCACCTCCTGTGAACATAGTGTATTATACCATACCTGTCAACCTAGTCAAACAGGAATGTTTCCAGTTCTTTTGTCGTATCGAAGGAATAATCGCAAATGCTTTGCATCTGCTGGGCTACTTTGGGAAACTCGCCTTTACTCCAGGCGGCAAAGGCTACATCGATCCCAAGAGGATGGGCCATATCCCATGCCAGCTTTACATCATCCACCACCAAAAGGTCTTTCGGCCCAAGGTTGTATCGCTCCATAATATCCAGCAGGGAAAAGGGGCTGGGCTTTCGCTGATGCTCCGGATAGTCAAATCCGTACACCGCGTCAGGAACGGTCCCAAAATGCACCCGATAGTCTCGTTCGATATTGACCTTGCTGGAATGGGATACCACACAGATCAAGCCGCCGGCCTGCTTCTGCCGATTGATGACAGACCCAATACCGGGGAATGGGTCCGGGATGTGGGTCTTGATATATTCTGTCCAGGCGGTATGCTCTGCATACTGCTCATCCGGCGTAAAGGCAAACCGCTGCCTGCACATTTCCACAAATCCCAATTCATGACAGTCTTGGACATAATCCTGAAGGCTCAGCACAGTCCCGGGCCGGAATTTCCGAAGTGTCTCGCAAAAAAATGGATAACCAATTGTTTTTTCGCTTTGTACGACGGTGTCGTCGTGGTCTAAAACAAGGCATTTATATCTCATGGCGCAGCCCCCTTGCCAAAATATTATACCAAAGAGGGGAGTGGGACGCAACCGAAAAATTCCACTTGCCAATTACGAACGAATGTACTATAATAGACGTAAAGATAAAAAGGAGGGGGTCCCATGCAGCAAAATATCTGTCCGGTGGATGTTATATCCGTCTGCAGTGCCAACGGAGACATCCGTCCCCTCCGGCTGCGCATGGAGGATGAGCACCATTGTCTTATGCGGGTGGATATCGATGAAGTTATCAGCAGCAAACGGATTCAGTATGCCGGGATCGAAGCCCATATTTTTCTGTGCCGGGCAACGGTACGGGACAGAAAATGGCTGTTTGAACTGAAGTATACCATTCGGACCCATAGCTGGTGTCTGCTGAGAAAGGTGTATTAGATATGGCACAGAGAGTTATCTTCCACGTGGATGCCAACAGCGCCTTTTTATCCTGGACAGCGGCTTACCGCGTAAAGGTGCTGGGGGAAACCACGGACCTGCGGGATATCCCATCTGTGGTGGCAGGGGATAAAGCCTCCCGGCACAGCATCATCCTGGCAAAAAGCACGCCGGCGAAGAAGTACGGCATCCAAACCGGAGAGCCCCTGTTCCAGGCTTTGGAGAAATGCCCGAAGCTGGCGGTCGTTCCGCCGGATTACGGCCTGTATGTGGAAGCATCTCGGCATTTTGTGGAGATGCTCCGTCAGTTCAGTCCCGCGGTAGAGCAATATTCCATCGATGAAGCGTGGGTGGAAATGACCGGGACGGAGCGGCTATGGGGCACACCCAGGCTGGCAGCGGAGAAGATGCGGGAGCGGATCTGGGAAGAACTGGGCTTTACGGTGAATGTAGGCATTTCCAGCAATAAGCTGCTGGCGAAAATGGCCGGTGATTTTGAAAAGCCCAACAAGGTCCACACCCTGTTTCCGGAGGAGATCCCTACAAAAATGTGGCCGCTTCCGGTGCGGGATCTGTTTTTGGTTGGCAGCGCCACAGAGGCAAAGCTGAAAAAGATCGGCATTTATACCATTGGCGATCTGGCAAGGGCAGAGCTTCCGGTTTTGCGGAAAAGACTGGGCAAGCACGGCGAAACCATTTGGCATTTTGCCAACGGCCGCAATGCGGATATGGTCACACCGGAGCCGGCGGAGAATAAGGGCTACGGAAATTCTGTCACGACAGCCCAGGATGTGGTGACCAGAGACGGTGCTTATCAAGTGCTTTTAAGTCTTTGCGAAACAGTGGCAATGCGTATGCGTAAAGACGGCAAATGCGGTGGCTGTGTCTGTGTCCATCTGCGTACCAACGAGTTTAAGCATTTCTCGCACCAAGCGGTGTTAAACGGAGCCACCAACATCACGCAGGAACTGTTTAGTGCCGCTTGCCGGGTCTTTGATGAAGCGTGGGATGGTCAGACTCCGTTGCGCCAACTGGGCGTACAGGTTACCCGATTGGCTGCAGAACCATATCAGCAGTACGATCTTTTTTCCGGCGTTTCGCCTGTGCAGTATGAGCGCAAGCTCCGCTTGGATGAGACTGTGGATGCATTGCGTGACAAGTTTGGTGAAGATATTATACGTCGGGCAAAGTTTGCCCAAAATCCGGGAGCGCATATGTCCGGCGGTTTGGACAAAGCCCGCCGCACCGGTGTTACAAAACCTGTGCCCAAGGAATTTGAGGATGACACAAAGTGAGATGTATGGTATACTGAGCGCAGTATAATTGGGAGGTTTTTCCATGTCCATTGTGAAATTCTACCGGGGCGATCCCAATGCGCCCAAAACCACCATGCCTGCCCACCTTGGAGCCAATGCCATCATCACCTTTGATGGGAAACTATTGCTGGAAAAGCGGCGGGACAGCGACACCTGGGGCCTTGTGGGAGGCGGTGTCAAGAAAACGGAAACGGAACTGCAGGCAATTACCCGGGAAATATATGAGGAGCTGGGACTCAGAATTCCAAAAGAGAAATTCAAAAAACTGGCTGTCTACGGAGAACCCGGACGGATCGCCGCCTATCAGGATGGCAGCGTCTGGCGGATGGTGATCGTTGTGTTCGCACTGGAATTGGATACGATGCCGGACATGACCATCAGCGCAGAATCCAGGGAACTGCGTTTCTTCACGAAGGAAGAATTGAAAAATATCGAGATCGTGGTCACCCATAGCGATATTGTGGACGACTGGTTTATTAACAAATAACGGAGGCGGTTTGCCTCCGTTATTTTTGCAGCTGTTTTTTGTACTCCATGGGGGTGATGCCCATGTGCTTTTTGTATAGTCGGAAGAAATTGGAGTAGTTTTGAAATCCCACCCTATAACATGCCTGCTCGATGGGCTCTCCTTTTCGCAGCAGATCGTTAAATCGATTGAGTCGCCGCAGGATCACGTAATTCCAAAGTGACATTCCAACACGGTCTTTGAATAAATGGGATAAATATGATTTGTTCATTCCAAACGCATCTGCGATGTCGCTGATGCTGATATTTTCTGTATAGTGTGCGTTGATATATGTAAGTACGCTGTCAACGTTCGATTCCGATTGAGGTAGTTCACCCGGCTGTAAAACCACCTGACCAAGCAGTACAAGACTTTGCAGGGCATTACAAAAGCTGAGAATCCGGGAATGGGCATCCTGCTGTTGGATCAGTGTAAGCAACTGCGTCATACTTGACGCCAGATTGGTGCTTTCCATGATTTGTGCCGGAATCAGATTGCCTGCGCCTTTCCTTCGGTTATAAAAAGGATCAAAAAGATTAGCCGTATCAAAGGGGAGGGCGTGAAACAGCCCTTCATGGAAATACAGTACGATCCGTTCGTGGTATACATGATCATCAACCGTGCAGTGAAACAGCTCACCCGGATTCAGCAGGACGGCATCGCCATCAGAAAGATCGTAACGGTTTCCTTCGATCTTGATGTTGCCGTTGCCGTGGAGAAAGTAAATGAGCATAGGATGTATGGTCGTGTGGGGATAATCCAGGGTGGATTCATTTGCACCAAAACCGGTGGTGTGGTGCAGATCAAAACCGGCGCAGTGGCTGTAGCTGTTTTTTTGGTAGCGTATAGGCATCGTTCATCACCTTTTGCTTATAACATAGCAGTATTATACATAAATCACGCAGGATAGTCAATTCAATGTTCTATCATGCTGTTGTAGAATGGCATAAGAGGTGATAGAATGGTTTACGATATGCACTGTCACAGCACCAATTCCGATGGCCGCCAAAGTGTCGATGAGATGTGTCGAACGGCCATTGAAAACGGTGTAACCGGTTTTGCAGTTACAGATCATGCGGATATGAATTTTTATGAGTCCCGTGATACATATAACAGAATTTGTAAGTCTCTGGCTGACGTAGCCCAAGCCAGGAAAACCTACGGCGATAGGATCAAGCTTTTACGCGGTGTGGAACTGGGCGAGTATTTGTATGCGCCTGAAAACGCGCAGAAGATTCTTGGACTGAATGATTATGACGTGATTCTCGGTTCTGTCCACCTGGTACCGAAGGCGCGGTTTGACCGTCCCTACAACCGGATTCCTTTTTCCGAAGACGGCACCGACGAAGAGATCCGGGAATATCTAAAGCTGTATTTTGACTTATTGTCGGAAACGGTAGATGCCTTTGATTTTGATGTGCTGGCCCACCTGACTTGCCCCATCCGCTACATAACAGGCATTCATCAAAGAAGCGCGGATGCTTTTGGATTTGAAGAGAAGATCCATGAAATTCTGGAAAAAATCATCAAGCGGAATATAGCGCTGGAGTACAACACCGGCGGATTAAATGCAAAGTGCAATTTCTGCAATGTGCAGAATGAAGAACTGTTTACCCTGTATAAATCTATGGGTGGCAAACTGGTGACGATCGGCAGCGATGCCCATGTAGCCACCGCAATCGGTAAGACCTTTGAAACGGCAACGGCGCATTTGAAAACGCTTGGCTTCGATGCTGTCTGTTACTATGAAAACAGAACCCCCCAAATAATTGAAATATGAGGTGTCGGAAATGGAAAAGAACGAAAAATCTTTGGAATCCCTGGCCGCTGCGTTGGCCTACGCAATGGGTGTGGAACCTCCGGAATATGCAGCAGCACCCAACGAGGACCTGACTGCTTATATAGACCGCTGCCTTGCCGGAAGGAAGGCAGACCGTGTGTTTATTTACAACACCGATGCCATCGCCCAGTGGCTGTTTGAAAAGTATCCTCAGTTCACCGAGGGTGCCCGCAACTGTACGGAGCTGGAACTGCCTATGCTTTGCCCCAATCCTCCCAAAACGCCCGTCTGCTTCGGCACCATGTATACCGGCGCCGCACCGAAGGTTCACGGTATCGAAGTATATGAGAAAAAGCGCATCAATATCGATACCCTGTTTGATGCGCTGGTCAGAGCAGGCAAGAAGGTGGCGGTCATTACGCGTCCCCATTACAGCATGGCGGTGATTTTTGCGGACCGTCCCTTTGATTATCATTTCTGCCCCACCTGGCCGGAAGTGAACGCAAAGGCTGCAGAACTGATTATGAAGGATGAATATGATTTTATTCTGACCTATAATGCCAATTTTGACGACTTGATGCACAGACACGGTCCTGAAAGTATTGAATGTCTTGCAGAGATGCGGTTTAACTATCAGACCTATTGTATGTTTGACAGTTTGATCCGAACCCATTGGAAGCACCACAATGTTCTGATGGGTACCGGCATGGATCACGGCTGCCATACCATCGAGCCGAGAATGGCAAAAAGCGGTGTCCTCCACCACGGCACACACGAAGACGATACGGCCCAGGATAGAAATATTATCCATCTTTATAAAATTTATCCTGCTCAACAATAACCGGCTGCCGGCGCACCCAAGGGTGCGCCGGTGATTTTTATACAAAAAATGAAAAAATACTTGTATATTCAATAATACTGTGATATTATTCATTTTGACGGTGCAGTATCCTAGTCAGGGTGACCGGTTCCCAGGTAGGGCCTAAAAATCCTATGAAGGGCACATCGATGAAGTCCCTGGTGCCTGCTTTTTACGCCCAGTTTAGGGTGGGTGCTGGGGGTTAAGGATCCCGGGCGCGCTCCAATGGCATGGAGCATACGTCCCGGCTTCCGCGGAGACCCGGTGTTGTGTGACGAAGTTGAGAACTCCAATGCTTGGAAGCCTCTTCGCGCACGAGCTGGGTATGAACCTGCAAGGCGGTGCGCAGAATCGCGTGCTGCGTGCAGTGTAGCCTGCCTTGAGTGAGTATGCGGGGAAAGAGGAGCATGCGGCCCATTGCCGATGGCCACGGCGATTGCCGATATTGCCTCTGGAAACCATCCTTGCAAAAGAGGCTAAGAACCGGATCGTCTTGTGGTGGAAAACACCTAGGCTGTCTTAATAGGGCAGACAGGGGATTACAGTACGGACTAAGTGGCAATCGGGTATTCATGTTGGCAACGCTTGAACGGACGGATCAAACGGGAACGGCCTGCACGGCAACGGCAGGTTCTGTCCGGGGAAAACCAACCCGACCTAAGCCGTAAGATTTATCTTGCCTGCCGCCGTCAACATTCATTACTTACAAAAAAGGGGATAAGACTTGTGTCTAAATCCGATCCAGATGCCTCGAGAAGAGAGCGCAACAAGACGATCCGATGGGTCGTCACGATTTTTCTTATAACGATTTTTGTATCCGGTGCCATTACATTTATTTCCGATGAGATCATGGACCACAGCTCCGTGATCGTTGCGTTTGCGATCCTTTTAGTGATCGTGCTGATCGGTATCGTATTCGATGTCATTGGTGTTGCGGTAACGTCCGCGGATGAGAAGCCGTTTCATTCTATGGCTGCGCGGAAGGTTCCGGGCAGTATGGAAGCGATCCGACTGCTTCGCAATGCAGAGCGTGTCAGCTCCATCTGTAATGATGTGGTTGGCGATATCTGTGGTGTCGTTTCCGGCTCCGCATCTGCCACCATCGCTGTGCAGGTGCTCAGCAGCTTTGCGTTTGAGTGGCCCCGACTGGTTTCACTGCTGATGTCTGCTTTTGTTGCAGGATTGACGGTCGGTGGCAAGGCTATTGGAAAAACGTTTGCAATCAATTCCTGCACGCAGATCATCTCCTTGGTAGGCAGATTGATCTATACCCTCCGTCATATGACAGATTTTTTAAAAAAGAAAGATAGTTAGGTTGTGTTACCTGTGTCTATTTTAGAAGATATTCATGGTCACAATGATTTGGTTGCACTCAACCAAACGCAGAGAGAAACCCTTTGCCGAGAGATTCGGGAGTTTCTTGTATCAAGTGTGAGCAAGACCGGTGGCCATTTGGCTTCAAACCTGGGTGTTGTTGAACTGACTGTTGCGATTGAAACAGTATTTGATTCTGGCATTGACCGCTTGGTGTTTGATGTCGGTCATCAGTCTTATGTGCATAAGCTGTTGACAGGACGCCAAGCGGAATTTTCATCCTTGCGTCAGTTTAACGGCATTGCCGGATTTCCGAAACCCGGTGAAAGTGAATGCGATTCCTTTGTTGCCGGCCATGCATCTAGCTCTGTATCCATTGCTTTGGGAATGGCGCGGGCCAGAACGTTGACCGGTAAGAATTACAGTGTCGTTGCGCTCCTTGGTGACGGTGCCGCTACCGGCGGTATGGCCTATGAAGGGCTGAATGATGCGGCAGTAAGCAACGAGCCGATAATCGTGATCCTCAATGACAATGCAATGTCCATTGACAGGAATGTGGGCGGCATGGCTTCTCACCTTTCCTCCCTGCGCACCAAGGAAAAATACTTGGGCATGAAGCAAAAATATAAGGAATTCCTTGAGAACATCCCTGGCGGTAAAGCCGTATTCCGTGTGACCCGGAACATTAAGGACAGCATTCGCAGAATGCTGATCCCCACCACTATATTTGAAAGTATGGGCTTTGCCTATCTAGGCCCGGTAGACGGTCATGATGTGGAAAATCTTATCACGCTTTTGCAGATCGCCCGGGAAATGAAGCGGCCGGTTGTGTTGCATGTCATGACACAGAAGGGCAGGGGCTACGCGCCTGCAGAGGAGCATCCCGAACTGTTTCACGGTGTTGGCCGCTTTGATCCCGAGACCGGTGAGGTTGCGGTGAAACCCTCCGCTACCTTCTCGGAAACCTTTGGCGCGACTATGCTGGAGTTGGCCGCAAAGAACAGTAACCTGTGTGCCATTACAGCAGCAATGCCCGGCGGGACAGGCCTGTTGGAGTTCAAGAAGCAATATCCCAAGCGTTTGTTTGATGTTGGCATCGCAGAGGAACATGCGGTTTCTATGGCTGGCGGGCTGGCAAAACAGGGCATGATTCCGGTCGTGGCCTTGTACTCTACCTTCCTGCAACGTTCCTACGATATGATCCTGCAGGATATCGCCATGCTGAAGCTCCATGTGATCTTCGCCGTGGATAGGGCGGGCCTTGTTGGTGAGGATGGGGAGACCCATCACGGCGTTTTTGATGTAGGCTTCCTTCGCCAAGTTCCTGGTATGACAGTTTTGTGCCCCGGCAGTCAGGCGGAGCTGAAGGTGATGCTCAAATGGGCCGTGAATGATTATGACGGTCCTGTTGCCATCCGCTACCCCCGGGGTGGCGACCGTGGCTATATTGGTTGCGCCTGGGCAGGCCTGCGAAATCCCATCTGCTGCCAAAAAAGCGGAGAGGATGTGGCGATCCTTGTCTATGGCACAATGCTCCAAAATGCCATGGATGCTGCCGCGTTGCTGGAGAAG
Organism: Faecousia sp.; assembly: GCA_045588045.1. GTDB lineage: Bacteria > Bacillota > Clostridia > Oscillospirales > Oscillospiraceae > Faecousia. Next base: position 17,454 of record JAZNDJ010000011.1, read on the forward strand.
GAAGGGATCTGCGCCAGTGTTATTCGGATCCTTGCCATTTCGCCTTTGCCTTGCGAACAGCTATATGAGCAGATTAAGGATATAAAAGACGTTTTTGTTGTTGAAGATGTTACGGCCGGTAGCAGTATTTCCGGCGAACTGGCCTATTATCTCCATGGCAAGAATCCGGATCAACGTATTCGTGCGCTGAATCTGGTCGACGGCTTTGTTCCCCATGGCAGTATCACAGATCTGCATAAGCATAGCGGTATTGACCCGGATTCCATTGCAAAGGCTATTCAGGAGGTGAGGAAGGTTGAAAATTAAAAAGAGACTGGATGTGCTTCTTGTGGAGCAGGGCTATGCCGACAGCCGGACAAAGGCCCAGGCTATTATCATGAGTGGGCAGGTCTATGTGGGCGGCCAAAAGGCGGACAAGCCCGGTATGTCTTTTGAGGAAACTGTCTCATTGGAAGTCCGTGGCGCGACATGCCCCTATGTGAGCCGTGGCGGCTTGAAGCTTGAGAAGGCTTTGCGTGACTTTGGCGTCGATCCGACCGGCTATGTTTGCAGTGATTCCGGTGCATCTACCGGCGGGTTTACGGATTGCCTTTTGCAGCAAGGCGCAAAGAAGGTTTTTGCCATTGACGTTGGCTACGGCCAACTGGATTGGAAGATTCGCTCTGATCCCAGGGTCGTTGTCATGGAGCGGACTAATGTGCGCTATGTAACGCCTGAGCAGCTTGGCGAGCCGTTGGATTTATCTGTGATCGATGTGAGCTTTATATCCCTGCGGATCGTATTGCCGGTCATAAAAACCTTCCTAAAGCCCACAGGACAGGTCCTGTGTCTGATCAAGCCGCAGTTTGAGGCGGGTAAGGATAAGGTCGGTAAGAAGGGTGTTGTGCGGGATCCGCAGATCCATAAGGAAGTCTTGGACAGCTTTGTTGTTCTGACCCGTGAGACCGAATTCAAGATACTTGGACTGACCTTCTCGCCTGTGAAGGGTCCGGAGGGGAATATTGAATTCCTGGCGCATTTGACACTTGGAGATAAACCCGGCATTGAGCCGGATACAGCTGCTGTTGTCAGCGAAGCACACAACACGTTAAGGGGGTGATTGCCATGAAAAAAGTGATCCTCACGCCTAACCCTTATCGGGATAAAAATTTCCAAACGGTGCGCGCGGCAATCGCCGTTCTGAAAGAAGCCGGTATTGAACCGTGTGTTTGCCTGCCGTTTGAGGTGGACCGAACATACGAGCTGCCAAAGGATATCCGTTTTTCAAGGCTTGACCGTGAACTGCCTACAGCATCCATGGTGATCTGCTTTGGCGGAGATGGGACCATCCTGCATATGGCAAAAGCTGCAACGCGGCACAACATTCCAATTCTGGGTGTCAACATTGGCACCATGGGTTTTATGGCGGAGCTGGAAAGCACAGAGCTCCAGCAACTGAAACGGATCGCTACCGGGGAATACACAATTGACAACCGTATGATGCTGGATGTGAGTGTTTTCCGGGATCGGGATATTATCTTCCACGACATCTGCCTGAATGACGTTGTTGTGACAAAGGGTGCAGTTGCCCGGATCGTGCATCTTGCAGTCCAATGTGACGGTGTGCAGGCGATGGAATGCGGCGGAGACGGTATCATTATCGCAACTCCAACAGGTTCGACTGCCTATAGCTTGTCAGCAGGCGGTCCGATCGTTGAGCCGGAGGCGCACAGTATCCTGATAACGCCCATTTGTGCACACGATGTTGCCAGTCGATGCATTGTCGCGTCGGACAAGCGTGTGATCAATGTGTCGCTGACCAAGAATGCTCGCAGAAGCGCGTTCCTGTCTGTGGATGGAGGCAAGGCTCTGCGTATTAATATGGGCGATACGGCCACAGTTCGTAAATCCGGTCTGGTTACAAAGCTGGTACGGCTGAAGGACCGGAGCTTCTACGATGTTGTTGGTATGAAATTCAAGAATAATTGAGGTGGATTCAGTGAAAAGTCAAAGACAAGCAAAAATCTTGGAGATCATCTCCAATCGTAATGTTGAGACACAGGAGCAGCTGTTGGCTGCACTGCAGAAGGAGGGGTTCCGCGGTACACAGGCAACGATCTCCAGAGATATCAAAGAACTTAGGATCGTGAAGGAATTGACGAGCCTGGGCACCTACCGGTACACAACCTCTGCCAGTGAGATGACTGGCTCCTTTTCCTCCCGGCTGAACACCATCTTCCGGGAATGTGTCATCGGATTTGATTATGCGCAGAACATCATTGTGATCCGTACATTGCCCGGACTTGCATCTGCGGCAGGCTCTGCGATCGATGCGATGAATCTTAGCATTGTTGTTGGTACACTGGCCGGTGACGATACCGTTATGGTCGTCATGCGTGATAACAACGCGGCGGCAGCATTTTGCGGTGAGATTAGGAATTTGACCAATTAATATAGGGGGTCTTTGTCGTGCTAAGTCTTCTGCATATTGAAAATATTGCGGTAATTGAGTGCGCGGACATTTCCTTCAATAGGGGTTTTAATGTCTTGACAGGAGAGACGGGAGCAGGTAAATCCATTGTTATCGATGCGATCTCGGCGATTCTCGGAGAGCGCGCCTATCGGGACATGATCCGCACCGGCGCGGATAAGGCTTCTGTGCAGGCTGTATTTACCGATGTTCCGGAGCTTAGCTGGTTTTCAGAAAACGGTGTGGCGTACGATGCGGAAACCGTTATACAGCGGCAGATCTTTCTTGACGGACGGAATGTTTGTAGGGTTAATGGAACACTGGTCTCAGTCTCGATTTTGCGTAAGCTTGGTATTCAACTGATAAACATCCACGGTCAGCATGATTCGGCATTGTTATTTGATGAGGGCAATCATCTGCACTTCCTGGACGATTTTGCCGACAATGCTGCGCTTCGTGATGACTATATCCAAAAATTCCAAACAGTTTCGGAGCTTCGCTGTCAGATTGAGCGTATGACCATGGATGAGGGCGAAAAACTCCGGCGCATGGAAACCCTTCGCTATCAGATATCCGAGATCGAAAAAGCTGAGCTGGAGAGCGATGAAGATGAACTGCTGGAGCAGCGCCGTAAGGTGCTACAGAATGCGGAAAAGCTCAGCGATAGCATGAATGCAGCTGTTGAGAACCTCTACGGCAGCGACGATTCAGACGGTGCAGCAGCGTTGCTTGCTGCTGCTGAGCGGGAGTTTGCCCGCATGTCTCGGTTCTCTGAAGCTTTTTCTGAGATCCATGGTCGCATTTCGGATCTGATGTACCAGGTCCAGGATATCGCGGAGGAGGTCCGGGATTCCAGAGATCAGCTCTCATATTCCGCCGATGAATTAGAGCAGATCGAATCTCGCTTGGATGTGATCCATCGACTTCGCCGTAAGTATGGAGCGACCTGCACCGATATCCTGGCGTATCTGGAACAGGCCAAACAGGAACTGGATGAGATCGAATTTGCCGACGACCATCTGGAGCGATTGAAAAGTAAGTGTGAGGTTGCGGAAAAGACTGCCTGGGCTGCTGCGCTGGAGCTTCGAAAAAACCGAGAGGACGCTGCGCAGGCGCTGTCGGCGCGTATCCTGTCAGAACTTGCCCAATTAGATATGCCGAAGGTGCAGTTTTCCTGCGCGTTCACACAGATCGCATTGGGCGCTGAGGGCGCGGATGCGGTGGCATTTTATATGTCTGCCAATGCCGGCGAGGCATTGAAACCTCTATCCCGGGTGGCTTCCGGCGGTGAATTGGCACGCATTATGCTGGCAATGAAGAACGTGCTGGCAGAACGGGATAGGGTAGCAACACTGATTTTTGATGAAGTGGACACGGGTGTATCCGGTCGTGCGGCACAGAAGGTGGCCGAAAAGCTGCGAAGCGTTGCAGCACACAAACAGGTGCTTTGTGTTACCCACCTGCCCCAGTTGGCTGCCTTGGCGGATACCCATTTACTGATTGCCAAGGAAGAACGGAGTGGACGCACATATACAACTGTGACACCCTTGGAGCTTGAGGGCAGAAAACAGGAGCTGGCCCGGATCATCGGTGGTGCCAGCATTACACAAACCACCTTGAAAAGTGCCGAGGAAATGCTTCTTGGTTGACAAAAGCAAGTTTATTTGTTAGGATATCTCAGTAAACACTGCGATGGGATGAAGTAAACGGTCCATTTCCTGCAGAGAGCTGCCGGCTGGTGCGAGGCAGAGGAAAAACCGTTGAAATACCTCCCGGAGTGGCCTTCCTGAAAAGCGTAGTAGGGAAGGACGGGTTCGCCCGAAACAGCGAAAAGCGTTGTCTGACGCTGCGAGGTTTTTGCTGTGAGGCAAGGACGAATCAGAGGTGGTACCGCGTATTTTACGCCCTCTGTCCTCAGGGACGGAGGGCTTTATTTTTTACATAACATGAGGAGGAAACCAAATGAAACTATATGATGAATTGGTTGCCAGAGGCTTGATTGCCCAGGTGACCAATGAGGATGAGATCCGCGAGATGATCGATAACGGCAAAGCAACATTCTATATCGGCTTTGACCCCACGGCAGATTCTTTGCATGTTGGTCATTTTATGGCACTTTGCCTGATGAAGCGTTTGCAGATGGCCGGAAACAAGCCGATTGCCCTGATCGGAGGCGGCACGGCCATGATCGGCGACCCCTCCGGACGCACGGATATGCGCTCCATGATGACTCGGGAGACGATCCAGCATAATTGCGACTGCTTTAAAAAGCAGATGGAGAGATTTATCGAGTTTGGCGAGGGTAAGGCCCAGATGGTCAACAATGCTGACTGGCTGCTGGATCTGAACTATGTGGACGTGCTGCGTGAGGTCGGTGCATGCTTCTCTGTCAACAATATGCTGCGCGCCGAATGCTACAAGCAGCGGATGGAAAAGGGCCTCAGCTTCCTGGAATTCAACTACATGATCATGCAGTCCTACGACTTTTACTACCTGTATCAGCACTATGGCTGCAATATGCAATTTGGCGGCAATGACCAGTGGAGCAATATGCTCGGCGGCACAGAGCTGATCCGTCGGAAGCTGTCCAAGGATGCCCATGCCATGACCATCACCTTGCTTCTGAACTCTGAAGGAAAGAAGATGGGCAAAACAGCCTCCGGTGCAGTTTGGTTGGATCCCAATAAGACCAGTCCCTTTGACTTTTATCAGTATTGGCGCAACGTGGAGGATGCAGACGTTCTTAAGTGTATCCGTATGCTGACCTTCCTGCCTTTGGAGCAGATCGATGCCATGTCCGACTGGAAGGACGCACAACTCAATACCGCCAAGGAAATCCTTGCCTATGAGCTGACGAAGCTTGTCCACGGCGAAGAAGAGGCGGATAAGGCTCAGGTAGCAGCAAAGGCTTTGTTTGTTGGCGGAGGTGACGATGCTAACATGCCCACGACACAGATCACCGCAGAGCAGCTCACAGACGGAAAAATCGGCATTCTGAATCTGATGGTGGCTTGTAAGCTTGCCGGCTCCAATGGCGAAGCCCGCCGTCTTGTTCAACAGGGTGGTGTATTTGTCAATGATGAAAGGGTTCCGGACCATACCTTTGCTGTGACAGAGCAGATGCTTGCCGACGGTGTCAAGATCCGAAAGGGCAAGAAGGTATTCCACAAGGCAGTTTTGGCTTGATTTTCCCATGTATATTCATCTGTGATGTTGTACAATTATTATGATATAGCAAACAAATACGGGGGATTTATGTATGAAGCTGAATTATAAGCGCACCATGCTCGTTGGTTTTGCGTTCTTTCTGATATGCGCTTTTTGGCAGATCTATGATGTGACCATTGCTATGACCCTTACAAGTAAATTTGGTCTGAGCCAAACGGCATCCGGTGTGGTTATGGCATTGGATAATATCCTTGCGCTGTTCATGCTGCCGCTGTTTGGCGGCATTTCGGATCGCTGCAAATCCAAATCCGGCCGCCGGACACCCTTTGTCCGCACCGGTACGATCCTGGCTGTTGTGTTTTTGATGGTGCTGTCCTTTGTGGATAATGCTCAGCTGAAGAACATTGAGCAGTATACCAAGGTGAACGATCCTGCAACTATGGAGCTAATCTATGAGGAGCAGAAGGACACCGTGCTTCAGACCCCGGAGGGCGTCGACTATAGACTTGCAGATATTTATACAAAAGAGGAATTTGCAAAGCTGACTACCGACTCTAAAAATACCGAAATCAATAGCTTTGGCCGCGAGGTGGAGGTCAACCTATATACCCGCTATGTGGTGCCTGCGCGGCAGGCTTGCGCTGCGTCCGTAACGGGAGAAAGCCCCGTGACACTGATCTGCTTCCTGGGTGTTCTGCTGTTGCTGCTGATCTCTATGGCCACATTCCGCACACCTGCTGTTGCATTGATGCCGGACGTAACCATAAAGCCCTTGCGTTCTAAGGCCAATGCGGTCATTAACCTAATGGGCAATGGCGGTGGTATTATTGTCCTTGGACTCGGGTCGGTTCTGGCCATTTCCAAGGTAAAGAATGCCTATATGAGCTATACCGGCATTTACGCCATTGTCAGCGGCATTATGCTTGTGGCGCTGCTGATCTTCCTGCTGAAGGTCAAAGAGCCAAAGTGGGTCTCGGAAATGCAGCAGCAAAGCATCGCCCTGGGCTTGGATAAGGCGGAGGAAGAAACTACCGTCAGCAAGAAAAAAATGAGTAAAGCGGAAATTCGCAGCCTCATTTTTATGCTGGCATCTATAGTTCTCTGGTTTTTTGGTTATAATGCCGTTACGTCCAAGTATACTGTTTATGCACAGAATGTACTTGATAAGGATGCAACCACAACATTGCTCCTGGCAAACGTCGCAGCCATCATCGCATACCTGCCCGTAGGTATGGTTGCGTCCAAGATCGGCAGAAAGAAAACGATTCTGGCAGGCATCGTTATGTTGTTCACGGCATTCTTTGTCGGTTGCTTTATGACGGCATCCAGTCCGTCCTGGCTTATGTCCAGTATGTTCTGCCTGGCAGGTGTTGCGTGGGCAACCATCAATGTTAACTCCTTCCCGATGGTTGTTGAAATGTGTACCGGCGCCGATGTTGGCAAATATACCGGTTATTATTACACGGCATCCATGGCAGCTCAGTCGTTGACACCGACGGTTTCCGGCTTCTTTATGGACAATATTGCGATGACCAGTCTGTTCCCGTATGCTGCGATCTTTGTTGGATTGGCATTCATCACAATGCTGATGGTGAAGCACGGTGATTCCCGACCGACCGGCAAAAAGGGTATTGAGGCTTTGGACATCGATGACTAATATCGGAGGCGCGATATTATGAACCCTGCAATAGTTATTTCAGCGGTGCTGCTGATCCTTATACTGCTGTATGTATGCTCTACAGTTGGGCGTAGGGGTCATATGGAGCTTGAGAAGCTTCGACGTTGGTCTTATGCACACAGAGGTCTACACGGCAATGGAGTTCCTGAAAACAGCATGGAGGCTTTCCGTCGGGCTAAGAAAGCAGGCTACGGCATCGAACTGGATGTGCATTTGCTCAGGGATGGAAATCTTGCGGTGATCCATGATTCCCTGCTTAAGCGGACAACCGGCGCAGAAGGTTGTATCGAGGACTTAACAACGGAGCAGTTAACTGACTATCGCCTGGAAGGGACGGAGGAGACGATCCCGCAGTTTCGTGAGGTCCTGGACCTATACGACGGCAAGGCGCCTCTGATTGTAGAGTTGAAGGAACACGGAAACTGTGCTGCCCTTTGTGAGGCCACATGCAGAATGTTGGACACATATAACGGAGATTACTGCGTGGAATCCTTTGACCCTCGCTGTGTCCGATGGCTGCGGATAAATCGCCCGGATATTGTTCGCGGGCAGCTTACAGAAAATTATTTCCGGTCAAATAATAAGCTGCTGCCCTGGTATCTTAAGTTTATACTGCAGCATCAGATGCTGAATTTTTTGACTCTGCCGGATTTTGTGGCGTACAAATATGTTGATCGCAAGACTATCAGCAATACCATTTGCCGTAAGCTGTGGGGCATCCAGGGCGTTACCTGGACCGTCAAATCCCAAGCAGATTACGATACTGCCGTCAAAGAAGGATGGATCCCCATTTTTGAGGGCTTTGAGCCATAATTACTGCAGCGCACTGTTTATGACAGTGCGCTGCTTTTCTCACTTTCCGAAGAATTGATCGATACGCTGCATGTTGGTTCGGCTTAAGGGACCCAGCGGAAGTCGACAGCCACCGCAGTCGAAGCCAATATGCTTCATAGCATATTTGACTGGGATTGGGTTGACCTCACAGAACAGCAGGTCGATCAGCTCACCAAGCTCACATTGTAATGCTGCCGCGGTGTCAAAGTCCCCATCAAGTGCTGCCAGGGCCATGGATGATGTCTCCAAAGGCAGTACGTTTGACAAAACGGATATAACGCCTTGACCGCCAAGGGCAATCACAGGAACAATCTGATCATCGTTGCCGGACCATACATAGAAATCCGGCGGACAGGCTGCGCGGATCTTGGTGATTTTTGTGATATCGGTGCTGGCTTCTTTGACACCGGCAATGTTTTCGATTCGGCTTAGTCGCTTGTAGACAGATACGGGAATATCCACACCGGTCCGGGAGGGAACGTTGTAGAGAATGATCGGGATCTTGACACTGGCTGCAATGGCGGCAAAATGTGCAAACAGGCCTTCCGGGTTTCCTTTGTTGTAATATGGGGCAACGACAAGAAGGGCATCTGCGCCGGCCTGCTCGGCAGCAATGCTTAACTCAATTGTGTGGCTTGTTGCGTTTGAGCCGGTACCTGCAATGACCTTGCATCTATCGCCGCATATGAATTTTCCACGTTTGTATATTTCAATCTTTTCCGCGTCTGACAAGGCGGGTGACTCACCGGTGGTTCCGGTGAGCACGATGGCTGGTATGCCGGAATCGACCTGACGTTGCACCAGGCGGTCCAAAAGTGGAAAGTTGACACTTCCGTTTAGAAAGGGTGTGACCAGGGCTGTGCATACCCCGGAAAATACAGGATCTTTCATAGACTGATACCTCCAGGCCAATCTATGCGCCGGCTATTGCATTTGCGTGTTGCAAATTCCGCCAAAATCGTCTATACTATCAAGAAACACCTTTGCGATATGTATGGAGGATACCAGATTGAAGACCCATGATTTTTGGTACGATCTGCCAGAGGAATTGATTGCGCAGACACCGCTGCAGCAACGGGATGCTTCACGCCTGCTGGTGCTGGACAAGACATCCGGACAGGTCACACACAAGTATTTTTTCGATATCGTGCAGTATCTGCAACCGGGTGACTGCTTGGTAATGAATGATTCCCGTGTTTTGCCGGCTCGGCTTTTGGGCCACAGACCGACAGGCGGTGCCGTTGAGGTGCTGCTGTTGCGGGATCTCGGGGATAAGTGCTGGGAGTGTCTTTGTAAGCCCGGTCGGAAGATGCAAGTTGGCAGCGAGGTGATCTTCGGCGACGGTGAAATGACCGCTGTTGTTCGGGAGATTCGTGAGGACGGAAATCGGGTCGTGGAATTCCGTTATGACGGGATTTTCCTGGAGGTGTTGGAGCGACTCGGGAAGATGCCGTTGCCACCGTATATCAAAGCGGAGCTTGCTGATCAGGAGCGGTATCAGACGGTCTATTCCAAGGAAGTGGGCTCTGCAGCTGCACCCACAGCCGGTCTGCACTTTACTAATGACTTATTGGAGAAAATTCGTCAGAAGGGAATTCATACCGCGTTTGTTACATTGCATGTTGGACTTGGCACTTTCCGTCCCGTAAAAGCAGAGAATATCAATGAACATCACATGCACAG
>JAZNDJ010000012.1:0-4471 GCA_045588045.1 Faecousia sp.
CACCATCCTATGATTCGTTGTCCCAATTTAGACCGCTGTCTTAATCAAATATAAACGGGTATACTATGACGGAGGTGATATGATATGGAGCATGCATCCCTGTGGCAGAAAACCGTTCCCCCTTCATCGGAATATCCTCAATTAAAATCTGACCTGACCTGTGACGCCGTAGTCATCGGAGCCGGTCTGACCGGGGTATTGACTGCGCACATGCTAAAAAAACAGGGCATGGACGTTATTCTTTTGGACGCAGGCACACCCGGCCAGGGAACAACTGCCCATACCACAGCAAAGATCACCGCACAGCATGGGTTATGTTTTGCAAAAATGATTTCCTCGTATGGGTTTGAGGCTGCAAAACGGATCGTGCAGACAAATCTTGCGGCCATCGAGTCTTATTCGGAATTGGTCGATTCCATGCAAATCGATTGCGAGTTTCAAAGAGCCGACTGCTATCTTTTTGACCGCAATACTTCCACCGCAATACGCTCGGAATGGGATGCAGCAAGGGCTTTGGGCCTGCCTGTGACACTCACCAGAGAAACCCAGCTTCCCTTTTCCGTCGCTGCCGCAATGAAGCTTCCCGGTCAGGCGCTGTTCCACCCGCTGAAATTTCTCAACGCGCTGCTGGACGGACTCTCGATCTACGGCAACACTGCGGTAACCGCGCTGCGGGACGGATGTGCAGAAACAAAGTTTGCCCTTGTAAAAGCAAAGCATTTTTTCATAACCACCCGCTTCCCGTTCTTTCTTCTGCCCGGACTGTATTTCGTCCGCATGCATCAGGAGCGTTCCTACGCCATCTCGCTTTCCGGTGCAGCTCCATTGAATGATATGTATCTGGATACGGATAAAAGGGGCACAATGCTGCGTCCGTGGAGGGATCAGCTCATTTTAAGCGGCCACGGACACCGCACCGGATTAAAACCGACACAAAACGGGTACGACGCGCTCAGCCTAGCAGCAAGCCGTTGGTATCCCGGCTGCCGGATCACCGCACAGTGGTCGGCCGAGGACAGTATCCCTGCCGATGGGATCCCATACATCGGCAAATACGACCAAGGCTCCTGCAAGCTCTACGTGGCTACGGGATTTCGGGAATGGGGCATGACTTCCGCCATGACAGCCGCACAGATTCTGACCGATCTGGCCTTGGGGCGGAGAAACAGGTATGCTTCCCTGTTCTCGCCGCACAGACTGCCCACTTTAAAGGGCCTCGGCCACATTCTGGCCGACGGCGGGATCAGCAGCGCAAATCTGCTTCGTCAAGCATTCTTTGTCCCACGTTCTGCGCTGGACCAAATTTCACCCGGTCAAGGCGGCGTTGTGCAGTGGAACGGACGCAAGACCGGTGTATTTCACCGGGAAGACGGCAAATTCTTTTTTGTCTCCACACGCTGTCCCCATATGGGCTGCCAGCTTTCGTGGAATCAGATAGACCGGTCCTGGGACTGTCCTTGCCACGGCTCCAGATTTTCCTATGACGGAACCTGTCTGGATCCTCCTGCCACCGGTGATATTTCCTGTCAATGCCATAAAAAGTAAAAAACTGCGTGCCATCGGCACGCAGTTTTTTCGATACATTATTTGTCTGGTAATCAAGTTTCATGCTTCTTTTCACGGGTCATCAGTTCAGTGAGAACCGAATGAGGATCCTTCCCCTCATACAAAACCTCGTACGCAGCCTGAGCAATCGGCATTTCGACGCCAAGCTTATCGGCCAGAGTCTTTGCATTGGCCGCAGCATAGTACCCTTCGACCACTCCACCGCTGGCTTTGAGAGCCTGCTCCACCGGAGTGCCCTGTCCGATCAGGATGCCGCAGCGCCGGTTGCGGGAGTGCATGGAGCAGCAGGTCACGATCAGATCGCCAACACCGGTCAAGCCGGCAACCGTTTCGCCCCGACCTCCCATTGCAATCACCAGTCGGGCAATTTCATTCAGTCCTCGGGTCATCAGCATGGCTTTGGTATTGTCTCCGTATCCCATGCCATCGCTGCAGCCGGCGCAAAGTGCTATCACATTTTTCAGTGCCGCACCCATTTCCACGCCGATCACATCATCCGACGTATAAACACGGAACCGCTCATTGATAAAAAGATCCTGTACCAGTTCAGCGGCCTGCTGATCTGCCGACGCAGATACAACCGCGGTCGGAATTTTCCGGCCAACCTCTTCCGCGTGAGACGGGCCGCACAAAGCAACAACCGGACATTTGGGGCCGACTTCCTGCTCCACGATCTGGGTCATAGTCAAAGAAGTATCCTTCTCGATTCCTTTGGACACAAGAACGACAGCTGTACCGGGATCCAGCAGCGGAGCCATCTGCCGGGCGGTTCCACGCACCGCAAAAGAAGGTGTGGCAAGTACAACAACTTTACAGTCTTTCACACAGGCAAGATCGGTGGTCAGGTGCAATTCCTCAGGCAGCGGAACCCCTTTCAGCATGGGGTTCTCTCCTGTTTGCTTCAAAACGTCGGATTCTTCCTGGGTATAAGACCACATTGTAACGTCACTGCCGTTTTCCAGCAGCACAAGGGCCAATGCGGTACCCCATCCGCCGCTGCCGACTACTGATACTTTCATGTGTCTGCCCCTTTCTTTCGATGCAGCGTAAGCTTTGACTCGGTTCCGTTCAGGATTCGTTTGATATTATCCTTATGCTTTACCACAAGCAATCCGCCGCACAGAAGTCCGAGGAATGTAAGCAAAGGATCGTGATAAACAAACCATATGGCAAAGGGAAAGCATCCTCCGCCCCAGCAGGAACCGAGGGATACCCATCGGGTCAATAGGACAAGAATCAGAAATCCGCCCCATGCGATCAGGCCGATCCGCCAGTCCAGCATAATTGCGACGATACCGCCGGAAAGGACCCCTTTTCCGCCCTTAAACTGAAACATACAGGGAAAGGAGTGTCCAAGCAGGCAAAACAGTCCGCCCCAAAGCTTACCGATGCGAATCATGTGCTCCGCCCCGTGTCCGATTACATGGCCGAGGAGCCATACGCCGAACAGCACAGACAGCACAGCCTTCAGCACATCGCACAGGATTACAACAGCAGCCAGCTTGCTGCCAAAGGTTCTGTGAAAATTGGTCAGGCCGGCATTTCCGCTTCCGTGATTACGCACATCATCACGCAAAATATACTTTGATACAATAACTGCACCGTTAAAACAACCCAGAAAATACGAGACAACGGCGATCAGAAGGGCTGTACCAATTCCGATCAGGAGCAATCCGCCAAGGCCGTAGTCCGCTTCCAGCCAGTTGACGCAATCATAAATCTTTTCCAGGACCATCAGTCATTGTCCCCCTTCTGACGGATCGTCAGACGCACCGGGGTACCCTCCAGACCAAAGGTATTGCGGATCTGGTTCTCCAGATACCGCTGGTAGGAAAAGTGGAACAGCTTTGCATCGTTACAGAAAATGACGAAATGAGGCGGCTTGATGCCCACCTGAGTCATATAGTAGATTTTCAGGCGGCGGCCCTTGTCGGTGGGAGGCTGAACACGGGCGGTGGCGTCGGCCAGTACCGAATTCAGCATACCGGTGGTAATGCGCATGGCCGCCTGATCGTTCACATAATTGATCAGATCAAACAGTCTGTCCACACGCTGCCCGGTCAATGCGGAAATGAATACGATCGGAGCATAGGTCATATAAGACAGATCACGGCGCACATCATTGCGCATCCGATCCATTGTCTTGTCGTCCTTTTCGATGGAGTCCCACTTGTTGACCACAATGATACATGCCTTTCCGGCCTCATGGGCCAAGCCGGCCACCTTGGTGTCCTGCTCGGTGACGCCCTCGTTGGCGTCGATCATGATCAGGCAAACGTCAGCACGCTCAATGGCCATGGTAGCACGCAGCACGGAAAACTTTTCAATGCGGTCATCCACCTTGGACTTTTTGCGCATACCGGCGGTATCGATCAGCAAATACTTACCCTTTTCGTTTTCAAAGTAGCTGTCTACCGCATCGCGGGTGGTTCCGGCCATATTGGAGACGATCACACGCTCCTCGCCCAGAATCTTGTTGACCAAGCTGGATTTGCCCACATTGGGTTTTCCGATAATGGCGACCTTGACCACATCGTCCCGCTCTTCCACTTCCTCTTCGGGAGGGAAGTATTTCATGCACTCGTCCAGCAGATCGCCGGTGCCATGGCCGTGAACGGCAGACAGGGCGATGGGATCTCCCAGGCCGAGGTTATAAAACTCATAGATTTCAGGATCGTCTGTGCCGATCCGGTCCATCTTGTTGACTGCCAGGACCACGGGTTTGCGGGAACGCAGCAGCATATTGGCCACTTCGTGGTCGGCCGCTGTCACACCGGTTTTAATGTCACAGACAAACACAATCACATTGGCGTGGTCAATGGCGATCTCTGCCTGATGGCGCATGAACAGGAGGATCTCACTGTCGGTACCGGGCTCAATACCGCCGGTATCCACAATGTCAAAG
>JAZNDJ010000013.1:0-6323 GCA_045588045.1 Faecousia sp.
TTCTAACTGTATCAAATATTTTGTCCGCAAGGTTGCTCAGCACTTCAGGCCTTGAAACGATCAGTCCGGTATCGTCCTCACCTAAGATCAGTAGGGTATCTCCTGGTTTTATGCCAAAGAAATCCCGTGCTTCCTTGGGAATGACGATCTGCCCCCGGTCACCGACCTTCGCCGTTCCGAAAACACGCTTTGCGTTGGCTTTGCCGAGAATGTGTTTACCTCCGGCCATCTGATCCCTTCTTTCCTACTTTTCATATTTTTCACACCATCAAAGTATAAACTTTTCCGCTTCGGTTGTCAATACCGAAGCGGAAAAAGGTCAGTCATTTCTTCTGCGTCCGCCAAAGAGATAGATCAGACGAAGTAACTGCGCAAGAGAGACGGCTGTGGCCGCAACATAGGTCATGGCCGCGGCACTTAAGGTCTTTCTTGCACCTTTAAGCTCATCTTCTGTCAGGATATCACCTTCGGCAATGGCCTTAAGTGCCCGGCGGCTTGCATTAAACTCCACCGGTAGTGTCACAAGCTGGAATACCAGAGATAAAGCAAAGCATGCAATGCCGATATCCACAATAACTGTAGAGAAGCTTCCAAGGGTGGAAAGCAAGACACCGAGCAGGATCAACGGGACGGCAAGTTTCGAACCAATGTTGGTGACGGGAATGATCACGGAGCGGATCTTTATGGGAAAGTAGTTGGCTGCATACTGGACTGCGTGACCGGCTTCGTGACATGCAACGCCGATGGATGCGGCAGAGGGGTTGTCATAGACGCTGTCAGATAACCTGATCACATTGGCTTTTGGATCGTAGTGGTCAGTCAAATTTCCGGATACCCGTTCAATTCGCACATTTGTGATTCCGTTGCTGTACAGCACTCGCTGCGCCGCCTGCGCACCGGTAATGCGGCGGACAGAAACCACTTTGGAATACTTTTTGAAGGTGTTGTTGACGTGGGCACTTGCCCACAGGGACAGAATCAAACACGGTAGCACCACAGCCAGATACGTCCAATCAAAGCCGTAGAAATATAGTGGCATAAAAATAGTCTCCTTTAGGGTGTTTCAGGTTCCAATGCATCGTGCAGCAGTTGCGTGATCGCACCGCGGAAAATAGGGTAGGCCTGAGAATGTAGCGTTTCCAGTGCGCCGGCAGAATAGTTTACCGGTATGTTGCCCGACATATACAGATCCTGGTCAAATATAAATTTGACCTCACCGTCATCCACACCGTTGCGCTTAACGCGACCCGGACCTGCATGGAGCTTTACCCTGCAACCGCCATTTATGCCAATATCAGCATCCAGGCTGTTTCTGGTTGCGGTCTGCTCTCGCACATCGTCATCGGCTAGCAGACCGAGATAGGGTGCTTCGAACAACTCGCGGAAAGGGTAATCCGTCAAGTCAAGAGCAATTCTGGAGAAGAAATTCATATAACGAAGCCCAACGCGCTCGAAGTAAGCAGGTTTATAGAGCTTAATAAATGCGGCTAATGGCATATCCAGACGTTCGGCAAAATCCTCCCAGCATGTGTATTTCTTGCAGGCAAGGGCAATGAAGCGGCTGGTTAGATTGACCTGCCATACGCCGTCAATAGATGTGAACTGATAGTTGACGGCGGCTTTCTGATCAGCCAGTTGACTTCCGGGTGCGCGGGGCGGTGCGGGCTCAGTATTCACGGAGAATTTCGGATAGTCGCTTCGAATCGATTCTTGAAAATCAACCGGAAGATTTGTGCCGATAGACAGAATTTCCGGAAATCGCAGCTGGCAAATGACGTCGGCCAGCTGGTTATTACCGTATATGCAACGTGCATCCTTAGAAAACATAGGCTCACCTCAAAAGTATGTGCTTTTTTTATTATACCCTCATTCGGAAAAAATGACAAGGACTGCCCATAAGATTGAATCAAAAATCTTTACATTTATGGAAAGGAATTGTATAATATTTACCATGGCTTAGTAGGAGGTATCGTATGGAATTTCTGTATTTCCTTGAGAAGATCCGCATTCCCGTGCTGAATGAATTTATGCTGCTGATCACGAGATTTGGAGAGGAAACTGTATTTTTGGTTGCTGCACTGATCTTGTTTTGGTGCGTGGATAAATACCGTGGCTACTACATCCTGTCAGTGGGCTTTATCGGAACGATCGCCAATCAGTTCATGAAGCTGTGGTTCCGTATCCCGCGACCCTGGGTCATGGACGAAAACTTTACGATCCTGGAGCAGGCCAGGGAAGCGGCTACCGGCTATAGCTTCCCCAGTGGCCACACACAAAGTGCCGTCGGGACTTTTGGCGGTATCGCCTACACGACAAAGAACCGATGGATCAAGATCGTGGCGATCGTGATCGCGGTGCTTGTTCCGCTGTCGAGAATGTATATCGGTGTCCACACACCGCTGGATGTTGGTGTTGCAGCACTGATGGCAGTGGCGCTTATCATTGCGCTTCAGCCCATCGTATTAAAAAACCAAGGAAAGAACCTGCCGATTCTGTTTTGTGTCATGATCGTTCTTTCCGTTGCGTATTTGTGCTTTGTGGAGCGTTATCCGTTCCCGGCGGATATAGACGCGCACAATCTTGCCTCCGGACTTAAAAATGCATACACACTCCTGGGTGCTTTAAGCGGCCTGGTGATCGTGTATATTGTGGATGAAAAGTGGCTAAATTTTACTACGAAAGCAGTTTGGTGGGTCCAGCTTATTAAGGTCGTTTTGGGCCTGTTGATCGTGTTGGCTGTTAAGAGCGGCTGTAAGGAGGTACTGAATCTGCTCTTGGGTGAGCACATTGGAAGAGCGGTTCGCTACTTCCTGATCGTGATCGTTGCCGGCATCCTGTGGCCTCTGTCCTTCCGACTGTTCTCTAAAATTTCCCGCAAGGAGTAAGTCATGCCTTTCCTTCTGTTTCTTGTAGGAGCGATCGTGCTTCTGTTGTTCCTCAGCGGTGTTTATGTCTTTTTGGTTGCCTGCGTCCGGCAAAAGGATGTGCAGTGGCTCGATAGGGAAAAAATCGAGAAGACTTTTTATGCCCCAATTTACGACAGCATTGTTGCTGCCAATAACTGGATCAATGCCCATGATCCGCAGGAGGTTTTTATCACCAGCCATGACGGCCTGAAACTGCGTGCGCTGTGGATCCCGGCAAAAAACCCAAAGGGAACCATCTTATTTGCCCATGGCTACCGCAGCACCTATCTGGCAGACTTTGGCATGGCCTTGGATTTTTATTACGACCAGGGACTCAATCTGCTGCTTCCGGATCAGCGAAGCCATGGGAAGAGTGAGGGGAGGTTCATAACCTTTGGTGTAAAGGAAAGCGAGGATATGCTTTCTTGGCTGAATCTGCACAATTCCCAACTCGCGCACTGTCCGGTCATTCTCAGCGGGCTGTCCATGGGTGCATCCACAATGATGTATCTTGCTGACCGGGACCTGCCGGATAATGTGAAGGGTGTTGTTGTGGATTGCGGCTTCACCTCGCCAAAGGCAATACTCTCATCTGTTTTTAAAAGCGTGACCCACCTGCCGCCGTGGCTGTGCATGTGGTCCACGGGGTTCTGCACAAGGCTGATCGCAGGTTTTGGTATAACGCAAAGGGACAGCGTAAAAACTCTGCAAAAGAATAAATTGCCGATCATTATGATTCATGGCACAGCGGACAGCTTTGTTCCCTGTGATATGACAAGGCAGGGGTACGCCGCTTGCGGCGGCCCAAAGAAGCTATTTCTTGCGGAGGGAGCTGAGCACGGCTTGAGCTTTCTTGTAGAAAAGGACCGGTATATGCTGACAGTCAGCCAGTTCGTTTCTGACTGTCTTGCACTTTAACCACAGAGAATGCCATGACAAACGCAGAAGAAAGGAAACATATGGAACAAATTCGTGTAAAGAAATTGCGCCCTGCGGCCAAGCTTCCCACCTACGGCTCCAGCGAAGCTGCAGGAGCGGATCTGTATGCATGTCTTGATGCGGATGTGAAGATCGCACCCGGTGCGTCAGCCTTTATCCCAACGGGGCTTGCTATGGAAATTCCCAAAGGCTGTGCAGGCTTGATCTATGCCCGCAGCGGCCTTGCCTGTAAACGCGGACTGGCACCTGCCAATAAGGTTGGCGTGATCGACAGTGACTATCGGGGGGAGTTCATCGTAGTCCTGCATAATCATGGAAATGAAACACAAACAGTATCAAACGGAGAGCGGATCGCACAGCTTGTGATCACGCCGGTCATAACTCCCGGTTTTGTGGCGGTGGATGAACTGTCTGACACGGAACGAGCGGCAGGCGGCTTTGGTTCAACAGGGAAATAACTGAACAGGAAAGGTACATCACCATAAAGAGCCAAGGAGATTAATGTGGAGATACTTAGTGTTGTCATAAGAATGCTGGGTGGCCTGGCCATGTTTCTGTACGGCATAGAAATCATGGGTGACGGTCTGAAAAACAGCTCCGGTGCCGCACTTAAGCGCGTACTTGGAAAAGTGACCAGTAATGTGTTTCTTGGTGTCGTTACCGGTACACTTGTCACAGCCGTCATTCAAAGCTCTACAGCTACGATCGTTCTGGCGGTTGCACTGATCAGTGCCGGCGTTTTGAATCTGAAGCAGGCGGTGTCCATCGTCCTGGGTGCCAATATTGGCACGACTGTTACTGCGCAGATCACAAGACTTGCATTCATTGATGCAGGAGATAACTGGCTGCTGTTTATTTTTGATACGGATACCTTGGCGCCGGTTGCGCTGGTGATCGGAATAATTCTGATCATGTTCGTTAAAAGTAAAAAGACAAAGACCATCGGCGATATTTGCATCGGCTTTGGCATCCTGTTTATCGGCCTTATGAATATGACAGGTGCCGTGAGCGGATTGGCCGGGTCTCCTGCTTTTTTGGATATGCTCTCAAAGTTCTCAGATTCGCCTCTGCTGGGCATTCTCTCCGGTCTTGTGCTTACGGTGATCGTTCAGAGTTCTTCTGCGACAGTCGCGATGCTTCAATCCCTGTCATCGACTGGTGCGATGGACTTTTCGGCAGTATATCCCATCATTATGGGTATCAATATCGGCACCTGTATCGTTACGGCCTTCTATTGCTTTGTCGGCAGTTCCGGAAGGGATTCCAAGCGGACAGGCGTTGTCCATGTGGTATTTAACTGCATTGGTACCGTGCTTTTCATGATCGCAATGTCGGTCATGGAACATTTTGAAGTGTTTGGATCGGCGTTCTGGTCACAGATGGCGACCAGCGGCCTGATTGCCAACTTTCAAACAATATTCAATTTGATCACGGCAGTTGTATTGCTGCCCTTTACCGGTGCGCTTGTAAACCTTGCCAGGTTTGTGGTTAAGGATACGCCTGCCAAGACGGATATCCACCCGGAGCTGCATACACTTACAGAGAATCTCTATATCTCACCGGCCGTTGCCGTTGCAGAGGCGACAAAAGCCGTTGCAGCCATGGGCACACTGGCTAAGGATAACTTTGCCCGTGGCTGTGCACAATTGTTCCGCTACGATGAATCGGCAGTTCCGGAGATCGATCGGAATGAAGACAGTCTGGATTATTTTGCCGACAGCGCGGACCACTTCCTCGTTGGCTTGTCCAAGGTCGTCGAGTCTGACCACGATGACCTCCAGGTGGATATGCTCATGCAGACCGTCCCCAACTTTGAACGTGTGGGCGACTATGCGACCAATATGGTCGAACTTGCCCAGCGGCTGAGGGATGAAAAGGCAGAATTCTCCGATTCTGCAAGGCAGGAGCTTCAGGTTCTTACAGAGGCAGTCAACGAGATTTTGGACATTACTATCAGCGCGTTTGCGTCGGACGATATCGAAACGGCCAAGACAATCGAACCGCTGGAAGAAGTGATCGATGATATGGTCATGATCCTGCGTGACCGTCACACCAAGCGGCTGAAAAAGGGCGAATGCTCTGTCTCCAGCGGTCTTGTGTTTATGGAATCCTTGACCTATTTGGAACGTGCATCCGACCAGTGCTCCTCCATTGCTGTTATGATGCTGGCACGGTTTAACAAGAGCATCCTGCAAAACCATTACGAATACCTGCGGGAGATCCATTCCGGAAACGACGCGGCCTATATGGCAGAAATGGACCGTCGCAGAGAGCAGTATGTGACGTCCCTTATGAACATTCAACTGTAAACCGAAACAAACAAAAACTCCCTAATGCACTGAACAGAACCAGTAAAACTGGACAATAGACAAAACGCCCCCTGATGTAGGATAATTACATCAGGGGGTATTGTTATGAGAAAACGCAGATATACACATGTCAAGGAAGTAGAAAGTGTAATTATATCTTTACGTGAGG
>JAZNDJ010000014.1:0-9716 GCA_045588045.1 Faecousia sp.
GAAGGCATAAAGAAAACCCCTTAAGGGGTAGCCCGTAAATGAAATGCGGTCGGCAAACCATTCGGGGCCCCTTTAGGGGCAATCGTCTGTAAAAAGCCCTTCTAGGGCTAAATCAAGCCCCCGGCTTAGCCGGGGGTTATGTCTCCATAAACAGCAACATGTAAAACATCCTTGACTCTAAATTAGTTTAGTTTTATAATCACAGCATCATTTGATGGATGTTAACCGGAGGATATCATATGGCACTCACCATCAAGATCGATGAGCAAAAACAAACACCATTTCAAAATAAGGCAGGCATTTATCAAGACGGTACAGTACCTATGTATCGGGATGTTGACGGTAAGCTTTGGGCCATTGCAGGCTTTTCACACATGGGCCATATCGCGATGTTCTCCGGGACAACCATGGACGACATGGAACAGCTTTATTCCATTAATACCAACTTCTGCGTCGGCCACGCGGACTTTGCTTTCTCCGGCATCCGTTACCCAGAGGGCGTGAAGGCTCGTGGCAGCATTTGGCCCTTCGGCCTGTACATCTGCCCCAATACACACCGCTTCTTTTGCTTCTTCCACAACGAAGGCGGCTGGAACGGTAAAGGTACCGGTTATGATGCTTTCGGCCTGTGCAAACGTCCCAACTTCGATTCTGACTTCCGCCATATTGGACTTATGCACTCAGATGATGAGGGTCGGAACTGGACCTTTGACCGTTGGGTCCTGACCGCCGAGCAGCCTTGCTACACAGAGTACTATAATCCCAATAACGACTGTGCCATCGGGCAGAAAAAGGGCGAGATCCAAGTCGGCTGTGGCGATTTTTCCTGCTACGTTGAGCCCGACGGCGAATATATTTATATTTTCTACAACATCATTCACATGGACACCGAGCAGCGTGTTTGGCTGCATTGTGACGGTTATGCCGCCCGCACAAGAAAACGTACGGACGGATTCATGGGTGACTTCGTTAAGTACTATGACGGGGCATTCTGCGAAGCCGGTAATATGGGCAAGGAGTCCGTCGTGATTCCAAATGCATGGCACCCCCGTGTTGCGTACGCCAAAAAGCTTGGCAAGTATATCATGACTGCCTCTCCCCTCTCCGAGAATGTAACGGAGATCCTGCAATCAACTTTTTTGGCCGGTCGTGTGGCAAATATTCTCGAGTGGCGGACCAGCAACGATATGCTCCACTGGAGCAAGCCGCAACGGATCATCCACGACGGAAAGGAATTCGGCGCGCATTATATGGCGATCATTGACGACTCCGTTAGTACAGAGCCAAATGTGATCGCGGGAGACAATTTCAATATTGTCGTTTGTAACACCAACAAGGATGTCGAGCGCTACACAGCGCACTTCGAAGAAAAATAATTACAGAAAGGATGATCGATGATGTCAGTTAAGGTCGGATTGAAGTTCATTGAAAAATGGGGCAGTAATCTGGAGCAAGAGATCCGGAATTATGAAGCCGAAGAAGTGGAAAAAGGTCAGATTGTTTTCTATGGTCCCTCCAATTTCACCAGATGGAGTACCCGCTTTAAGCATAAGCCTCTGCGTGAGGTTCTTTTGGGTAAAAGTGGAAAGCCTTGCTGCATCAACCGTGGCTTTGGCTCCAGCTGCTCTGAGCAACAGCTTTATTACTATCCCCGTGCGGTACGGCCCCTGGAGCCTAAGGTGCTGGTCTATTGTACCGGACTTGGCAACGGCCTGGGATTCGGCTATACACCTGAAGAGCTTTTTGAGCTGGCCCAGCGTGTTGTGGTATATGCAAAGACCGACTTCCCCGACCTGAGGATCTATCTGATATGTAGTAGCAACTGGCGCAAAAAGGGCGAAAAAGTCGCAATGTTCAACAATTGGATGGCGGAATTTGCTGCAACGATCCCGGATTGTAAATGCTTTGATCCAACCGATTATACGCCTCTGCACAGAGAGGATATTTATGTTGAAGACAATGTGCACTACAATCAGCAAGGCTATGATCTGTATGCCGAATACTTTAAAGAGATTTTGAAGGACGAGCTAGCCGAATTTTAATAAAGCATGGGCCGTCGGCATTGCCGGCGGCCCTGACAGTAAAATTTGGTTGACAGATCAGCCAAAAGCGGCTATAATACCAAAGATAACTGAATATGCTACTGTGGCTCAGTCGGTAGAGCAGCTGATTCGTAATCAGCAGGTCGCCGGTTCAAGTCCGGCCAGTAGCTCCAACAGGTGTCCTTGGGGACACCTGTTATTTTATTTCCCGGAGAATGATATCCAGCGCCATTTTCACTGCACAGGATCTGACTTCTTCACGGTTGCCCTTAAAATGACACGCAAATGCTTTTGCACCGTTTTCGTCTGCATAGCCAACAAACACCGTGCCGACCGGATTGCCGAAGTCATCACCATCAGGGCCAGCAAGTCCAGTAACCGAAACTGCTATATCTGCTGACAGGCGTTCTCTGGCACCTGCAGCCATAGCCTTTGCCACCGGCTCCGACACCGCCCCAAACTGTTCAAGGAGCTTAGACTCCACGCCTAACATGTCCCGCTTGACCTGATTTGTATAGCTGATGATACCACCCTTAAACACCGCCGAACTACCGGGCACCGCTGTCAATGCTGCGCCGATCCCACCGCCGGTACAACTCTCCGCTGTGACCAGTGTGCGGCCCTTCAGCGCCGAGATCACATCATAGGAAAGCTTCATCATGGTACTTTACCGAGACCTTTTCAATGCTGTCCAATGCCTGCTGGATCAAAGCTTCCCGGTCCAGCTTACGCTCGGCAACAAGAAGTTGATTCAAGGTCGGCTTTGTCTTCGGATGCTTGGGGGTAAAAACAGTACAGCAGTCCTCATATGGCAGAATGGAAGTCTCCATCGTGCCGATCTTTCTGGCGATGGTCACGATCTCTTCTTTATCCAAACCGACCAGGGGCATAAAAATGGGAATGTCCACAACCGCACCGGTTACTGTCATAGCCTCCATCGTCTGACTGGCTACCTGGCCAAGATTTTCACCGGTGATCAGCGCACCGCAGCCGTCATCCTTCGCGATCCGCTGAGAGATCTCCATCATGAACCGACGCATAATCAGTGTGAAGAATTCCTCCGGGCAGTTATCTCGGATCGCTTCCTGGATCTGTGTAAAGCTCACGATGTTCACCGTCATACGACCGCAGTACTTGGTAACAAGCCGTGCAAGTTCCATAACCTTATCCCGGGCAAGCTGAGAAGTGTATGGGTAAGAGAAGAAGTGGACAGCTTCAACCTCAACACCCCGCTTAGCCATCATATAAGCTGCCACCGGGGAATCGATACCGCCGGAAAGCAGACACATGGCACGACCGCCCACACCGGTAGGCAAACCGCCGGCACCCGGTTCAGCAGGACCGTGAACGTAGGCCGCCAGGTCTCTGACCTCGACATATACCGTATATTCCGGATTGTGAACATCCACGGTGCAGGTGGGATGGGCTTCCGCCAAGCGGCCACCGATTTCCTGGGAAATGCCGATGGAGGTCAGAGGAAAGCGCTTGTCCGAACGCTTGGATTCTACCTTAAAGGACTTGGCGCAATCCAAATCGTCGCCCAAGTACTCCTCAACAGCAGCATATATGCTGTCAAGATCCTTCTCACAGGGGCGGCACCGACACAGGCTAACAAGGCCAAAAATGCTCTTACACGCCTCCCATGCACCATCCACATCTGCTGCATCATCCATAGGTTCGACATAAACTGTAGACTGCATAATATACACATCAAATTCGCCGTAGGATCTCATTCTGCGGCGAATATTCTGACGCAGCTTATTCTCAAACTGACGCTTATTCGTTCCCTTCAGAACGACCTCACCCAGCTTCAGCAAAAAAATCTCATTCACAAGTTGTCCCTCCTTCATATATTGACTGTACGGTACTGAACAGCCTCGGCAACGTGGTCGGCGGTGATCCGCTCACTGCCCTCAAGATCGGCGATCGTCCTTGCTACCTTCAATATTCGGTCATAGCTTCTGGCAGTCAGCCCAAAAACGTCAAACGCCTGCCGCATCAACTCGGCAGATTCATCATCGAGCTGGCAGTATGTGCGCAGCTCATTTGGGCCCATTCTGGCATTACACATACCACTGTGGTGTCCGTAGCGACGAAGCTGCTGCTCCCTTGCAAAGTTGACACGCTCCTTGATCTTACTGGACGGCTCTGCCTCTTCCCTTCTGCGCAGCTCATCAAAATGGACCGCAGGCACCTCCATAATGATGTCGATCCTGTCAAGAAGCGGCCCAGAGATACGGCTGCGATAGGTTTCCACAGCATTATCCGTGCAGGTGCAGCGTCCGGAAGGATCTCCATACCAGCCGCATTTACAGGGATTCATAGCGCATACAAGCATGAATTCTGCCGGATATGTCACGGTGCCTGATACACGAGAAATAGTCACCTTGCCATCCTCAAGAGGCTGCCGCATCAGATCCAGGGTATCCTTATGGAACTCCGGGAGTTCATCCAAAAACAAGACACCCTTATGGGCCAAAGATATCTCACCAGGCCTGGGATTTGTGCCACCGCCTGCAAGGCCGGCATTGGAAACCGTATGGTGCGGCGAACGGAATGGCCGCTGGATCACCAAAGGCGATTTCGACGAAACCTGTCCCATGACCGAATATATCTGTGTGACTTCCAGGGATTCCTCCCACGTCATGTCCGGCAGGATCGACGGCAGACGTTTGCTGAGCATGCTTTTACCGGAGCCAGGTGGGCCGATCAACAGAATATTGTGGCTGCCTGCTGCGGCGATCTCCATAGCACGCTTTACATTTTCCTGACCCAGCACGTCCTTGAAATCAAGAAATTGGACTTCTGATCGGTCCGGCACCCAAATCGGTTCCTCCTCCAAGGTCGTTTCGCCGTTGAGTGCGCTGACCAATTCCGCAACTGTCCGTACCGGGATGATCGCAGGCCCCCTTGCCAAGGTAGCTTCGGCCGCATTTTCTTCGGGAACATATATGGTCTCAAACCCTGCCTTCTTGGCAGCAATCGCCATAGGAAGCACGCCGGAAATGGGGCGGATCATCCCATCCAGACTTAATTCACCGAGGAATGCACTGGAGGATCTGGGTCTGCGAACCGCTCCACAAGCGGACATAATCCCAATAAGAATCGGTAGATCATAGTGGGTGCCGGCTTTCTTCTGACTTGCCGGTGCTAAATTTACCGTGATCCTGCCAGTAGGAAAACGCATGCCGCTGGTCTTGGCCGCGGCACGGACACGCTCCCGTGCCTCCTTGACCGCTGCGTCCGGAAGGCCTACGATATCAAACGCCGGCAGGCCGTTGGAAATATAGCATTCTACTACTACAGGACTTCCCTGAATGCCGGTTATACTCATGGTGCGAACACTGCAGATCATATAATGCCACCTCCCATCTATCTTTCTACATAATACCCCATCGTGCTTGAAAACACAAACATTTTTTCAATTGCACTCCACATTTATTTAAAAAGAAATATCCATATTTGAATTTGCAATACTTATCTGTCTTTTTTTCACTTTTCTTGTCCGGTAATGGCTTTACAAATCAAGTCTTTCATGTTACTATATATGCGTTAAAATATGCACATTAGGAGGTATTCTATTTTGGCAAGAAAGTTCAAAACAATGGACGGTAATACCGCTGCCGCCCACGTCAGCTATGCTTTTACCGAAGTTGCTGGCATCTACCCCATCACTCCCTCCAGCCCAATGGCCGACTATGTTGACCAGTGGTCCGCTGCAGGTCGTAAGAATATTTTTGGAGACACCGTTAAGGTCGTCGAGATGCAGTCTGAAGCCGGTGCTGCTGGTACCGTTCACGGCTCCCTGGCCGCCGGAGCTCTGACCACCACTTATACCGCTTCCCAGGGTCTTCTGCTGATGATCCCAAATATGTACAAGATCGCCGGCGAGCTGCTGCCCAGCGTGTTCCATGTTTCTGCACGTACCGTCTCCACCCAGGCATTGAACATTTTCGGTGATCATTCCGACGTCTATGCCTGCCGTCAGACCGGTTTTGCCATGCTGGCAGAATCCAACGTCCAGGAAGTTATGGACCTGTCCGCTGTTGCACACCTGGCAACCATTGAGGGACGTGTTCCTTTCATCAACTTCTTCGACGGCTTCCGTACATCCCACGAGATCCAGAAGGTCGCTATTTGGGATTACGAAGATCTGAAGGAAATGACCAATATGGAGGCTGTGGCCGAGTTCCGCAAGCACTCTCTGAATCCTGAGCGTCCCGCAATGCGCGGCTCCCACGAAAACGATGACATCTTCTTCCAGCACCGTGAATCCTGCAACAAGTACTACAACGAGCTGCCCGCTGTTGTAGAAAAGTACATGCAGAAGGTCAACGAAAAGCTGGGCACCAACTATCAGCTGTTTAACTACTACGGCGCTGCAGATGCCGACCGCATCATCATCGCCATGGGTTCTGTCAGCGATGTTATTGAGGAAGTCATCGACTACCTGAATGCACACGGGGAGAAGGTTGGCCTGGTCAAGGTCCGCCTGTTCCGTCCCTTCTGCGCTGACAAGCTGCTGGCTGCTATCCCCACCACTGCCAAGAAGATCGCTGTTTTGGACCGCACCAAGGAGCCCGGCTCCCAGGGTGAGCCTCTGTACCAGGACGTTGTTATGGCTTTGGCCAAGGGCGGCCGTCACGATGTCACTGTGATCGGTGGCCGTTACGGTCTGGGTTCCAAAGACACCACTCCCGCCTCCTTCTTTGCAATCTACGAAGAGCTGGCTAAGGACGCTCCCAAGCAGGAGTTCACTATCGGTATCGTCGATGATGTTACCCACCTGTCCCTGGACGAAAAAGTCTCCCCCAACACCGCTGCTGAAGGCACCATCGAGTGCAAGTTCTGGGGTCTGGGCGGCGACGGCACTGTCGGCGCAAACAAGAACTCCATCAAGATCATCGGCGATCATACCGACAAGTATGTTCAGGCATACTTCCAGTATGACTCCAAGAAGACCGGCGGTGTGACCGTTTCTCACTTGCGTTTTGGCGATCAGTCCATTAAGTCCCCCTACTACATCAACAAAGCCGACTTTGTGGCCTGCCACAACCCCTCTTACATCACCAAGGGCTTCAAGATTGTTCAGGATGTTAAGCCCGGTGGCGTATTCCTGATCAACTGTCAGTGGAACCTGGAGGAGCTGGCGCATCACCTGGATGCCGCTTCCAAGCGTTACATTGCTGAGAACAACATTCAGCTGTACACCATCAACGCAATCGACCTGGCAATCAAGGTCGGTATGGGCAAGCGTACCAACACCATCCTGCAGTCCGCCTTCTTCTCCCTGGCAAAGGTCATGCCCGAGGCTGAGGCTATCGGCTACATGAAGGCTGCTGCCGAGGCCTCCTATCTGAAGAAAGGCCGCGATGTTGTCGACAAGAACTGGGATGCGATCGATGCCGGTGCTACCGCCTATGTCAAGATCGATGTTCCCGCCTCCTGGGCTACCGCTGAAGCTAAGCCCGCCGAGGTCGTCCTGGAAGGCCCCGAGGCAACTGTCGCTGTTGCCAAGACCATCCTTGCACCTATTGGCAAGATGGATGGCTACAGTCTGCCTGTTTCCGCCTTTACCAATATGGAAGACGGTCAGTTCCCCTTGGGTGTTTCCGCATACGAGAAGCGCGGTGTGGCTGTTACCGTTCCCCACTGGGATGAGACCAAGTGTATCCAGTGCAACAACTGTGCATATGTTTGTCCGCATGCCACCATTCGTCCCTTCGCACTGACCGAGAGCGAGGCCGCTGCTGCTCCTGCTGCTACAAGAGCTGTTCCTGTCAAGGCTGGCAAAGGCAAGGGTATCTACACCTACACCATGGCCGTTTCTCCCCTGGACTGCATGGGTTGCGGTGTCTGTGTCGGCGTATGTCCCACCAATGCGATCACTATGGTTCCTCAGGAAGCAGAGCTGGCTCAGCAGGACGTCTTCAACTACATGGTTTCCAAGGTCGCTCAGAAGTCCGAGATGGAAGACAACACTGTCAAGGGCAGCCAGTTCCGCAAGCCTCTGCTTGAGTTCTCCGGCTCCTGCGCCGGCTGTGCAGAAACCAGCTACGCCCGTCTTGTTACCCAGCTGTTCGGCGACCGTATGTACATTTCTAATGCTACCGGCTGTTCCTCCATCTGGGGTGGACCTGCCGCTACCGCGCCCTACACTGTCAACGCTGACGGCCACGGCCCCGCATGGTCCAACTCCCTGTTCGAGGATAACGCCGAGCATGGTTTGGGCATGTACACCGCTCAGGCTGTGATCCGCGAATCCCTGGCCAACAAGGTCCGCACCGTCATGGAGACCACTGTTTCCGAGGAACGCAAGGCCGCCTGCCAGGCTTGGCTGGACACCTATGACGACGGCGAAGCCAACAAGGCCGCTACCAAGGCACTGATCGCCAATTTGGAAGCCAATATCTGCTGCGATACCGTTGCAAGCATCCTGGAGAAGAAGGAATACCTGTCCAAGAAATCCGTCTGGATCTTTGGTGGCGACGGCTGGGCATACGACATCGGCTTCGGTGGTGTTGACCACGTTCTGGCCTCCAACAAGGACGTAAACATCTTTGTCTTCGATACTGAGGTTTACTCCAACACCGGTGGTCAGGCCTCCAAGGCTTCCAACATCGGTCAGGTTGCTCAGTTTGCAGCCTCCGGCAAGGAGACCAAGAAGAAGTCCCTGGCTGAGATCGCTATGTCCTACGGCTACGTGTACGTCGCACAGATCGCCATGGGCGCTAATCAGGCTCAGACCATCAAGGCTATCTGCGAAGCTGAGGCCTACAACGGTCCCTCCCTGATCATTGGCTATGCTCCCTGTGAGATGCACTCCATTAAGGGTGGTATGATGAACTGCCAGGCCGAAATGAAGAAGGCCGTCGAGTGCGGCTACTGGAATCTGTTCCGCTTTGACCCCTCCAAGGCTACCGGCAAGTTCCAGCTGGACAGCAAGGCTCCCAAGGACGGTTACCAGGAGTTCCTGATGAACGAGGCTCGCTACAGCCGTCTGACCCGTGAGTTCCCCGAGCGCGCAACCGACCTGTTCGCAAAGAACGAGGCTGCCGCCAAGGAGCGCTATGAGCACCTGCTGAAGCTGGTCGAAATGTATAAGGACTAATTTCAAATAACTATGCAGCCTGTACCACCGGTGCAGGCTGCATTTCTTATTCTGATCAATAAGAAGAGGCTCCGACAGTGTTTGCCGGAGCCTCCGCTTTATATTCAGTTATTTTTTCTTTTCATCCGTCTTTTCTGTCTCTTTCTTTTTCCTGAATTGAAAAAAGGACATTAATGAGAGACCCGGCTTCAGCTCCGGTCGATGCTCCTTGAGCTTATCCGCATCTATATTGCGTTCAGCCAGGCGTTTATCGGTAACATCACGGAGAAGTGTATACATGACAGATGCCACAGGTATCATCAAAAACATGCCGGTTACACCCATCATGTCCCCACCGATGGCAACAGCCGCCAACACCCACATACCGGGAAGGCCAATGGATGATCCCACAACTTTGGGATAAATAAAGTTATTTTCGATCCATTGCAGGATCGCAAATAAAACGATAAACCACAGTGCCATAATCGGACTGGACATAAAAATCAGGAAGCCACCCAAAATACAACCGATCCACGCACCCACCACCGGAATAAATGCCGTAACCGCGATCAGGATACTGATAC
>JAZNDJ010000015.1:0-5650 GCA_045588045.1 Faecousia sp.
ATTTACCTTGGATGTGTACGGCCACGTGACCCAAAAGATGCGCCAGGACAGCGCAAATCGGATGCAAAAATTCTATGAACAATTAAGTTCTGAAAACGCTCAATAAGGGGAAAATAAGGGGAAACTCGTTTCCCTGTGCCCGTTTTCGAAACAAATTGCCCCAAAAAGTTCGGAAAACAAAAGAAAACAGTCAGTAATCGTAAGATTTACTGACTGTTTCTTGGCAGGGGCACAAGGACTTGAACCCTGAGCCTACGGTTTTGGAGACCGCCGCTCTACCAATTGAGCTATACCCCTATATATAAAAAGGTGTGAACCTTATTGTGGATGGTGGGCCTTCAGGGATTCGAACCCGGGACTATCCGGTTATGAGCCGGAGGCTCTAACCAACTGAGCTAAAGGCCCATAATGTCACAGGTGCCTGAGCACCATCGCGGATGCTATTATATCAAAGGACGTTCCGACTGTCAAGGTTTTTCTTTTCTGTCCCACGAGGCAATCTCACGGAAAATGGTTGCGAGATCACCACGTCGCTCCGCTCCTCCCAATGACAAAGCGGCGGGGGCAAGCCCCCGCCCTACGCATAATCACATTGATCGCCGATCCGGAGATCCTTCACGGGCAAGTCGCCTTCCGGACGACAGGCAGACGCGGTCAGTCCTTCTTTTCCGGCAGGCGGCTGCGGCGACGGCGGCGGTTTGCCGGGCGCTGCTCCTGGGGGTCAGCCTTTTCCGCACGGCGGGCGTAGGCCTCGGCTGCCTCGGAGGTGGCCTCGTAGGTCAGACGGCTGACCCGAACAGTGCCGTCCGGCTGGGCAGACAGGCGGACGCGGATCAGAAATTTTCCGTGGTCCGGGCAGGTGGCCAGGTCCATATACCGGTGGCCCGGCTGGGCAAACCAGCGAGAGCCCAGCATCTGCCGTCCGCAGGTGGGGCAGCGGTTCTCCGAGCCGGCCATAGCGGACAGGGCCGCCCGCTTATCGGCATAGTCATAGAACACCTTCCGGCTGATGCACCCGGGCAGCTCCGCACCGTGGAAGCCGTTGACGTGCTCCTTCAGCGCGGTGTCATACTCAGCCGTGCCCTTGCGCAAGTCCAGCCTGGCGCAGATCAACGCCGTATGGTAGGCATCACCCAGCGCATCGTGGGCCGGTCGGGTGGCCTCGATGCCGAAGATCTCCATGGCGGTCTTCAGGGCTTTTTGAGAATTGGAGCCGTCGGTCTGGGCGTTGAAGATCATCTGGGCATTGTACCACCGGCTGACCCAGGATTCGTCGATGCCGTAGAGCTGCAGATTTTCCCGCAGGATGGTGATGTCGTCAAAGCCCCAGGTCAGGAAGATCGCATCCTCTCCGCACCAGGCGCGAAACCGGTCCATAGCCTCCGCCATCGGTACGCCCTCCTCCCGGAGCTGCGTCTCCTTGATGCCGGTGAGCTTGCTGACACGGCGATTTAAACGTCTATAATATTTTGGCTTGATCAGGACCTGGAATTCGTCCGCCACGGTCTGATCTCCGGTGATGCGGACTGCGCCGATCTGGATGATCTCACCGCGGATCTGGACCGGAAGCACCTTACGGGCCGACGGCGAGCCGGGCCAGGGCTGATTCCATTCCATATCCAATACGATATAGTCCATGTTCTGTAACCTCGTTTTTGATTCTTGGTATATCATACCACACCCGATCGGGGTCTGTAAACCATAAGTTGGGGCAGAAGGGTATTTTTATGCTGGCCTTATTTTATATCTCAATTTTGGGCCTTTATTTATTGCCAGTTCGTGTTATAATGGTGCTACATTCATCACGGAGGGGATTTCCATGAAATTAAAGAAATTGGTAATGGCAGCTCTGTTTGCCGCCCTGTGCTACATAGGCTTCGCATATTTTAAGATCGACATTCCCGTGGGTGGAGAAAAGACAGCCTTCCACCTGGGCAACGTATTCTGCGTGCTGGCGGCCCTGCTGCTGGGCGGCTTTTGGGGCGGTATGTCCGGCGCTGTGGGCATGACCATCGCGGATCTGACAAGCGGCTATGTGACCTCCGCACCCAAGACCTTCCTTCTGAAGCTGTGCATCGGTCTGATCGTCGGACTGGTGGCGCACAAGGGTTTCCATCTGAGTCGGCTGGACCGGAAGTCCAAAATGCCCATGCCCATTGCCGTGGTGCTCAGCTGTGCCGCCGGTATGGCATTCAACGTGGTGGCCGATCCGGTGGTTGGCTATTTCTATAAGATGTACATTCTGGGCGTGCCCCAGCAGGCGGCGGATATTTGGGCAAAAATGGGTGCTGTGACCACGGCGGTGAATGCCGTCATTGCAGTCATTGCCGCAACGGTATTCTACCTGGCCCTGCGTCCCGCCCTGAAGCACACCAAGCTTTTGACGGAAATCTAAGGAACTGTATGACCCCGGCTGTCCCCCCAAAAAGGACAGCCGGGGTCTTGCTGTCTTTCGCTACGGAAAATTTCGTTGACAAAGGGGGGATTTTGGGGTATATCTATACTTGTCATAGTCGACACATTTTTCGAAAAAGAACGGGGGAGGATAATGTCCAAAGAACTCATCAGACTCCAGGACCTTGTTATGGAGTTCGACGGGGAACGGATACTTGATGGTATCAACCTCTATTTTAACGACCATGAATTTCTCACGCTGCTGGGCCCCTCCGGCTGCGGCAAAACCACCACGTTGCGGATCATCGGCGGTTTCTTAAACCCCACCTCCGGCGATGTGCTGTTTGACGGCAAGCGGATCAACGATGTGCCCCCCTATGAGCGGCAGATCAACACGGTGTTCCAGCGCTATGCGCTGTTCCCCCATCTGAATGTCTACGACAACATTGCCTTCGGTCTGAAGGTGGCCAAGCTGCCCAAGGCCGAGATCCAGGAACGGGTAGGCGAAATGCTGACCATAGTGGGCCTGAAAGGCTACGAGCACCGGCGGATCGATTCCCTGTCCGGCGGTCAGCAGCAGCGTGTTGCCATTGCCCGGGCATTGGTGAACCGACCCAAGGTCCTGCTGCTGGACGAGCCGCTGGCCGCTCTGGATCTGCGTCTAAGGAAGGATATGCAGAACGAGCTGAAACGGATCCAGCAGGCTATGGGCATCACCTTTATCTACGTGACCCACGACCAGGAGGAAGCCCTTTCCATGTCTGACACCGTGGTGGTCATGGACAAAGGGCGCATTCAGCAGATCGGCAAGCCCGAGGATATTTATAACGAGCCGAAGAACGCCTTTGTGGCGGACTTTATTGGCGAAAGTAACATTGTGGACGGCATCATGCTCTCCGACTACAAGGTCAAGTTCTTTGGCCGGACCTTCAAGTGTCTGGACGCAGGCTTTGCACCCAACGAGCCGGTGGATGTTGTCATCCGTCCCGAGGATATCGACTTTGTTCCCCCAGAGGAGGGCCATCTGACCGGCACGGTCACTTCCGTCACCTTCAAGGGTCTGAACTACGATATCATCGTGGATTTCCGTGGCTTCAAGTGGCTGATCCAGACAACGGATCATCAGCCCGAAGGCGCTACGGTCGGTATCCGGCTGAATCCCGAGGATATTCACATCATGCACAAAAGTGAGTATTCCGGTATGTTTGGTGATTACAGCTCCTACTCTGCCGAGTATGACGAGCTGACGGAGGATGCCGGCGATGAAGAAGAATAAATCCCTCCTCCTAAGTGGGCCCTACATCCTGTGGATGGTGATCTTTACCCTGATCCCCCTGGGTGTAATGGTCTACTACGCCCTGACCGACCCGGATACAGGGCGGCTGACTCTGGGCAATCTGAAGGATCTGGGGCTGTTTCTGCCTACTCTGGGCACCTCGGTGGTCTACTCCCTGGTGTCTGCCTTCATCTGCCTGCTGCTGGGCTACCCGGTGGCCTACTTCATTGCCCATCGGAAGCCTGTGACCCAGAAGATCCTGTATATGCTGGTGATGCTGCCCATGTGCATGAGCTTCCTGCTGCGGACCCTGGCATGGGTGGGCATTCTGGAGACCAACGGAATCATCAATACCCTGTTGGGACATTTGGGCATCGGCCCCCTGGAGATGATCGGCACTCCCGGCGCGGTGATCCTGGGCATGGTATACAACTACCTGCCCTACATGATCCTGCCCCTGTACGCCATCATCGTCAAGATCGACCACCGGCTCATCGAGGCGGCAGAGGACTTAGGGTGCAACGGCATTCAGGTTTTTGGCCGAGTGATCCTGCCTCTGAGCATACCCGGGATCCTGTCGGGCATCACCATGGTCTTCGTACCGGCGGTATCCACCTTCTACATTTCCCAGAAGCTGGGCGGTGCCAACACCATGCTCATCGGTGACATCATCGAAAAGCAGTTCAAGTCCAGCAACAACCCCAACCTTGGCGCGGCTTTGAGCCTGCTGCTGATGGTGCTGGTGCTGGTGTGCACCGGGATCATGAACCGCTTTGGCAGTGATGAGGAAGGCGGTGTGATCGTATGAAAAAAGCCACCCGTCTGATCACCGTCCTGATCTTCATTTTCCTGTATATCCCCATGCTTTTGCTGGTGGTGGCCTCCTTTAACACAAGCAAGAACCTGTCGGTGTTCGAGTCCTTCACCCTGCAGCAGTATGTGGAGCTGTTTAAGGACAAGGACCTGCTGGCCCTGCTGGGCAATTCCCTGCTGATCTCCATTTTGGCCACGGCCATCGCCACCGCCTTCGGCACCTTCGCCGCTGTGGGCATCCACAGCATGAAGCCCAAAATGCGCAAGGTGGTCATGAGCCTGACCAACATTCCCATGACCAACCCGGATATCGTCACCGGTATCTCTCTTTCCCTGCTGTTCGTGTTTGTGGGCACCCACATGCTGGGGCAGAAGGAAAGTCTGAACTTTTGGACACTGCTGATCGCCCACGTCACCTTCAATCTGCCCTATGTGATCCTGAACGTGATGCCCAAGCTCCAGCAGATGAATCCGGCTCTGCAGGATGCGGCCATGGACTTGGGCTGCACCCCCCTGCAGTCCTTCTTCAAGGTAACCATCCACGAGATCATGCCCGGTATCATCTCCGGTGCCATCATGGCCTTCACCATGAGCCTGGACGATTTCGTCATCAGCTACTTTGTCACCGGCTCCGGCTTCGTGACATTGCCGGTAGAGATCTACTCCTACACCAAAAAGCCTATCCAGCCCAAGGTGTACGCCATGTTCACCCTGCTGTTTTTGCTGATCTTCGTTCTGATGGTGACCATGAACCTGCTGCAGATCCGAGGTGAGAAGGCCCGGAAGGAAAAGCGGGTCAAGGCCGACACCAAGGCCCGGAAGATCCTGCGGCGGGTCTGCGCCGGTGTATGTGTGCTGGCTCTGCTGGCAGGCTGTGGTGCGCTGATCTTCACCACCCGGCAGGATACGGTGACCTTGAATGTGATGAACTGGGGTCAGAATATTGCTGACGGCAGTGACGGCACTGTAGACATCATTGCCGCCTTTGAGGAGAAGTAAGTCGGATCGTAGCCATGTCGTTCTGTGAGCCAAGGAGTTGGTTTCAAGTGTTGTCTTCCTAAGACCGCTTGGCCTCCGACTTGACCTTGAATGTGATGAACTGGGGTCAGAATATTGCTGACGGCAGTGACGGCACTGTAGACATCATTGCCGCCTTTGAGGAGAAGT
>JAZNDJ010000016.1:0-4189 GCA_045588045.1 Faecousia sp.
CTCCCGCTCAGGTTGCTGCCATCCGCGGCAAGAGTGTGGAAGAAATCGTTGGTTAAGGAGGGCAATTAACATGGCAAACCTGAAAATTAAGCTTGTTAAGAGCCTGAACGGCCGCCTGGAAAAGCACATCGCTACCGCCGAGTCCCTCGGCCTGCGTAAGATTGGCCAGGTCACTATCCAGCCCGATAACACCCAGACCCGCGGCAAGATCGCCAAGATCGGCTACCTGCTGCAGGTCACCGAAGTAGAATAAGGAGGAGACAAGTATGAAACTTCACGAGCTTGCTCCTGTCATGGGTTCTACCCACGTAGGTAAGCGTAAGGGCCGTGGTGTCGGTACCGGCAACGGTAAGACCGGCGGCCGTGGCCACAAGGGTCAGCATGCCCGCTCCGGCGGCAAGACCCGCGTCGGCTTTGAAGGCGGCCAGATGCCTCTGGTCCGTCGTGTTCCCAAGCGTGGCTTCATCAACATCTACGCAAAGCCTCTGACCGCCATCAACCTGGCAGTCTTGAATCGCTTTGAGGATGGTGCAGTGGTGGATGCTGCTGCTCTGATTGAAAAGGGCATCATCGATGCATGTCCCTACGGTCTGAAGGTCCTGGCTAACGGTACCCTGACCAAGAAGATTACTGTTAAGGCAGCGGCTTTCTCTGAGTCTGCAAAGGAAAAAATCGAGCAGGCAGGCGGAAAGGCCGAGGTGGTGTAAGTGTTTACTACACTGGCTAACGCTTGGAAGATCCCCGAACTGCGCAAGAAGCTGATGTTCACCATGATGATCCTGCTGATCTATCGGATCTGCAATGTCATCCCGGTTCCCTTCGTTTCTGCCGCTGAGCTGCAGGGCTTCTACAATGAGGTTCTGTCCTCCACAGTTCTGGGCCTGTACAATGCCATGTCCGGCTCCGCCTTCTCCATGGCGACCATTCTGGCATTGGGCATTCAGCCCTACATCAATGCTTCTATTATCATCCAGCTTCTGACTGTTGCCATCCCCGCTCTGGAGCGCATGGCTAAGGAAGAGGGCGAGGCCGGTAAGAAGAAGATTGAGCGCATCACCCGCTACACGACTGTAGCTTTGGGTCTGCTGCTGGGCTTTGCCTACTACACCATGATCAGCACCCAGGTCAATCCTCTGACCGGCAATGCCATCATGACCGAGTCTGGCGTCCTGCCTGCTATCGTCGTGATCCTGGCCTTCACGGCCGGCTCCTGCTTCGTCATGTGGATGGGTGAGCAGATCACCGAGTTTGGTATCGGCAACGGCATCTCCATGATCCTGTTTGCCAACATCATCTCCGGTCTGCCCAGCGGTGCCATCAACCTGTGGACCATCGGCACACAGTCCTGGTGGATTCCTGTGATCGTTGTGGTCGCTATGGCCGCACTGATCATCTTTATCGTGTTTATCAACGATGCGGAGCGTCGGATCCAGATCCAGTACGCAAAGCGTGTGGTTGGCCGTAAGATCTACGGCGGCCAGAACACCAACCTGCCCATCAAGGTGGCCATGTCCGGTGTTATGCCCGTCATCTTCGCACAGTCCATCTGCACCATTCCCGCAACCATCTGCGCTTTTATTCCCAACGGAACGGAGAGCGGCTGGTACACCTATCTGTTCAGCCCCCATAGCTGGGCATACTTCGCTTTCTATGTGCTGATGATCTTCTTCTTCAGCTGGTTCTACTCCACGATCCAGTACGATCCCACGGAGATCTCCAACAACCTGAAGAAGAACGGTGGCTTCATCCCCGGCTTCCGCCCGGGTAAGCCCACCTCCGAGTTCATCCAGAAGGTCATTAACAAGATTGTGATCTTCGGTGCTGTCTACTTGGCAGTTGTCGCCGGCCTGCCCATTATTGCGGGCAACCTGATGACGGCTGTGCAGAACCTGGCCATCGGCGGTACGTCCGTCATCATCGTGGTGGGTGTTGCCCTGGAGACGGTGAAGGCTTTGGAGGCACAGATGCTCATGCGGCACTACAAGGGCTTCCTGGACTAAGGTGTGGAGGCATTGTTCCGAATGAACATGATCCTGTTAGGCGCACCCGGCGCCGGAAAAGGCACCCAGGCTGAACTGCTGTGTAAGCAGCTGGACATCCCTGCCATTTCCACCGGGAACATGCTCCGGGAGGCCATGGCAAATGGCTCTGACCTGGGCAAACAAGTCAAACAGTACATGGACGAGGGCTCTCTGGTTCCTGACGATGTGATCATGTCCATCGTCGCCCAGCGGGTCGCACAGCCCGATTGCGCCAACGGCTTTATCCTGGAC
This sequence comes from Faecousia sp., assembly GCA_045588045.1. GTDB lineage: Bacteria > Bacillota > Clostridia > Oscillospirales > Oscillospiraceae > Faecousia. The sequence goes on from JAZNDJ010000016.1 coordinate 2,274, forward strand.
GGGGTGCCCCGCACCCTGGCCCAGGCCCAGGCCATTGACGAAAAGGGTGTGAGGATCGACCATGTGGTGTCCTTGGAGGTTGACGACGAAGCAATCGCAAAGCGTATGTCCGGCCGCCGTGTGTGTACCGGCTGCGGTGCGACCTACCACATCGTCAACAATCCCCCCAAGACCGAAGGTATCTGCGATAACTGCGGTGGGGCAGTGGCCATCCGCAAGGACGATGAACCGGAAACGGTCCTGCACCGTCTGCAGGTGTACCACGCCAGCACCGAGATCCTGAAGAGCTACTATCAGAAGCAGGGTAAACTGCGTCTGATCCGTGGCGATCAGACCATTAAGGATGCCTTCCGGGATATTTTGGTGGCGATAGGGGAAAAGGCATGATTGCAATTAAAAATGGACAAGAGCTTGCGAATATGCGCCAGGCCTGTAAAATTACCGCGGCAGCCCGTGCTTTGGCAGGGGAAATGGTAAGACCGGGCGTATCCACCAAGCAGATCGACAAAGCCGTTCACGATTTCATCGTGAGCCAGGGCGCAAAACCGTCGTTCCTGGGCTATGGCGGCTTCCCCGCAAGTGCCTGCATCAGTGTCAACGATACCGTGATCCACGGGATCCCCGGTGACTATATTCTCCGGGACGGAGACATCGTCTCTGTGGATGTTGGTGCGTACTACAAAGGGTTCCATGGCGATTGCGCAGCGACTTACCCCTGCGGCAGTATTTCTGCCGACGCCCAAAAGCTGATCGACGTAACGAAGCAAAGCTTTTTTGAAGGCATTCGCTTCGCCAAGCCGGGACACCGAGTGTCCGATATCTCCCACGCCATCCAGACGTATGTGGAGTCTAACGGTTTTTCAGTTGTGCGCACCTTCGTAGGTCACGGCGTAGGCGCACAGCTCCATGAAGAGCCGGAGGTGCCCAATTACGGCAGCCCCGGACGTGGGCCAAGATTACTGCCCGGCATGACGCTGGCCATCGAACCGATGGTCAACGCAGGCACCTATGAGGTTCGGGTCCTGAAGGACAAATGGACCACGGTGACTGCCGACGGCAAGCTCTCGGCGCACTATGAAAATACTGTACTCATCACCGACGGGGAGCCGGAAATACTCACCGTCACCGAAGGACTTTGATTATGGACCCAGATTTACCTGAATTCATGATTGCAGACGTGGTCACATCCAAAGCCGGCAGAGACACGGGTGAGCTGTTCTATGTGCTTAGCGCGGACGCCGAATATCTGATGCTGGTCAACGGAAAAGACCGCTCCTTAGAAAAACCCAAACGTAAGAAGCGTAAACACGCGAGTAAGGTCCTTCGCTCTGAGACCAGAGTCGCCGAAAAGCTTCGTGCAGGCGACAAGGTCCTCAACAGCGAATTACGAAGAGACCTGGCTTATCTGAGCCGGGAACTGCAGCGAAACGCCTAGGAGGAATTACAACTTGGCAAAAGACGACGTAATTGAGATTGAGGGCATCGTTACCGACAACCTCCCCAACGCAATGTTCAAGGTGGACATCGGCAACGGCCACACCATTCTGGCAACCATTTCCGGCAAGCTCCGAATGAACTTTATTAAGATCTTGCCCGGTGACAAGGTAACCGTTCAAATGTCTCCTTATGATCTGACCAGAGGCCGGATCACCTGGAGAAGCAAGTAACAGATTAGAGACATTGATCTCATATGGAGGTTAAACAGTATGAAAGTAAGACCGTCCGTTAAACCCATGTGCGAAAAGTGTAAGATCATTAAGCGCAAGGGTCGCGTAATGGTAATTTGCGAAAACCCCAAGCATAAGCAGAGACAAGGCTAATAGGAGGTGCTGAAAGAATATGGCTCGTATTTCTGGTATTGACCTGCCCCGCGACAAGCGGATCGAGGTCGCGCTGACTTATATCTACGGCATCGG
>JAZNDJ010000017.1:0-3295 GCA_045588045.1 Faecousia sp.
AATAAACATATCGGAGGTATTCATCATGATCTGTGTGGGCATTGACGTTGCCAAGGATAAGCACGACTGCTTCGTCCTCAGCTCAGAAGGCGAAGTCCTGGCAGATGTATTCACCATCCCAAACAATGCAGAAGGCTTTGGCACCCTACTGCAAACCATTCGCTGCTGTTCTCGTCCGGCTGATAAAATAATGGTAGGACTTGAGGCTACCGGACATTACAGCTACAACATCCTCGGATTTCTTCTTGACTGCGGCCTGCCAACCTATGTCATAAACCCATTACACACCAATCTCTACCGGAAAAGCCTGACCCTTCGAAAACCCAAGACTGACCGAATCGATGCAAGAACCATTGCAACTATGCTCATGTCTGATTTGGACCTCAAGTCCTACACAGACACATCATACCACAACGAAGAGCTAAAGTCACTAACAAGATACAGATTTGACAAAGTTCAGGAACGGGCCAAACTAAAGCAATCAGTCTCTCGTTTGGTCACAATCCTGTTTCCTGAATTAGAAAAAATAGTGCCTTCTCTCCATATGGCCTCTGTTTACGCACTTCTTAGTGAGTTTCCTGGCGCCCACCAGGTCGCTTCCGCACATTTGACACACTTGAAGACGGTACTTCACGAGGCGTCCAAAGGTCACTACGGACGGGATATGGCCGTAGAAATCCGGGATGCCGCCAGAAACTCCATTGGATCTAGAATGCCTGCCAAGTCCTTGGAACTGAAACATACAATCCAGTTGATCCAAGTGTTAGATGCAGAGATCGAGGAAATTGAAACCCAAATCAATTCAATCATGGACGAAGTCCATTCTCCTATTACAACAATCCCTGGTATCGGCACTCGCATGGGAGCGATGATCTTGGCTGAGGTTGGTGATTTCTCCAACTTTGATTCTGCCGACAAGATCCTAGCTTATGCCGGCATGTCGCCGTCTACTTACCAGTCAGGACAGCTTACAAGCAACTATGCACACATGGAGAAACGCGGATCCAGATACCTGCGCTATGCCATCTTCAATGCCGCAAAGTATGTCTGTATGTGGGACCCAACCTTCGCCGCTTACCTTGCAAAGAAACGGGCCGAGGGTAAACATTATAGCGTTGCCATATCCCATGCTGCCAAGAAGCTTGTGCGACTGATCTATGCCATGGAAAAGTCAGGACAGCCATACAGACAGGCAGCCACCTAACAACCAACTCAATCCTTTTGCAGAGCGCCGCCAACGACGCTCTACTTGTCATGCCGTTTTTGTGGTCACAGATATTTCTGGAGCTTTTTCTTTTTTGGGGGCTTGACTTTTAATAGTTAGTCTTTTTTCTTATTATATAAGTGATCTCAGAGAAGGTCAAGCAAAAAACAAACGATGCCGATCGCTGCGGCAGAAAATTCTTTCTGAAAATACTTGTATCGTTTTGTTTTTTGTGATACAAGTATTGTAGCAATGAAAGCGTGACACAGCAAGTTTTTTGTTTGTATCATTCCTCGCTTTGTTTGGAGGGAACAAAAATGCGAATATCGGAAATGCCCAGCACCCACCCCCTGGAGATCAAGGTCCTGTATGCAGGGAAGGAACATGTCCTGCCTGGCAGAGCCTGCGGCCCGGTGGTGCGTAGTGTGTACATTATAGAGTGCTGCACCGACGGACAGGGCTCCGTCGTGATCAACGGCACGGAGTTTCCCTTTGTGGGTGGGCAGGCATATGTGCTGCTGCCGGGTGATGCGGTAAGACATACCGCCGGGCCGGACACCTACCGGGAGGGCATGTGGTGCGCATTGGATGGGCTGTCCATCGGTAAGTACCTGCAGGAGGCGGGGCTTAGCTCCGATTCGCCCTTTATTTCGCCTGCGCTCTTTGAGGAGGTGCGCCACTGGCTGGGGGCAATGGTGGATTGCTGGAAAAAGCAGGACTCCGGTGCCCAGCTGCGGCAGACCGCCTGCGCTTACGGCCTTTTGGGAGCGATCCTGCAAAACCGCCCGGTCACCCAAAAGGACACCTGGCTGGAGAGGGCCTTGGGCTATATGCAGACCAACTATCCGGAGCAGCTGAGCGTGGAAACGATCGCGGAGCAGGCTGGCTTGGAACGGGCCTGGTTTTCCACCCAGTTCAAGAAGAAGACCGGTGTTTCACCCCACCAGTACCTGAACCGCCTGCGGATCAAAAAGGCCTGCCAGTTGTTGAAAAGCTCCGACTACAGCATCACAGATGTGGCCTATATGGTGGGCCTGGAGCTGCATAATTTCTCCCGGACCTTCAAACGGGAGCTGGGTGTCACCCCTCAGGAATATCAGCAGGAGCATAAAAAGCTGTCATCCTGAGCGACCGTAGGGAGTCGAAGGATCCCCATCTTAAGCAGGGGATTCTTCGCCGCCTTACGGCGCCTCAGAATGACAGCATTTCTATTTACAGATGCTTTAAAATATCGTCCTTGGGACGGTAGCCGATCAGCTGATCCACCTTCTGTCCCTTTTCAAAGACGATCAGGGTGGGGATGCTGCTGACACCGAATTGAATGGCCAGCTCCACCTCGTCATCCACATTGACCTTGCCCACCAGGAGATCCTCCCGTTCTTCGGCAATTTCTTCTACGATGGGAGCGATCATCTTGCAGGGACCACACCAGGGCGCCCAAAAGTCCAGCAGGACCTTCTTTTGGGACTTCAAAACAAGTTCATCAAAATTTGCTTTTCCGATATGCACAACAGACATATTGCAACCTCCTTTGTGTTATGCTATGATTATACTATAGAATTTACAGGATGTAAAGGAGAAGCTATGGGAAGTTGTAACGGAAACTGCGGCGGCTGCACCGGCTGCGCCAAGCAGCTGACGCTGACGGACGGAGAAGTGCATATTTTGAAGGAATTGGGGCAGATCCCGTTTCTGCCCGTCGCCAGAAGGGCAGACGAGATGACCCCGATTTATTTGGAAGATACAGACTATTCTAAAGAGGAGTACAGCCTGATTTTGCAGGTCCTGGAAAAGAAGGGGCTGATCTCCATAGATTACGAACCACTCATCGGTGCGGATATGTCTGCCTATAAGGGCTACCCGGTCCACGGCAGCATGGCCCTCACCGCCCGTGGGCAGACCGTCCTGGACCTCCTCGACCGCCAGGGAATCGAAGAGGAATAACTTCCAATTTATCGAGCCGATGGCTCGATAAAAATGCAAAATGAAAAATGCAAAATGCAGAATGAAGGTGTCGCCTTCGGCGACTATTTCAATCATTTTCCGGAGGAAAATACCACTATTTTGCATTATGCATTATGCATTCTGCAT
>JAZNDJ010000018.1:0-11893 GCA_045588045.1 Faecousia sp.
CTCCTTTCGCCATTCCACCCCCGCCCAGTGTGCACACTGGGCACCCCCTCCCCGGGAGGGGGTATTTCGTGCGCTAAACAAAAATTTACCGCAATTGTCCATTGTCAATTGTCAATTATCCATTGAAAGCATATCCCCTTCCCTCTTTGCATAGGCTTTGGCAGGAGGGGTGTACTATGGTAAAATTTACGGAGCTGCTGAGCAAAGAGGTCATCTGCGTCTGTGACGGGCGGCGGCTGGGATTCGTGTGTGACGTGCGGATCGGGCTGCCGGAGGGGAAGGTGTGCGCCATTATCGTGCCGGGACCCTGCCGGATCTTAGGTGTCTGCGGTCGCAGGGACGACTACGTGATCCCCTGGAACTGCATCCGCCGCATCGGACCGGATATCATCCTGGTGGACACCCAGCCCGACGATTGTCGTGTCCCCCGGCCCCGCCGCGGCCTGCCCTTCTGAGCAGAACGTTCGCCTCTGCATTTTCTATCGGGTTTTTTCCGAAATACTGGGAATATTTTGCAATTTTTTTGGAAAAACTACTTGCAAAATCATTTCGTTTCCTATATAATGATTCGGCATGGGCATTTGCCCATAGTAATCTACACCACACACCCGGTGATCGTACCCCCAAGTGTCCGCAAGGACGGGCAGTGCGAGATGATCGGGGTGGAGGCAAAACAAAAGGAGAAAATCAAAAATGGCTGTCATCTCTATGAAGCAACTGCTGGAGGCCGGCGTACACTTCGGTCACCAGACCCGCCGCTGGAACCCCAAAATGGCTCCCTACATCTACACGGAGCGCAACGGTATCTACATCATCGACCTGCAGAAGACCGTGAAGAAGCTGGAGGAGGCTTACAACTTCGTTCGTGAGACTTCCGCTAACGGCGGCAACATTCTGTTCGTCGGCACTAAGAAGCAGGCACAGGATGCCATCAAGGAAGAGGCTGCCCGCTGCGGCGGTTACTACGTCAACGCCCGTTGGCTGGGCGGTATGCTGACCAACTTCCGCACCATGCGTACCCGTATCGACCGTCTGGCTCAGCTGCGCAAGATGGAAGCCGACGGCACCTTCGCTATGCTGCCCAAGAAGGAAGTTATCAAGCACCAGGGCGAGATCGAGAAGCTGGAGAAGTACCTGGGCGGTGTCAAGGAAATGAAGAAGATCCCTGCCTGCCTGTTCATCGTTGACCCCCGCAAGGAGCGCAATGCCATTGCTGAGGCCCGCAAGCTGAACATCCCCATCGTGGCTATCGTCGACACCAACTGCGATCCCGATGAGATCGATTACGTGATCCCCGGCAACGACGACGCCATCCGCGCCATCCGTCTGATCGCTGCCACCATGGCCAACGCTGCCATCGAGGGCCGCCAGGGTGAGGACGCTGTGGCTGAGACTGCTGAGGCCGCTGAGGTCGAGGCTCCCGTCGCTGAGTAATTCAAAATAATCATCGCACCCCTCACCGGGTGCCATCTACAAATGATTCAAGGAGCAAACTAAAATGGCATTTACTGCTCTGGACGTTAAGAAACTGCGTGAAATGACCAACGTCGGCATGATGGACTGCAAGGCAGCTCTGACCGCTACCGACGGTGATATGGATAAGGCTGTCGACTGGCTGCGTGAGAAGGGCCTGGCAAAGGCTGCCAAGAAGGCCGGCCGCATTGCTGCCGAGGGCGTCGCTTATGCTACCGTCGTTGACGGCGTGGGTGTTGTGATTGAGGTCAACTCCGAGACCGACTTCGCCGCCAAGACCGATGCCTTCCAGGATCTGGTCAAGAACCTGGCCACCATCGTGGCTACCGATGCTCCCGCTGATGTGGAAGCTCTGAAGGGCTGCACCTACCCCGGCACCAACCTGACCGTCACTGAGATCCTGCAGGAGAAGGTCATGTCCATCGGTGAGAACATGCAGATCCGCCGCTTTGACCGCTTTGCCACCGGCACCAACGTTGCCTACGTCCACATGGGCGGCACCCACGGTGTTCTTGTTAACATGGAGTCCGATGTGGACGCCACCGAGATCGGCAAGAACGTGGCTATGCAGATCGCTGCTATGAACCCCAAGTACTGGGATAAGGCTCAGGTCCCCCAGGCTGATGTGGACAAGGAGCTGGCCGTTCAGGTCGCTCTGATGGACAACGACCCCAAGATGGCCAGCAAGCCCGCTGCCGTCAAGGAGAAGATCGCTGCCGGTAAGATCAATGCTTTCTACAAGGAGAGCTGCCTGCTGCAGCAGGACTTCGTCCGCTCTGACCTGTTTAAGGGCGACGTGGCCGGCTACATTGCCGATGCTGCCAAGAAGCTGGGCGGCACCGTCAAGTTCGTCAATGCCATCCACTACATCAAGGGTGAAGGCATTGAGAAGAAGGAAGAGGATTTTGCCGCTGAGGTCGCTGCTCAGATCGCAGGCGCGAAGTAATCTGACCTATAAACAAGCACAAACCCCTGACCGGTCGGTCAGGGGTTTTCTTTATGGTGTAACGCCTAATGTATCGTTCAGCAGGTCCAGGGTATCAGCAAAGCGGCCTTCGCTCTCCGGGCAACCAAAGACACCGATGATGTATTCCTGTCTGCCCACCTTAAACGCAGACAGCAGGCAATTTCCGGCCTCTGTTGTCCTGCCGGTCTTTAAGCCTACGGCGTAGGGGCAATAGAAGTCAGACGTGGGATTGACCAGGGCGTTGGTATTGGCCCACAGCACTGTTTTCCCGGAGGTCAGCTTAACCTCGCTCATACAAAAGGAGGTATACTTGCTGATCAGATCGTTTTCCATTGCCAGCTGTCCGATTTTTGCCAAGTCGTACATGGTGGTATAGTGGTTATTGTCGTGGTAGCCGTCGGGGCAGGTGAAATGGGTGCCGGTCAGCCCCAGGCTTCCCGCCTGCCGGTTGACCTCCTCCATAAACACCGCTACAGCCTCCTTCGTAGCCAGCGCAGGATCCTGGGCCAAATGCCGTCCCGCTGCTTCTGCCATCACGTAGGAGGCATCGTTTCCGCTGGGCAGAAGCATCGCCTTGACCAGCATTTCCACCGTCAGCTTATCGCCTTTTTTCAGGCCTGCCACTGAGGAGTTATAGCCGATCATTTCCACGGCGTCTCCCACAGTCACCACCGAATCCTTATCCAGGATCTCCAGGGCCACATAAGCGGTCAGCAGCTTTGTGATGCTGGCAGGATACACCCGCTCTCCGGCATTGCCCAGTGTATAGAGGAACTCATCCTCCACGCAGTCATACACAAAGGCCTTCTGCGCAGTCAACTGCCGATCCTGGGAATAGACCTCCCAGGTGATCCGGGGCGCTGTCTCCGGCGGCTCCGTCGGTGGCGGCACCGGCTCAGTTGTCGGCTGGGTCTGCTGGGTAGGTATCACCATTCCCAGCCATTCCCGTACCGCCAGGGTCAGTTCCCCACCGGGATACAACCGCGGCAGTATGAAGCACGCCGCCACAGCCCCTACCAAAATCAAGGACAGCAAAACAACAGTGATTCTAAGTAATGCTTTTTTCATTTCAGTTCAAGAATCCTTTTCCAAACACATTTATAAACAGCCCTGGGACTGCCGATCTGCACATGGCTGGTGTGCGGCCCAAGCACGGCTCCCGCAGCAGATTGTATTTATTATACACCCCCGGGGAACAAAAAGGAATACCCAAAAAAAGCCGCTGTCCATATTGGACAGCGGCTTGTGGAAATCTCTCAGATCACGTGCAGTGCGATCAGCACCTGCATCGTCACAAAAGCAACATAGATCGCAAGCAATGCTGCACCCTGCCAGCGGTAGAGCTTTTTACGCAGCAGCGCAGGCAAGGTCATCAGTGCCATAACCGTCAGCATCACAGGAATCTCCATCACAAGAGAGGTGTTCTGACCAAAGATGGTACTGCCCTGAGGTACCGGGAAGGGGGAGATGGTAACAGCCACACCGGATACCAGCACCAGGTTAAAGATGTTGGCACCAATAATGTTGCCCAGGGACAGAGCTCCGTGACCCTTTGCCAATGCCGTAATGGCGGTGACCAGCTCGGGCAAGCTTGTGCACAGGGCCACAATGGTAACGCCCACAACCTCTGTGGGGATACCGGCCATGGTGGCCAGGGATACAGAGGAGCCCTCCAGCATATCGGCACCCACCGCAATGAGTGCCGCGCTGACCACCAGCAGCACGATGTCCTTTACAAAAGAGCCGCCCTTAGCATCGTCGGCTTCCTCTCCCTTTTCCACAGTATCGGGATTCTTGAAGCCCTGCCGAATGGTCAGGATCATATACACAGCGAAAACCAGCAGCATCACGATACCCAGCCACCGGTCAAAGCGGCCGAAGCCATAGGCCGCCACCAGATAGATGGCTGCGGAAATGAAGAAGAACAGCACCGGCATGGTGATGGCCTTCCGGTTCACAGGGGCCGGACGAATGGCGATGGTAATGGCGGCGATCAATGCCGTGTTACAAATAATGGAGCCGATGGCGTTGCCATAGGCGATGGCGCCGTTTTGGTTCACGGCAGCCGTTGCCGACACCATGACCTCCGGCAGTGTTGTGCCGATGGAGACCACGGTGGCACCGATGATGATCTCAGGCACACGGAACCGCTTGGCAATGCCGGTGGCACTGTCCACAAACCAGTCACCGCCCTTGATCAGCAGCACCAGGCCCACTGCAAACAGCACGAGTGCGCCAATCAACGTATCAGTCAGACCGTTGTACCAGGACAAAAATGTGTCAATCATAACTACTCCTCTTCTCCGGCAGGCTGCCGGCGATAAAATGGGCGAAAAAAATCCGCCATGATCTGTAACCATGCACGGAACCGGGAACCCATGCATAGCCACGCCGTACACATGAGTCTCGCAATTGAAAGCCAAGCCAGACCCGAAGGCCGCGTTGTTGACCGGCTACGCAAAATGCGCTTGCTACTCCCTCTATATATATGGGAGAATCTTACCATGATTTTTCCAAAATGTCAAACAGTTTTTCCGCTCCTGCCTTGACAAGCAGGTATGAACCGGCTATAATCGTGCTATCTTAATAAGACAGTTCGTAACCATCCTGTCTATAAACAAAACTAGGGATTCGGATGGGCTTAGTGTGCCCATCTTTTTGTTTATGGGCAGGGAACTGCCCATTTTTTCTTGAGGAGGGTGCTCTCATGACCAAACAAACCCGGTCACTGGCCTACGGCGCGCTGATGGCGGCCCTTTACGTGGCCCTTTCCCATCTGCAGAATCTCCTTCTGCCGGGAAGCACCTCGCTGCCCATTCAATTCCGGGTGGCGGAGGCCCTGTGCGTGCTGGCCTTTTTTACACCGGCAGCCGTTCCCGGTCTGACCGTAGGCTGCCTGCTGTATAACATCACCTATGCCCATACCCTGCCTCTGGATTTTCTTGTGGGTACTGCCGCCACCTTCCTGTCTGTGGGGGGTATGTACCTGACCCGGCGCAAAACCCTCAAAGGATACCCGCTGCTGGGCATGCTGATGCCGGCCCTCTTCAACGGCCTTTTGGTGGGCTGGGAGCTGAGCTTCTACATAGGCGGCGGATTTTGGCTCAATGCCCTGTATGTGGCCATTGGCGAGCTGGCTGTGCTGCTGATTTTGGGAACATCCCTGTACTACGCCATCCGCGCAAGACATTTGGACAGCTGGTTGCGAAATACCTAAGACTGTGGTATCATAGCCCCAAGGAGTGACGAATATGATCGATTTTCAGCCATTAGATCCCACGCGCAAGCACCAATATGACCAGATCCTGCAAGCCTGCGGCGAACGTGGCTGCGAGTACAGCTTTTGCAATCTCTATCTTTGGGGGCGGCAGAAGGCAGCCTTTGTAGGCGGAAATCTGGCTTTTTTCTCCCAGTTCAACCGAAAAAGTGTTTACCTGTTCCCTGTGGGGCCGGAGGACAAGAAGCCTGTGCTGGATGCCATTATCGCGGATGCCCACCACCGAGGAATTTCCTGCCGGTTGACCGGTCTGACTGCCGATGACTGTGCTGAGCTGGAAGCCCTTTTTCCCGGTCGGTTTCGCTATCACTTTGACCGGGATGCCTTTGACTATGTTTACGATATCCACGACCTAGCCGATTTAAAGGGCCGTAGATTCCAGCGCAAACGCAACCATCTGAACCGATTCCGGGCGGATCACCCGGACTGTGTTTTAGAGCCGATCACAGGAGACAACCTGCCCATCGTTCAGCAGCTTGTAGGGCAATGGTATGACCTGCGGCTGCAGGAGAATCCCCATGGCGACTACCACCTGGAGCAGGCAGCATTGAAAAAAGCCTTGATCCAAAGGGAATCCCTTGGGCTGGAAGGTCTGCTCCTGACGGAACGCGGACAACCCAAGGCCATGACTTTGGGATCCCGCCTGTCCCACGACACCTTCGATATCCATTTTGAAAAGGCACTGGATGCCTATGATGGCACCTATGCTGCCATCAACCAAGGCTTCGCCGCCTATCTGCGGGAAAAACACCCCGAGCTGCGCTTTCTGAACCGGGAAGATGACATGGGCTTGGAGGGTCTCCGGAAAGCCAAGCTCTCCTATTGCCCGGACCACATGATCGAAAAGAACTGGGCCCACCTTTTGGAGGACGGCTATGACTATTGATGCGCCCCGCTGTATTCCGGAGCTCAAAGCCCTGTGGCAACAGGCTTTTGGAGATACCCCGGAATTCATCGACGGTTTTTTTCTCACCGGTTTTTCTCCGGAGCGATGCCGCTGCCTGTACAAGGAGGACGCGTTGGCCGCTGCCCTATATTGGTTTGACTGCCTGTGGAACGGCAAGCGGCTCGCCTATGTGTATGCGGTGGCAACGGACATCGCCTTCCGTGGACAAGGGCTTTGTCGCCGGCTGATGGAGGACACCCACCGCCATTTACAGAAGGCAGGCTATTCCGGTGCGCTTTTGGTGCCCGGAGAACCGGCACTGTTCCGTATGTATGAAAAGCTTGGCTACACCCCCTGCTGTCTCATGCAGACCATCACCGTACCCGCCGGGACCGCACCGGTCGCTGTGCGGCCGATCTCTGCAAGCGCCTATGCCGATGCCAGAAAAAAACACCTGCCTGCAGATGCGGTATGGCAGGATGGGTCTGCGTTGGCTTATGCCGAAACCTTCATGGGATTCTATGAAGGTCCCGGCTCTGCTTTTTGCGGCGCTGTGGAGGAAACTGTCTTTAAATTCCATGAATTTGTCGGAAAATTGGAGGATGTTCCCGGAATTGTCCCTGCTTTTAGCTGCGCCAGTGGAGTTTTTTCTTTCCCCGGCAAACACCCCCGCGCCATGTATCATGCCTTGGACGGAAGCCCGGAGCTTCCTACCTACTTCGGCATCCCACTAAACTAAAAGACGGAAGGTTACCTTCCGTCTTTTTTATTCAGATCAGTCCCATGATCAGGATCACAAGGATCAGCACCGGCAAAACAAACTGAAAATAGGGCTTAAGCCATCGAGGCAGCTTGATACCCTTACCGGTATTGGCTTCTGCCATGTATTTGTCGAAGCCCCAGCCCCACTTTGTCACGCAGAACAGCAGGAACACCAGGGAACCGATGGGCAACAGCAGGTTGGACACAATAAAGTCCTCGCTGTCCAAAATGTCCATGCCCTTGATCAGCGCAACGTCCTTGAGCAGGTTATAGCCCAACAGAGCAGGCAGGCTCATGACCAGCATAGCCACGCAGAAGATCACCGATGCCTTTTTCCGGCTCCAGCCGAAATTTTCGATACAGCCGGCAATCAGATTTTCAAACACTGCCGTCACGGTGGAGAAGCTGGCAAAGATCATAAACAGAAAAAACAAGCTTCCCCATATCCGTCCGCCGGTCATGTGGGCAAACACCTTGGGCAGCGTCACGAAGATCAAAGACGGACCGGAATCCGGGCTGACATTATAGCTGAAGCATGCGGGGAAGATGATCAGCCCAGACATCAGTGCCACAAAGGTATCCAGACCGCAGATCCGCAGGGACTCGCTGGCCAGGGTATGGTCCTTGGACATATAGCTGCCGAAGATCTCCATGGAGGCAATGCCTAGGCTAAGGGTAAAGAACGCCTGATTCATGGCTGCCACGATCACGCTGAAGATCCCCGCATCCCATGCCTTGGCAAAATCCGGCAGCAGATAGAACTTCAGGCCTTCCTTGGCCCCATCCAGCGTCAGACTGTGGATGCCCAGCACCACGATCAATCCTAACAGGCACAGCATCATGACCTTGTTGATCTTCTCCAGACCGTTCTTCAGACCGATGCTGCACACCAAACAGCCGGCTATGACGATGACTGCCATCCATAGGATCATTTCCATAGGTTCTGCCAGCATGGCAGAGAATACACCACCAACAGCATCGCCCTGGAGGCCCTCAAATGTACCGGTTGCAAACTTCACAAAGTAGCCCAGCATCCAGCCGGCAACAGTGGTGTAGTACATCATCAGCAGAAAGCAGCCCATCAGGCAGACCCAGCCGTGAATGTGCCATTTTGCTCCGGGCTTCTGCAGCGCCTTATAGCCGCCCACAGCACCCTTGCCGCTGCCACGACCCACAGCCAGCTCCATAGTCAGAACCGGTACGCCCATGATCAGCAAAAACAGCAGATAGAACAAAACAAACACGCCGCCGCCATTCTGGCCGGCCACATAGGGGAACTTCCAAACGTTGCCGATGCCAATGGCACAGCCGGCACTGACCAGGATAAATCCCAGCCTTGATCCAAATGTTTCTCTTTTCATTTTCTAACCTCACTTTTGAACAGGCCCATTATATCCGCAAAACAACAATAATACAATACTTTTTTTGCTGCTTTTGTACTTTTCTGTTTGATATCTTGTTTTTATTGTTTCTGTATGTTAAGCTTCAAGAAGGAGGCAATGATATGCTCTGTCCCAACTGTCAAAACCGGCAGTCCGATACCCATACCTTCTGTACCTGCTGCGACACAAAGCTGATGCTGCCGTCAAAAAGCACCGGCAGTAATCTTTTTGTCAATAAAGCACTATACTTTCCTTATTTTCAATAGTATACTTAGGGTAGACTTTAAAATTGAGATATACACCCTTGCGTAAGCATCCGTATCGACCCTATTAGGTGAAAATTATGAAAAAGCCTATTTGTCTCTTTTTGTTCCTTGTAATGGTCCTGGCGCTGTGCGCCTGTGGCGGTAACGGCGAGACCGAGCAGAATACCGGCGGCGACCCCGCACCTGTAGTCTACACCGCTTCTGAAGAAGATGTTACAAAGCTGGAGTCCCAATACGCCGGACTAACCGCCCACCACGGTCAGCTCCACGATCATGCCAAGACTGGTCGCCGCAGTGACGGCAACAACACTCTGACAGAGTGGAAAGAAGGTATGCCCTCTGTAGGCATGGAATATGCCGCTATTCTGGACCACAAGCAGACCGATCATCTGCACCTGGACGAGTGGGATCCTACCCTGTTCATCACCGGTACTGAGGCTATGACCTACATTCTGGACCGCCCGGCGGTCTGCAACAAATTCCACTATAACATGATTTTCCCCAGCCTTTCTGAGTTTGAGGCCCATTTGAATCAATTTCCTGAGCAGTACCGCTACATAGACGGTCTGTTTGATTACCGGCAATTCGACTCCGCTACCTTCATAGACATTATGAACTCCGTGCTGGATAAGGGCGGTTACTTCGTCATTCCACATCCCATGCAAACCTCTGAGACCGGTGACTCCGACAACCCCCTGGACTATTTTTACATTGAGCATATCGGCTATGAGGTGCTCTACTACTTCGACCCTGCAGACAAGGATGTCAGTATCCAAAAGGTTAAAGATAACTACTGGCTGTGGACCGGTCTGCTTGCTGCTGACAAGCGTGTCTATGTTTCCGCCGGCTGCGACGCCCATAGCCTTCCCACCAACCGGGCACTTTCAACGGTATACAGTGCCCAGAAGCTGGACACCTCCTACATCCGGCAGTTGCGCCTTGGCAACTATACCGCCGGTCCTGTAGGCGTACGTATGAGCATCGGTGACACCATCATGGGCGGCACCGGCACCTTTGCTGGCCAGCGTGTGGTGTTCAGCGTAGGAGACTTCCACGCGCAGCACGTCGACCCCGCGCACACCTATCGCGTAGATGTGCTCTCCGATACCGGCGTGGTGTTCAGCCAAACCGTCGACCCCAACGAGATGACCTACATTGCTTTTGATGCCGATGAGAACGCCAAGTTCTACCGTGTGGAAATCCATGACGAGCAGCTAAAATTTTCCCTGCTGGCTCTGGGCAACCCCATCTGGAACAGTGCCTACTATGAATAATTCCTAATTTCTAGCCCCCGGTATACCTTGGGTATACCGGGGGCCTTTTTTGCCGATAGCATCCGGGGAAAACCGACAGTTGCGCCGGTGGAGAATATTTAGTGCAATCTATTTACTACCGATACACACCATAACTGCCACACACAAAAAGGCGGCAGTCAACAAAAGCAGGGGATTGAAAAGCACATATTATTTGATTTTTGCTTGAGAATTAGATTTTTTCTCATATCCCCAAAGAATAATTCCTACACAGACCAAAACTAATGCTACGATCAAATTTGTTACTGCCACGCCTCCGTCTTCACTTAAGAGCAACGAAGAAAAAATAACACCGAAAACAGGCGTCATAAAACTATAAATCGTAACGCTTGAAGCAGGATTATATTTTAACAAAACCGTCCACAATGTATAGGACACGGCATATATCAATGACAAGCCTATGAAAACAGGCAACATTCCAACAAAATCAAATTTGCCGTCAAGTATAATGCCAATCAGCAGTAATGTGGCACCGCCCAATCCCATTTGATATCCGCACAATACGATAGGGTCTTCCTTTTGGGCAAACAGTTTGGTCATAATTACGGAAAAAGAGTAAGAAACAATTCCCAGTAGTACCAATCCATCTCCAACAGGATTTATCTGCAAACTCAATCCATCGAGATTCATAACAATTATGCCACAAAAACCGATCAAACACGAGATCAGCTTCTTAACTGTTAGTTTTTCCAGCTTAAAAAGAAGACTTGCAATCAACGCAACAAAGAACACATCGGTGCTTTTCAGTATAGCGCCCTTCACAGATGTGGTTTGTGATAGTCCTATGTACAAAAGTGAATATTGCAAAACTGTTTGTAAAACCGAGATAATTACAACGCCTTTAACACTTTCTTTTTTGGGAAGCACGATTTTTTTAGAAAAAATACTATATATGCCAATCGCAACAAAGCCTGAAACGATGAACTGCAACCCCACCCACAAAAGGAGCGACGGGATGTGGGTTTCATCTATATAGTTGTATCCCACCTTCACAATCGGTGTGGATATTCCCCATAAAGCGCAGCAGAAAAGCGCGCCCAATATTACAAATGCTTTGCTGTTCATAAGTTTTCTTATCATGTTATCATTCCCAGCATATTATAATACTGATGATTATAACATAGTTCTAAAATCTTGCAACAAAAAACTCTCTGCCGAAATCCAGCAGAGTATGCAATTTATTTATTTGTTGAATATCATGCCACGGTTTTCTTTAAGTTCAACATATAGAAAAATCCGCCCGAATTTCTTCGGGCGGATAGTTTTGCTTTATAAAGCTAATTACTTAGATTCTTTGATAGCAGCTTGGGCGGCAGCCAGACGGGCGATGGGCACACGGAAGGGGGAGCAGGACACGTAGTCCAGGCCGATCTTGTGGCAGAACTCAATGGAGCTGGGATCGCCACCGTGCTCGCCGCAGATGCCGCAGTGCAGGGTGGGGCGAACAGCCTTGCCCTTGGTAACAGCCATATCCATCAGCTGGCCGACACCGGTGGTGTCCAGACGGGCGAAGGGATCAGACTCGAAGATCTTGCCGGCGTAGTAAGCAGGCAGGAACTTGCCGGAG
>JAZNDJ010000019.1:0-14847 GCA_045588045.1 Faecousia sp.
CACAAAGCTGGGCAGCACCACGCCCAAGGTAGCGCAGGCCGCTCCAAGCACACCGCCGGTCCGATATCCCACAAAGGTCGCCGAATTGATGGCGATGGGGCCAGGGGTAGATTCGGCAATGGCAATGATCTCCAGAATATCCTCGTCTGTGACCCAGCCTCTATGCTCCACCGCCTCTTTCTGGATCAGTGGGATCATGGCATAGCCGCCGCCAAAGGTAAATCCGCCGATCTTAAAAAACGTGATAAACAGCTGCCACAGCAGCTTCAGCTTTCCTTTCATATAATCCTTCCCTCTATAAAACCGCGATCAAGCATCCTAAGTATACCCAAAATTTGCCAACGTGTCAATTGTCCCATGTTTTCGGGACTTGTAAATATTCGGAAATTGTGGTAAACTAAATTGATTTTAATTCCCTTTGGAGGATGTTATGAAATTCTACACCTTCCCATAGTGTTCCCCCGTTGCATCACAAAAAATTTTTGGAGGGAATATTATGTCAACCTTAGAACAAGAGATCAGCCGCCGCCGGACCTTTGCCATCATCTCCCACCCCGACGCCGGTAAAACCACCCTGACTGAGAAATTCCTGCTCTACGGCGGTGCCATCGCCCAGGCAGGCGTGGTCAAGGGCAAGAAAAATTCCCGTGCTGCCACCTCCGACTGGATGGAGATCGAAAAACAGCGCGGCATCTCCGTTACGTCCTCGGTAATGCAATTCCAGTATGGCGGATTTTGCATCAACATTCTGGACACCCCCGGTCACCAGGACTTCTCCGAGGATACCTACCGGACCCTGATGGCCGCCGATTCCGCCGTCATGGTCATCGACGGCGCCAAAGGCGTTGAGCCCCAGACCAGAAAGCTTTTTAAAGTCTGCGCCATGCGCCACATTCCCATTTTCACCTTTATCAACAAGATGGACCGGGAGACACAGGATCCCTTTGACCTGCTGGACGAGGTAGAACGGGAGCTTGGGATCGAAACCTATGCCATGAACTGGCCCATTGGCTGCGGCAAGGACTTCAAGGGCGTTTATGACCGGGAGAACAGTCAGCTTCTATTTTTCTCCGGATTAAACGGCAAGGCAAAGGCCGATAAGCTTTCGGTGGACCTGTACGACCCTCAGGTCGCGCAGCTTTTGGACAGCGAGCAAAAGCATCAGCAGCTGATCGATGATGTGGAGTTGCTGTCTGCGGGCCGGGAGATGGATATGGAGGCTGTCCGCAACGGCACCCTCAGTCCTGTGTTTTTCGGCTCTGCGCTGACCAACTTCGGCATTGAGCCCTTCCTGGAGGCCTTTCTGAAGCTGACACCGCCGCCTCTGTCCCGCACGGCGGATTGCGGTGTTGTGGATGCGTTTAGCCCGGATTTTTCCGCTTTTGTGTTCAAGATTCAAGCCAACATGAACAAGGCACACCGGGACCGTCTTGCCTTCATGCGGATCTGCTCCGGCAAGTTCCAGCGGGAGACCGAATACTATCACATGCAAGGTGGCAAGAAAATGCGCCTGTCTCAGCCCCAGCAGTTGATGGCTGCTGAGCGGGAGATCGTGGAGGAAGCCTACGCCGGCGACGTGATCGGCGTGTTTGATCCCGGCATTTTTTCCATTGGCGATACCATCACAGTACCGGGAAAGAAATTCCTTTACTCCGGCATCCCCACCTTCGCCCCGGAACATTTCTCCCGAGTCTCAGCCAAGGATTCCATGAAGCGCAAGCAATTTGTCAAGGGCACAGAACAGATCGCCCAGGAAGGTGCGATCCAGATCTTTAAGGTCCCCAACTCCGGTATGGAGGAAGTGATCGTCGGCGTTGTGGGTACACTGCAATTCGACGTATTCCAGTACCGGATGAAGAATGAGTACGGCGTAGATCTGCGGATGGAGGGGCTACCCTACGAGGAGATCCGGCTGATCGACAGCTACCCCGGCGATTTGAGCGATCTGAACCTGGGCAGCGATGCCGAGCTTTTGGAGGATTACCGTGGCAGAAGTCTGTTGGTATTTTCAAGCTTCTGGGCCATCGATTTTACCGTCCGGCGTAACCCCGGATTGGTGCTTAAAGAGATCGTCGTGAACGAGGGATAATGCATTTTACCGGGCAAACTGTCAGTTTGCCCTGTTTTTCTACAAAAAAATCCTATTTTTTAGTGATTTTATGAGTAGACGGATGGCGCTTTTTGTTATACAATATGCGAGGATTTTTGAAAGAAAGAAGGTGCTGCGCGATGGAGTGGCTTACCTCCCTGAAAAATGTATACCAGTTCGTCCGTTGTATCTACTTCTGCTATTTGGCAGCACCGGTCCATGCCGGCCTCCACGCCCTGTCTCCCAAGACATTTCCCTAAATGATTTCGCCACAGCTTGCGCTGTGGCTTTTTTATATGGAATCTGCCCCGGATCGCTCCGGGGCAGTCGTTTTTTTATCAGTACTGGGTAGGCTCGATATGCCAGATCTCCTGCGCATACTGCCGGATAGTCCGGTCGGAGGAGAATTTGGCACCGCTGGCAATGTTCAGCAGACACTTACGGCCAAAGGCAAGACGGTCTGCATAATCCCGGTTTGCCCGCAGCTTGGCTTCCAGGTAGGACTCGTAGTCCATCATCAGGAAGTAATGGTCTGCCCGGTGCCAGTTGGTGCCATCCAGGATGGCATGGTAGAGATCGCGCTGATCGTCGTCGGTGGGAACAGTACCGTCCACCAGGGTGTCCATGGCACGGCGAAGCCGGTCGTTATGCTCGTAGATCCAGCGGGGGTTGTAGGAATCTCTGCTGGAATTGATAATGTCCACAGTCGCGCCGAAGATATAGTTGTTCTCCTGGCCGGCTTCCTTGACGATCTCCACATTGGCGCCGTCCATGGTGCCCAAGGTCACGGCACCGTTGAGCATCAGCTTCATATTGCCGGTGCCGGAGGCTTCCGTGCCTGCAGGAGAGATCTGCTCGGAGATATCCGCCGCCGGGATGATATGCTCAGCGTAGGAGCAGTTATAGTTCTGGACGAAGACTACCTTCAGCTTGTCGGCCATAGCAGGATCGTTGTTGATCATTTTGGCGATCCGGTTGATATAGCGGATCACAGCCTTGGCCCGGGCATAGCCGGGGGCAGACTTGGCACCGAACAGGTAGACAGTGGGCTGGAAGTCCTGCAGGCTGCCGTCCTTCAGGCGGAAGTAGATATCCACGATGGACAGAGCATTCAGAAGCTGCCGCTTATACTCATGCAGACGCTTTACCTGCACATCAAAGACGAAATCAGGATTGAGCTTGATACCTTCCTTCTTGGCAATGACCTGGCAAAGCTGCTCCTTCTTCTGCCGCTTGATGGCATTGAACTGGGTGACCATATCATCATCGATCATGGGCTTGAGCTTACCCAGCCGGTCCAGGTCATTGAGGAAATCACCGCCAATGCGGTACTTGAGCATCTGGGTCAGCTCGGGATTGCACAGGCCCATCCAGCGACGGGGTGTCACGCCGTTGGTCTTATTCTGGAACCGTTCCGGGAAAACATTGTACCACGCCTTGAACACGTCGTCCTTCAGGATCTGGGAGTGGATCTCCGCCACGCCGTTGACATAGGTGCCAACATAGACGCTCAGGTTGGCCATATGGGCCGTGTTGTCCCGGACGATGAACAGCTCGGGGTGCTCATTTTTCAGCTTCTGATCGATGCGCACGATGATGTCCGCGATCTCAGGAACAACGCTGCGCAGCAGATCCAGGGGCCACTTCTCCAGTGCCTCGCCCATAACGGTGTGGTTGGTGTAGGAGAAGGTCTTTTGCGCGATGGAGAAGCTCTGCTCAAAATCCATACCCTCTGCCATCAGCAGACGGATCAGTTCCGGAATGGACATAGCCGGGTGGGTATCATTGAGCTGCACAGCATAGAACTCGGCAAACTGGCTCAGATCATTGCCGTGGGTCGCTTTGTGGACACGGAGCATATCCTGCAGGGACGCGGAGGACAGGACGTACTGCTGCTTAATGCGCAGACGTTTGCCCTCCCATGTGGAATCATTGGGGTACAGGACGCGGGTAATGTCCTCCGCCTTATTCTTCTGGGTCAGTGCGCGCATATAGTCCTGGTCGTTGAAGGCGTTGAAATCCAGTTCCTCCTCGGCCTCGCACTGCCACAGACGCAGGGTGCCGATATTATCGGTGCCGTAGCCGATCACAGGAACATCGTAGGGCACAGCCAAAACGGTATGCTCCGGGAATTGGATCTTCACTGTATGGCTGTAGCGGCGGTAGGACCAGGGATCACCAAATTTTGCCCAGTCATCGGCACCCTCGATCTGGCTGCCGTTCTCGTCAAACTTCTGCTTGAACAGGCCAAAGCGATACCGCAGGCCATAGCCGGACAGCGGGATGTTGGTGCTGGCGGCAGAGTCCAGGAAGCAGGCTGCCAAGCGGCCAAGGCCGCCGTTACCAAGGGCTGCATCCTCCACATCCTCCAGGATGGCCAGGTCCACGCCGTGCTCGGAAAAGACCTGCTTCATCTCCTCCAGGATGCCCATATTATAGAGGTTGGAGTAAACAAGGCGGCCGATCAGATACTCGGCAGACAGGTAGTATGCCTTTCTCTGGTGCTGGCGCATATGCTTACAATTATTCCAGTTCTCGCTGATGGTCATCATAACGGCGGTGCTCAGAGCCTCATGGAGCTGCTGGGGCGCTGCCTCCTTCAGAGACACGTCGTGCGTCAGCTTCAGATGTGCCTCTGTCATCTTCAAAATATTCAGACAGTTATAAGTCATATCGGTTCTCCTATTCGGGAAGATTTATTTTTTTACAGGCAAGCGTCCGTACAGCTCCGTCAAGCTGCGGATCTTCTGCGCCAACGCATCGGTAATATAGCCGGATTTTGCCCGCCATGTCCAGTTGGCATCGGTGGAGGTGCCCGGGAAATTCATGCGGGCCTCGCCGCCCAAGTCCAGGTAATCCTGCATCAGCACGATACAAAGATCGGATACACTGCTTTGGGCCGTGCGGATCACGCCCCAAACCAACCCTTCCTCCTGGCTCAGCTTCATATACTGTGTGGCATAGGCCAGGCTGTCTGCACTGGCTGTCTCAAGCCACTGGCGCATGGTCATATTGTCATGGGAGCCGGTATAGCACACCGAATTGCTCGTGTAGTTATAGGGCAGGTAGTCCGAAGGCTCCCGGGAATCAAACGCAAAGCCCAAGACCTTCATGCCGGGGAATCCGGAGGCATCCCGCAGGGCCATTACCTCCTCTGTCACGAAACCCAGATCCTCGGCGATCAGCGCAAGATCCGGAAGATTTTTCTTCACTGCATCGATGAAGTCCATGCCAGGTCCTTTGATCCACTTTCCGTTTTTGGCGGTACGCTCCCCGTGGGGCACGGACCAATAGGCTTCAAAGCCGCGGAAATGATCCATACGAACCACGTCGTACAGCCGCTGTGCCGCTGCCAAACGGTTGATCCACCAGGTATAGTCATCCTTTTTCAGCACATCCCAGCGGTACAGAGGGTTGCCCCAGAGCTGACCATCCTCTCCAAAGGGGTCCGGCGGGCAGCCTGCAACTGCCACAGGATCCATCGATTCATCCAGCTGGAACAGCTCCGGATTGCTCCAAACATCTGCCGAATCCATTGGGACGTAAATGGGCACGTCACCGATGATACGGATACCCTTATCATTGGCATATCTGCGCAGTGCCGTCCACTGCTTATAAAACAGGTGCTGGACAAAGCTATAAAAACGGATCTCATCTTTCAGCTCCGTCCGGGCCTTCCAGATGGTATTGGGGTCCCGGAATTTCAGGCCGTCGTCCCACCGGTTCCAGGCCTTTCCGCCTTGGCGGTCCTTCAAAGCCATAAACAGGCAGAAATCAGGCAGCCAGCTTCCGTTGCTGCGGCAGAAATCCTTAAATTCCTCACAGTCCTCAAAACGGCTGTAGGCCTTTCGTAACACAGCCAAACGGTTGTTATAGAGCTTGCCGTAATTGACCTTGGTTTCCTGATCGTTCCAGTCGATCCCCACAAGATCAGATGGACAAAGCAGGCCCTCGTCCACAAGTGTATCCAGATCGATCAAATAATGGTTGCCTGCAAAGGTGCTGCAGGACTGGTAAGGCGAATCGCCGTAGCCTGTCGGGGTCAAGGGCAGGATCTGCCAGTAGCTCTGCCCTGCCTTCTGTAAAAAGTCCACAAACGCGTAGGCCTCTTTACCCATCGTGCCGATGCCGTATGGACCGGGCAGCGATGTAATGTGCATCAAAATGCCACTTCCGCGCATAAAAATACTCCTTTGGCGCTCCTGCCGTTGACCGCGGCAAAAGACCATCGGACGCAGAAACGGATTTATCTGGGGACGATTCAAAAATCATCACACAGTATGATATGAGAGTAATACTTTTTTGTTCATTTGTCAAGAAAAACCCGTCCATCGCCGCCCCTTTACCCCAAGAAATCTAGGCACATCCAACAAAAAAGCAGGCCCGCCGAAATGGCAGGCCTGCTGATGTAGGAAAAGTTAAGCTTCCAGATTGATACCGGTCTCCTTGCTGAAGACGTGGCACACATTGCCGGTGAAGCTCAGGTTGACAGAAACGCCGGCGGACAGAGCAGCGACCTCTGCACCGGTCATGTTCATAGTGGAAACGATCACGACGATGTCCTTGCCTGCTGCATTGACGTGCAGGTGGACAGAGGAACCCATCAGCTCGTGAACGTCGATCTTGGCAGCAACGCCGCTGTCGGCCAAGCCAATGTGCTCGGGACGGACACCCAGGTGGATCTCCTGCTCCTGGACATTGTTGGCAGCCAGAGCAGCCTGCTTTTCTGCGGACAGCTCCACAACATAGCCATTCAGATCGACGGCATACTTGCCATCCTGCTTGATCAGCTTTGCATCGAACATGTTCATCTGGGGAGAACCGATGAAGCCGGCAACGAACAGGTTGTAGGGGTGGTTAAAGACTTCCTGAGGCGTGCCGATCTGCTGGATAAAGCCGTCCTTCATGATGACGATACGGTCGCCCAGAGTCATAGCCTCAGTCTGGTCGTGGGTAACGTAGATAAAGGTGGTGTCGATGCGCTCACGCATCTTGATGATCTCAGCACGCATCTGGTTACGCAGCTTGGCGTCCAGGTTACTGAGGGGCTCGTCCATCAGCATGACCTTGGGGTCACGGACGATAGCACGACCAATGGCGACACGCTGACGCTGACCGCCGGACAGAGCCTTGGGCTTACGGCCCAGGTACTGGGTGATGTCCAGGATCTCGGCTGCTTCTTTAACCTTGCGGTCGATCTCAGCCTTGGGCATGTGGCGCAGCTTCAGAGCGAAGGCCATGTTTTCATACACGGTCATGTGGGGATACAGAGCGTAGTTCTGGAAGACCATAGCGATATCGCGATCCTTGGGAGCAACGTCGTTGACCAGACGGTCGCCGATCCACAGCTCGCCCTCGGAGATCTCTTCCAGGCCGGCGACCATGCGAAGGGTGGTGGACTTACCGCAGCCAGAAGGACCGACCAGAACGATGAATTCCTTGTCCTGGATCTCCAGGTTGAACTCCTGAACAGCGACGACGCCCTGCTCAGTAACCTGCAGGTTGACCTTCTTCTCGTGATCCTCTACCTTCTTCTTAGCCTTAGCCTTGCGCTTGTTCCGCTTGACGTCATCGCCGCTGAACGGGTAGATCTTCTTGATGTTCTTCAGGGATACAGTTGACATGTTTTCCGACTCTAAGCATACCGACTCCTCGCGTATGCTCTCACCGCTGCCGGGTAAAACAGCAGGGGTATTACGACAGGTCTCCACACTGCCGCACCGTGAGTCTAACGGTTGTTTATTTCCTCCTTTTGTGACACAGCATGCCTATTTTTGTGGAGTAGAACACACTATGCCCGGATGCTATAATAATACCACAAGAAACCACCATTCGCAATGGTGGTTTCTCACAGTTTTGTCTGTCGATTTTTGTGAAAAATGCCAATTTTACAACACGTCGTACCCACCGCCTGCCGTAGACTCCAGGCTGCGGCTGTAATAACAGGTCATCGCTTTTTGCAAACTGACCGCATCTGTCAGTGCAGCAGTTTCGTAGCAGGAGTGCATGGCCAGCTGGGGCAGGCCGATATCCGCCGTGGGCACCGAAACATGGGCCAGGGATATATTGCCCAGGGTAGAGCCACCGGGAATGTCAGCCCGGTTGCAATAGGTCTGAACCGGGACCTGCGCCATGGCGCAGACCTTGCGGAAAACGGCAGCGGACACACCGTCTGTGGTGTAACGCTGGCTGGCATTGAACTTAAGCACCACTCCCTCCCCCAGCACCGGTGCGTTATTGGGATCGGCATATTCCGGGTGGTTGGGATGGATCCCATGGGCATTGTCAGCGGAGAGCATGAAAGAACGGCTCAGCTGCCGGTAGATATCCAGGTCCAGGATCTTACAGATCCGCTGCAGGGTGTCCTCCAGGAATGTGGAGCCTGCGCCCTGGGTAGAGGCGGAGCCTACCTCCTCGCTGTCAAAGACGCACAGCACCGGGATCGCCCGGGTGGCGGCGGCGGTCAAAAAGCCTTGGGTGCAGCACCAGGCACAGGCCAGGTCATCCAGCGCGGCAGCGGAAATATATTCCCCATTGACGCCCCACACGCTGGCTTCCTGCCGGATATACAGATACAGGTCATGGCCCAGGATCTTGCCGCCAGCTTCTCCTTCAAGCAGCTGCCAAAACCGTCCGGCCGCGTTCTTGCCGCCCAACAGCGGCAGGGTATCCACCGCAGCATTCCAGGCGTAGCCCTCGTTAGCCTTGCGGTTCATGTGGATGGCAACATTGGGGATCAGCATAAGATCCCGGTCAATATCGATCAGGCGGCTCTCTACCCCCGTGTCCGTCTCCACCATGACCCTGCCTGCAACAGACAAAGGCCGGTCCAGCCAAGGGGCAATCAGCATACCGCCATATTTTTCCGTAGACAGCCGGGTATAGGCGCCGGCCAGTTCTCCATTTTCCTTCACCTTAAAGGTAGGACGGTCGGAATGGCTGGCAGTCATCATAAAGCCCTGCGGCGCTCCTGTTGGCACGCGGAATGCGATCAGCGCGCTTCCGCCCCGGGTCAGATAATACTTGCCGCCGGGAACAAGCTGCCAATCCTCCTGCTCAGACAGATAGGAATAGCCCGCCTCCTCCAGCAGCCCGCTCAGTGCCGCCACAGCATGATATACACTATGCGCGTGGTCCAAAAAGTCCTTCAGTTGTGCCGTCATACGATCCATGAAAAAGCCCTCTCTTTCATATCCTTGTATTTGATTGTACAGTATTTGACGAACGCCGTCAATGTTTGTCCGTTTTTGTTTCCACAGGTCGAATTTTGTTGTTTTGTGTGTTTTTTATCAGTTTTTACTGGTTTTACTTAGTTTTTTGTCGAGCGATTGTTCCCATTTTTCCTTGCAAAAAGCCCTGCGTTATGCTAAATTATATTTGTCGCAAGCAGGTGGGGACACCACTGATTCATATAAGGGGATCGAATTTCATACTTTAGGAGAGGAACTTATGGACAACCGTACAACTGTAATCATCGCAGACAACGCTGAGGAATTCTGCACAGGACTTACAAACGCACTGCGTAGCTCTGATGGCTTCCAGGTGCTCGGCACAGCCAACGACGGAGAGCAGGCCATCCGCATGGTCTCCGAGCGCAAGCCCGACATTCTGGTTTTGGACCTAATGCTGGCAAAAAAGGACGGCCTTGCTGTGCTCAAAGCCATATCCGCCATGGAGCATCGCCCTGCAACACTGGCCACATCCCGGTTCATTACCGATTATGTAGCCTCCTCCGCTGCCAACTTGGGCGTTCGCTACCTGATGGTCAAGCCCTGTGATATGACCGCGCTGGTAGAGCGGTTGGAGGAGATCCGTGGCGGTGAGGGTCCGTGCAAGCCTCTGCCCCGGCAGGTCAATGCCACCAGCATCGAATCCATGGTCACCAGCATCATCCACGAAATCGGTGTCCCGGCACACATCAAGGGCTACCAATATCTGCGGGAGGCCATTATCATCGCCGTCAACGATATGGACGTGATCAACGCCATTACAAAGGTATTATATCCCCAGGTGGCCAAGACATTCCAAACCACGCCCTCCCGGGTGGAGCGGGCCATCCGCCATGCTATTGAAGTAGCCTGGGACCGTGGCGACCTGGATACTCTGCAAAGATTCTTTGGCTACACCGTTTCCAACACCAAAGGCAAACCCACCAACTCTGAGTTCATCGCCCTGATTGCTGACAAGCTCCAGCTTCAGCTCAAGGGTCAGCAGGTAGGAAATTTCTGATCCCGCGCCCATTTACAGTTTGATGAAAATAACCAATACTCCTGATCGATCTGGCGGTTTTATCCCCATCGACCAGGAGTATTTTTGATATTAAGTCCACAGGCAGTCCTTACATGGATTCCATAAGTGCCTCGGCGCAGACGATGCCATCAATGGCTGCGGACATGATCCCCCCGGCATATCCGGCGCCCTCTCCTGCCGGGAACAAGCCCCTAAGGCTTACAGACTGCTTATCCTCTCCCCGAAGGATCCGCACAGGAGAGGAGCTTCTGGTCTCCGGCGCTGTCAAAACGCTGTCCGGGTGGGCAAAGCCCTTGAGATTGCCGTCCAAAAGTGGAATGGCTTCTTCGAGCGCATGGGTGATCTTTTTCGGTAACACATCATGCAGATCGCACCAGGTCACACCGGGGCGGTAGGTAGGCTTGACCGCACCGGGGCCGTCGCTGGGTCTGCCCGTCAGAAAATCCTCTACCCGCTGGGCAGGGGCTTTGTAGCCGCCACCCCCAACTTCGTAAGCCATTTCCTCGATCTGCCGCTGCCAACGCACACCGGCCAGGGCATCCTCGCCGGGAAAATCCTTGGGATTCACCGTCACAAGCAGGGCGGCATTGGCATTTTCGCCGTCCCGGTCAGCATAGCTCATGCCGTTGGTGACCACCCGGCCTGCTTCAGATGCCGCTGCCACCACATAACCGCCGGGGCACATACAGAAGGTATAGACCGTTTCCTCATCTAAATGCTTCACAAGCTTATAATCCGCTGGGGGCAAGACCGGGTCGTTCCTGCCATACTGGGCCTCGTTGACCATAGATTGGGAATGCTCGATCCGCACGCCCATGGCAAAGGGCTTTGCTTCCATGGAAATGCCCCGTTGTAAAAGCATTTCAAAAGTGTCCCGGGCGCTGTGTCCGATGGCCCAGATCACCCGGTCACAGTCCACTGTGCTACCGTCGGACAGCTCCAGACCGGTCAACCGGCCGTCGTGACTGAGAATATTGACCACCTGGCTGCAAAAGCGCACCTCGCCGCCCAGGGAAATGATCCTCTGACGGATATTTTGCACCACCGTCAAAAGGACATCCGTACCCACATGGGGCTTGGCATCAAACAGGATATCCTCCCTGGCACCGGCGGCCACCATCTGCTCCAGGATCCAGCCGATCCTGGGATTGTTGACACCGGTATTGAGCTTGCCGTCGGAAAATGTACCGGCGCCCCCCTCCCCAAACTGGACATTGCTTTTGATGTCCAGTTGGCCTGTGGCGAAAAACCGCTCTACCTTTTCCGTTCGGGTCGCCGCATCCTCGCCCCGCTCCAGCACAACAGGCCGCAGGCCTGCAATGGCAAGGGCAAGGGCGGCAAACATTCCGGCAGGGCCAAAGCCCACCACCACCGGGCGTAGCGCAGATTCCTTGGCAGTACGCACAGGTTTATAGCGGTTGAACGGCGCAAGGGATGCCCACCGGCAACGGCTTTGGCGCAGGATCTTCTGCTCGTTGCCATCCACCTTCACATCCACGGTATAAACCACCCGGATGTCATTTTTCTTCCGGGCATCCACACTACGGCGGACAAGCTTGACCCCCCGGACCTTGGAGTTGGGTATTTTCAGCAGTCTTGCCGCTTCGAAGGACAACTGATTGACGTTGTGCTCCGGTGGCAAGGCAATGTCGCGTATTCGGATCATACATTATTCCTTTCCTGCATGGTGGCCCGCGCAGAAGCCGGAGCTCCAGGCCCACTGCAGATTATAACCACCGCAGTCGCCGTCGATATCCAGCACCTCGCCACAGGCGAACAATCCCGGAACCAGCTTGCTTTCCATAGTCTCCGGGTCAAAGTCCCGGGTGAGGACACCGCCGGCTGTCACCTGAGCTGCGTCCATGCCAAGGGGCTCCGTCAAAATCACCTCAAAGCTTTTTACCGCTTCGCACACAGCAGCAAACGCCCGATCCGTCAACTCCCGGACCGGCTGGGTTCCCTTCAGTCCAGCGGCTTTTGTCAGCACCCGACCGAGGCGGTTATGGAGAATGCCGGTGAGCAGATCATCCACCGTCAGATTTGAGCAAAGTCTGTTTTTCAGCATATCAAGCAGCTGTTCGCCGCTGCAATCGGGCAGAAAATCCAGCTCGGCTGTCCACTTTCCTGCCCCGGCACAGGCATCCCGGGAGACCTCGAAGATCACCGGACCGGACAGGCCATACTCGGTAAACTGCACCTCGCCGGTGCTCTGGGAAAACAGCTCGCCATCCCGGCAGATCTGTACGCGGCAGTTGGCTCTTACCCCCTTCAAGGCAATACAGCCGTGCCAGTCGCTTTTCAGCTGAACAAGGGCCGGGCGCAGCCGGGTAGATCTGTGACCGAATTTGGCAAGGAGCTTATAGCCGGCCATGGTGCCCCCCAGCTTGGTGCCTGCAAGGCCGCCGCAGGCGATGATCAGCCGGTCACAGTAGATCCGCTCATCGATCAAAAAGCCCTCTCCCTGGCGGCGAAGCTTTTGGACCTCGGTGCCGGTGTGGACGGTGATATTCTCTTTTTCCAACGCCAGCCGCAGCACGTCCACCACAGAGTTGGCCTGGTCTGAGTAGGGGTAGACCCGCCCAGAGCTTTCCGCCACCGTGTAAAGGCCCAGCCGGGCAAACCAGGCAAGGGTCTGCTCGGGGCTGTATGCTTCCAGCGCGCGGTCTGCAAATGCTGCCTCCTCGCCGTGGTAGCTCCCGG
This sequence comes from Faecousia sp., assembly GCA_045588045.1. Classification (GTDB taxonomy): domain Bacteria; phylum Bacillota; class Clostridia; order Oscillospirales; family Oscillospiraceae; genus Faecousia. Next base: position 13,040 of record JAZNDJ010000019.1, read on the forward strand.
ATCCGGCATGAAGATTTGTCAAATTACACCGGCCGTTACCGGTGGCCTGCAGCTTTCTGCCTAGCCGTGCCTGGCGCTCAAACAGCTCCACCTGCACATTGGGGTTTTGCGCCGCCGCCAATGCAGCCGCCATTCCCGACGCACCGCCGCCGATGATTCCCACGATCATACCCTTCACCTGCTTTCTTTTTTGATATTATATCGCACAAACTCTCCCGACACAAGGAAAACTTCCCTTGCATTGGCAAAAAGCTGTGGTATAATAGGTTACGGTGAAATGAATGGACAGAAGCAACATTGAAAAAATTGCCAGGACACCGGAGGACAAGCTCCTGCTTGCCAAGGTCTGGGATAAGATCAGCGCCGGTCTGCGAAAGAACATCCCGGCCAATTCCTGTTTCCTGTCTCCCCGGGAGCTGGAGATGACCCGGTATCTGTTCGGGGATCTGGAGGGGCTCTACGCCTGTGGCGGCTATGGAGACGCCGAGCGAAAAATGCTGGTGTACCTGCCGGACTATCTAGATGAATCAGCCCTAAGGGAGGACGGTGGGCCTTTGGTCTGCCTGCGCGCTTCCTTCTTTGAAGGCGACACCCCCTCCCACCGGGATTTTCTCGGGGCGCTGATGGGTGCCGGGATCGGTCGGGAGACCGTTGGCGATATTTGTGTCGGTAGCGGCTACTGCGATTTCTTTGTGACCGCTGAAATTTCCGGCTATGTGCTGCAAAATTTCACAAGTGCCGGGCGGACAAAGCTCCGTTTGGCGCAAGTGCCGCTGACCCAGGTGCAGATCCCAGACCCGGAGGTAAAAGAGATCCGGGACACCCTGGCATCCCTGCGGCTTGAAAGTGTCATCAGTGCCGGATTCCGGGTAGGTCGAAGTCTGGCAGCCCAATACGTGACCACCGGACGGGCCGCCATTGACGGACTGCCCTGTGATAAGCCTGACCGCACGGTCCAGGAGGGCGCAAAGGTTTCTGTCCGGGGACTTGGCAAAATTAAGCTGAAAACCATCAGCGGCCCTACGAAGAAGGGTCGTATTTCCGTGGTCATTGACCGCTACGTATGAGGTTACCGTGTATGGAAATGGAAAAAGTCATCGCCAGGATCAACGAGCTGGCACGAAAAGCAAAGGCTGAGGGACTGTCGGATGAGGAGCTGGCAGAGCGGGATAATCTGCGCCGGATCTATATTGACTCCGTGAAGGCAAGTTTGACCGGACAACTGGACAACACCTACATCGTCTATCCCGACGGTACAAAAAAGAAAGTCGAGCCCAAGAACAAGAAATCCTAAAAAATTATGCGCCTGTATCGAATTCGGTGCAGGCACATTTTCTTTCACAGTACGCCCACGCAGTCAGAGTCCGATATTTTCTGATTGCTTTTTTCGTTTCCGTGGTGTATAATGTGGTACATATCCGGGTGTGGCCCAGTTGGCAGTGTGCCTGGTTTAGGATTACAACGCAGGAATTTTGGGGCTCTAGAAACAGTTGGCTTTTCCTGTTTTTACCGCAGTTCCAATTTTTTGCCACCTTAAATGTTCTCAGTTTTTCTGTCAGATTTTTCAGAGACATAACTGACCACATTTGAAACGATTTTTCAATCTCAAAACGCAATATCCGGACGTGGCTCAGTTTGGTAGAGCGCTTGCTTTGGGAGCAAGATGCCGCAGGTTCGAATCCTGTCGTCCGGACCAAAAATCCCGAATGCAAAAGCGTTCGGGATTTTTACTTTTTACTTCTTCACTATTCACTTTTCACTAAAAACGCATTCGGGATTTTTGGAAGTAATAAGTAATAGTGAATAGT
>JAZNDJ010000020.1:0-34259 GCA_045588045.1 Faecousia sp.
AGCTCCCAGGTGCAATGCACCTGGGAGCTTTGCTGATTGTTTACCCGAGGGTATCGGCGGCGATGCCGCAGAAGGCTTTCACACCGTTTTTCAGGCACGCCTCATCAAAGTCGTAGAGTCGGTTGTGCGCAGGGCCTGCCATGGGTGTCATGATCCGCAGGAAGGTGGCCTTTCCGCCGTGGGACTGGGTCCGGTTCATCATATAGGCTACGTCTTCGCTGCCGCCGCTGACCACAAGGGGTTTTTCGGACACAGGCATGCCCAGTTTGTCCCGGCACACAGCCTGGAGCTGGCGGGCCAGGTCCTCGTCGCTGTTCATGGAATCCGCTGCGCCCATCAGGGTGATCTGGCAGGTGCAGCCGTAGGTATCGGCGGTGTTGCGCAGGATCTTCTCGGCAAAGTCGCACATATACTGGTTGATGGCTGTGGTCTGGCCGCGGACCTCGATCTCCATTTTTGCAATATCGGCGATCACATTTCTGCCGGTACCGGCATGGAGCGTACCCACATTGATCCTGGAAGCGCCGCCGCCGTGACGGGGAATGGCGTAAAGCTGCATGACAGCCGCCGCGGCGGCCTGCAGAGCATTACAGCCGGCATGGGGCGCGCCGCCGGCGTGGGCATTTTTTCCATGGTAAACCACGTCATATTTGCAGGTGGCAAGAGAGCCGTAAGAGCCGGGGATGATGAGGACCGGATTTTCCGGAGCCTTGGAGGACAAATGGCTGCCTACGAATACATCCACATCGTCCAGGTGGCCCTTCTCCACAATGGCCTTGGCACCCCGGACACCTTCCTCCGCAGGCTGGAAGATCAGCTTGACCGTGCCGTGGAGCTGATCCTTCAGTGCCATCAGCACCTTGGCAACGCCGAGACCCACGGCGGTATGTCCGTCGTGGCCGCAGGCGTGCATAGCGCCATGATTGATGGAGGCAAAGCCCAGCTTTACAGGGGCATGGTCCGGGCTGTCGGATTCGATGACACCCAGGGCATCTATGTCAAAGCGCATGGCGACAACCGGACCTTCGCCACAGCGGAGAATGCCGATGACACCGGTCATGCCGTCCTTGGCGGCGGCGGCAAATTCCGGGTCTGCGCCTTGGTCGATGGCCCGCTGATAAGCGGCGTCCAGGGATTCCTGGGGCGGAACGCCCATCCGGGCTTCCCGGAGGCACACATCCTCGCCTACCAGCACCTCATAGCCAAGCTCCGTCAGATACCGGGCCACCAGGGAGGAGGTCCGGACCTCAAACCAGCCGGACTCGGCATGCTTATGGAAATCCCGGCGCAGGGTCACAAGCTCCTCCTGTATACCGTCGGCCAGGGAATTGATGGTTTCAAATATGTTCATATCAGCCACCTCGTTATTTCAGACATACGGTGGCTACACCGCCGTCGATGGTAAGCTGGGTGCCGTAGGGAGCGCACAGCTTCTGCATGTAGGCTAGGGTCTCCAGACTGCCGTTCAGAACCGGCACGCCCTTTTGTGGCCGGGCCTTGTCCATGCCCAGGGTGATGGGGTACAGCTTCAGCGCGGTGATCTTTCCGTCCTCCATGGTCCAGGAGGGCAGCACGGCATTCCAGATCGGCCATTGGACACAGTAGCCCTTGGTGCCGCCCTGGCTGCGTTCATCCATATAAGCGCCTACCTTCATGTCCAGGGGCAGGCTGCGGTTGGCGAAGGCGTCCCAGGGCTGGAATTCCACGGTCTCCGTTTGGAAAATGAAGTTGCCGATGCTGTAAAGGATCAGGCCGTCTTTGTACTGCTCGATGCCCTGCAGCTCATGGGGGCCGTGGCCGATGATCACATTGGCACCGGCATCGATGCAGCGGTGGCTGAAGGTTTTAAGGAACTGGGCAGGCTCGGTGGTGTCGTCGCCGTCCATGGCGTGGCTGTGGATGGTGACCAGCACGATATCTGCCTGCCGCCGGGCTTCGGCGATCTCCTGCTCGATGCGGGTCATATCCTGCCGGTTGGGGAAGCTCTCCACCCAGCACCGTTCATCCCGGACGAACTTCGTGGGGCCGATGGACAGGGTGCCCTCCTGGGGGGGCATGACGTAGCCGTTGCGGACCGATTTCTCCAGGGTAGCATTGACACCGCTGGCTTTCGCCACGGCCTGGGCCATGGCAAAATGCTCCGGATCCAGATGGTACAGCCGGGTGAACCGCAAAGGATTCAGGCCGGGGCGACCGGCCATGTTTTCCGTCTGCGCTCCGGCGCGGCAGGAATTGGGGAAGGAGGCAGCGCAGCTGATCAGCGCCACCCGGGCATGCTCTGTTTCCAGGTAGCAGGCCTTGGCGGCATCGGCCAGGTGCTTGCCTGTGCCGGAAAACACCATATCCCGCGCCTGCAAATGGCGGATGGTGGCGAGAATGCCGCCCTCGCCGTAATCGCCGGTGTGGTTGTTGGCGGTGGTAAACAGGTTAAAGCCGTAGCGTTTTACATCGTCCAGCGTTCTGGGGTCCGACAGGGCCCAGGTGCCGCCGCTTTCCGCAGCGGGATAGCCCTCATAGTTGTGGAAGGTGGATTCCAGGTTCAAAAACCGGACATCGTGCTGTTCGATCAGCTCCCGGAGAGGAGCGAAGCCCGGATAGCCCTCCGGGGGCAGACGCCGGGTGATAAAGGCATCCCCTGCGGCAATAAAAGTAGTCTTGCTCATAAGAAACCTCCAAATACGGGGCGTTTTCAGCTCAGCTTGTTTTCATACACGGCGACCTCACCGGCATCGCCTATTTCAAAATACGCGTCTAAAATAGACCGGGCGACCACCGCCAGCTCACTGCCGTGGCCGGCCTTTTCGCCGTAAACGGAGATGGCGATCTCCGGCTCAGAGTAGGGCGCGTAGCACACGAAAGCACCGTTGGCAGAGGTGGACGGGCCGCTTTCTGCCGTGCCGGTCTTAGCGCAGACCTCAATGGGGTAATTCTTAAAGGCGGCGGCGGCCGTACCGGTCAGCCGGGCGCTTTTGGTAACCAGGTTCATGCCGGTGGTGTAAGCGCCGTAGGCATCGTCGGAGATGTCCAGATGGCTCAGGACGGTAGGCTCGCTGTCCAAAAGCAGACTGCGGTAGTCCGAAGATACCACCCGGTTCAGGAAGGTGGCTTTATACCGGGTGCCCCGATTGGCCAGGGTGGAGGCGTAGACGCAAAGCTGCAGGGGGGTAAAGCGGTTGTCTGCCTGGCCGATGGCGGAGGAGACTTTATCAGCCTGGAAGAATTTGCCCTTGTCGCCCTTATATAGCTTCTTTTTCGTCTCCTCGTTGGCCCGGTAGCCGGTTTTTTCCGGAAGCTCCACACCGGTGGGCTCGCCCAGACCCAGGGCCTTGGCGGTAGAGTCCATGGCGTTCAGAGAGATCCGGTCGCCCAGGTCGTAGAAGAAGTAGTTGCAGGAGACCTGAAGGGCTTCTGCTGCGTTGAGCCTGCCGTGGGTGACTTTGCGGTTGGTGTACAGCAGACACTGGGGGGCGAAGCCCGGCGCGTAGGCCGTGTAAACACCCTTGTCGAAGATGGTGGAGGAGGAGGAGATCAGACCGCAGTCGATGGCGGCGATGACCATAGACATTTTGTAGGTGGAGCCGGGAGGATAGATGCCGTTTAGGGCTCGGTTGAACAGGGGGTTGTCCTTGATCTCCAAAATCTCGTTGTAGTTTTCAAAGAAGGTGTTTAGATCGTAGGTGGGGTAGCTGGCGCAGACCAGGATACCGCCCGTTTGGGTGTCCATAGCTACGACGGCGGCACCCTGGGCATCCTTGCCGTCGGCATACTCGTTGGGGTTGTTTTGCAGGGATCTTATGGTGGTGGCAAGCTGTTCCTCCGCTTGCCGCTGAAGGTTGATATCGATGGTCAGCTCCACGTTGGAGCCGGCCTTGGGCTCCACGATGTAGCGGGAGGAGATCAGTGTGCCGTCGGTGGCAACGGTATCCTCACGCCAGCCGTCCACACCATGGAGGTATTCCTCAAAGGCGGCCTCGATGCCGTCCTGTCCGATATGGGAATCCATGGAATAGTCGGGGTTTTCCTTGTAGGTCTCCCACTGCGCGGCAGTCATGGGGCCCACATAGCCCAAAATATGGGCAGCATATTCGGTGTAATACTCCCGGACGGTGGAGGCCTCCACGTTCAGGCCGGGAATGTTCAGCTCTGCGATGGCAGCCAGGTCCTGGTCGCTGACGTCGTCAAGAAATACATACATCGGCAGGGTCTGGACGGCGCGGCGCAGGTCCAGTTCATACCATACACCCAAAACCCCCCGGACCTCCTCCTCGGTCCACTCGGCGGGCAGATCGTAGTGTTCCCGCAGAAGCTCGATCAGAACCGGTGCGGAGATGTCCGAGTCCAGGCCGCCCAAATAGGACAGGTATTGCTGGAAGTAGCCCTGCCAGGTGGAGTTATACTCGTCCAGGGTATAGACGAAGGGCCGCTCCCGGGAGATGGGGAAGTGGTCGTTGTATTCTACATCCGCTTCCACACACCGCTTCGCCAGTCGGTACAGATGGTTGTTGGTGCCGGTGGCGGTGATCAGTACGTAGTGGTTGATGGTCAGGTCATAGCTGGCCCGGTTGCCCACAAGGACATTGCCGTTGCGGTCTACGATATCGCCCCGGTCTGCCTTGACCCGGGTGCGGGTGGTGAAGGTGGTGGTGTTATCGGTGTTACCGTCGGTCTCGATGATCTGCAGATCGTACAGCTTAAAGCCAAAGAACATGACCACCAGCAGGAAAAGGGCCACCAGGATTTGGACCCGGTGTTTGGTTATTCTTTCCATGATTCGCCTCCAATTTTGCCGATGGCCAAAAACAGAAAATACAGAGCCGGCGCGATCAGAAGGGATAGCCCGGCAGTGAGGGCAAAGACGCCGATTCGGCCCCACAGGGTCAGAGCAAAGAACAGCCCAATGAAGAACAGGGCCATTTCATAGAGCACCATTGCCCCGGCGGTGCACAGCATGGCGGCACCGAAGCCCTTTTGCAGGAAGCTCTGCCGCAGATAGGTGACCAGCACGGCAATGACGGTGATCAGCACGATCACATGGTTGCCGGCAGAGCTGCCGGAGAACAGGTACACACAGGAGGCCAGCAGGGCAAACAAACTGCCGCTTTCCGCGCCCTCCAGCAGACAGATCAGAAAAATACCGCAGGGCACCAGCTCCGTGGTGGCACCGAGGATATCCAGCCGGGACAGGAGCACATCCTGCAGCACCGACAGCACCACCAGCACCAGAGCATACAAAAGCCATTTCAGCAGCGAGCGGCGCTGCTTGGCGGTCAGATGGAGTTTGCTGAAAAAGCCGGAGATCGGCTTATCCGGTTTAAATTCGTACTTTTTTGCCATAGCGATCACCCGGCTTCGTATTCGGTGACAATGAATACCATCTCCAGGCTGCCTACGTTCACCGCAGGCTTCAGCAGGGCATACTTGGCTACGCCGGTGTCGTCAAAGCCGGCATCGATCACATAGCCCACCGTGAGATTTCGGGGGTAGACGGTAGAGCCGGTGGTCACCACCTGGTCGTTGTTGCGGATGACAGCGGAGCTGGGCAGGTAGTTCATCCGAAGCATTCCCTCCAGTCCGGAGGCATAGCCGCCCTGGACCATGCCGTTATAGCCGGAGGAGGCAATGTTGGCACTGATTTCCAGAGAGGAGTCCAGCAGGGTCTTGACCTCGGCGTAGTTGGGGCCTACCTCACTGACAAGACCCACCACCTCGCCGTTGGAGGTAATGGCGCACATACCGGCCTCGATGCCGGAGGTGCTGCCCTTGTTGATGGTAAAGGTCGACGACCAGTCCTGGGAGCTTCGGGAGATGACGTAGCTGTCCACCAACTCCCAGGAGGGGTTGGCCTCCTTCAGACCCAGCGCGGCCCGCAGATGGCTGTTCTCACGGGACATGGAGTCAGCCCGGCGGGCGTTATCCTCCAGCTCCGCCAGCTTTTCCTTCAGTGCTTCGTTCTCCGCCTCCAGAGCGTCGTACTTAAACATATAATTATACAGATTTTCCGCCTGGTCGGTCAATTGACTCACGCCGGTGCGGATGGGGGTCAGGATGCCCTTGACCACCATCTCCGGCAGCTTCAGCCCGGTCAGAGAGCTGATGACCGTCAGCACGATGGCCAGAAGCACCGCAACGATCAGCACGATGCGGACCCGTTTTGAGAAAAAGTTTTTCATACGGATTCCTCCATGATTTGCTTTAAAAGCAGGCTCAGCCGGCACACGGGAAGGCCGACCACATTGAAATAGTCCCCCTCCAGTCGGTGGGCGAAGACAGCGGCACCACCCTGGATGCCGTAGCTTCCGGCCTTGTCCATAGGCTCACCGGTGCGGACGTAAGCGGTAATTTCTTCAGGGGTAAGGGAGCGGAAGTGGATGGCGGTGACCTCGGTGTGGGTAATGCGGCGGTCGCCCCGCAGCAGAGTCATGCCGGTCATGACCTGGTGCTCCCTGCCCGAAAGCAGGGTCAGCATCCGGACGGCATCGGCCTCGTCGGAAGGCTTTCCCAAAACCTGTCCGTCACAGACCACCACGGTATCGGCGGCGATGACCACATCCTCCGGTGTTCGGGGAACGGCCTCAGCCTTCAACCCACTGACCCGGGCCACCTCGTCAAAGGGGCTTTTTGCCGGGTCCATGGTTTCGTCCACATGGGCCACACGCACAGTAAAGGGGGTGTGCACAAGGGCCATCAGCTCCCGCCGCCGGGGGGATTGGGATGCCAAGATCACTTCCATAGGGATTCCTCTCAGGTAACAGATTTATTCCAGACCCCGCAGGTACAGACCTCTGGTGCAGGAACCGGGGTCAAAGGGGGTGGGGTTGCGGTATGCGGCCAGGACCTGGTCCACCTCCTTGGGGTTTTCGGTGGTAAAGGAAAGCCGGATGGCCCAAAGGCCCAGCTTTGCCAGGTCAGCCTGCCGGTCCAGCCAGTTGAGCTTTTTGCCGTTGAGCAGGACACTGCGGCAGGAATTGCCGTCCCGGATCACCGGGAACTCAGCGCCGGTCTTGTCCGTCAGCCGGGTGGGGCCCTGGTGGCAGGTACAGGCACCGGTGCGGCCCCGAATCAGACAGTTTTCCGTCACCATCAGCGGCAGGCGGCCATAGGCCAGCAGCTCGCAGGGGACGGCCTTGCTCACATCCCGAATTTGGGGGAGGGTCATTTCAAAGCTTAAGGTGGCGGACTGGAGCTCCAGCTCCCGGGCGGCGTTGACCGCGGCGGAGTTATACAGGTTCAGTCCGAAATCGCCCCGGATCCGGAAACCGCATTCCCGGACAGGGAGCAGCAGACCCAGGTTGCCCACCAGGGCTTCCCGGATACCCAGGGAACGAAGCTGCTGCAGGCTCTTTTTCAGCTCTGCCAATTCGCCGTCATGGACGATCCGGGGCAGCACGGCACACACATGGACCTGCTGGGCAAGACCTGCGGCAAAGGCCGGGTCCTGGGTCAGCAGATGCAGCGGCACGTACAGCACCTCCGGCGCGGCCTTGAGCAGGCGGCCGGTGATCTGCTCCCGGGTGGTGACTTGCACGGTAAGGCCGGGGTGGTAGCGGTTGCCGGCAAAGCGTGTTGCCGGACGGGGGCGGCTCAGCCGGGGCATATCCCGGCGGGCCCGCTGGGCTGTGAGCATATTGAGCACGTCACGGCGCATGGCGTTGATGGCCGCGGCGGATAAGGTGATGCCGGGGGTGATGCTGACCTGCACATCGGTGCAAAGGTAAGGCGTGCCACCGGTTTTTTGCAGGCGGGAGGCAAGGGCGTCCTCAGTCAGCTCGGAGACCCGGGCAGGCTCGGGAACAGGCCCTTCCAATGTGCACTGACGGCCGGAGCTGTCGGTGACGGTGAGGGTTGCGCGGCCGGTGGTGAGCACGGCCCGGAAGGTGATGGGTACCAGGGGCTTTTCTGCCAGCTCGTAGGTCTGGCGCATCTGCTTGCTGAAGGCCGGATCTGTGTGGGCATCCTCCCGGACACCAAACATATGCTGACCGATGGAGCCTGCGTAGTAGCCGTCGGTAAAACCCTGCCGGTTAAAGGCGGCGTGGAGCACCTGAAGCATTTCACGGTCCACGGGTCTTCCGTCCAAAGCAGCCCGGTAGACACCGGTGATGGCGGCTACATATTCCGGACGCTTCATGCGGCCTTCCAGCTTCAGACTAGCCACGCCCATCTCCTGCAGCTCCTTCACCCGCTGGATCAGGCAATTGTCCTTCAGGCTCAGGGGATACCGGTCCTGCCAGCGGCCGTAGCCGTAGGACTGGCGGCAGGGCTGGGCACAGCGTCCCCGGTTGCCGGAGCGGCCGCCGATGGCGGCAGACAGGTAGCATTGGCCGGAGTAGCCCATACACAGGGCGCCGTGGCCGAACACTTCGATCTCAATGGGAGAGTTGGCGGTGATGTAGCGGATTTCCTCCCGGCTCAGCTCCCGGCTGAGGACTACCCGCTTCAGTCCCCATGCGGCGCACAGAAGCACGCCGGGAAGGCTGTGGACAGTCATTTGGGTGGAGCCGTGGATGGGGATATCCGGGGCGATCTGGCGGCACAGGCCAATGATGCCCAGATCCTGCACGATGAAGGCATCCACGCCGCTGACAGCGGCATGCCGGATCAGACCGGATACCTCCTGAAACTCATGGTCGGAGACCAGGGTGTTTACCGTCAGAAACACAGCCACGCCGCGGACATGGCAATACTTCACCGCCTCCGTCAAGGTCTGGGGGGTGAAATTCTGAGCGCCCTGCCGGGCATTAAATTGTCCGCAGCCCAGGTACACGGCATTTGCGCCGTTTTGTACCGCTGCGCGCAGAGCCTCCATAGACCCTGCCGGTGCTAAAAGTTCCAGCATATTCTCTATCTCCGTAAAGGGCATACTTCCTCAAAATAAGGTATACTTGCAAACATTATAGCACAAACAATTGGCAAGTTCTACCCCATGGAAGAAATTTAACAAAAAAATCCCTCCGAGTTTCCTCGGAGGGAGAGATTGTCTCATCAGCTATAGGCCACGGGGGTGGCTTTGGTGGAGGTGATGGCGATATAGGTGTGGCCCTCTGCCAGGGTGATGGGCGTGCCGTCCATCAGGGTGTAGGAGAAGCTGGTGCGCAGAGCGTCCTTGGTCCACATGATGGGCACGATCTGGCCGTCGATGGCCAGCAGGCCGTTGCCGGAGCCTTCCAGATCGTAGTAGGAGCGCAGATACTCGCCGTCGTCCTTCTTCCACTGGCTGGTGGTGAGGATCATCACATTCTTGAAGGTGATCACATTGCCGGTGTTGCCGTCAATGTAGGGCGCGTCGTACTGGGCAGCTTCGTACAGGCCGGTGGCGGGGTTATAGGTCATAGTGGTGGTCTTTCTGCCCAGGAAGGACACGGTGACGGTGTTGGCCGGGGAGCCGGTCAAAGCCACGGCAGTGTCAAAGTTCAAGCCAAAGTCGCAGCTTCGCTCCGTGGCATCGGAATAATTCTTCTTTTGCAGTCCCTCGGTCAGCAGCGCACCGGTGGAGAACAGCCGGTGCTCATAGGCATAGCCGGCGGCTTTCCGGTCTGCGTCCCGGTAGAAGAAACTGCCGTTAGCCACCTGGTCAATGTGGGCCCAGCCGCTGATCCGATCCGAGGAGTCGGCATAGCCGCCCTTCCGGCCCCGGACAGAGCCGCCGCAATGGATGATGGGGGCATCGTAAGAAAGGGCCACATTATTAAAGAAGGTACGGGCGCTGCGGATGGGGCCGATGGCACTGACACCGGACACATCACTGTAAATGCCCAGGCACCGGGTAATGCCGCCCTCTGTTTCGATCTCGTAGAGGATGTCGGCTTGGCTAACGCCGTGCTGAGGCATGGCGGACTTGATGTTATTGAGGACCACGGCCACAGGTCGGCCTGTCCAGGGCTGCTCCAGCAGCGTGCCGTTGAGGGGGTGGCGGTAGCGGAGCACCGGCACGGTGGTAGGCGGCTCGGTAGCTTCGGTGGTAGGCACGGTGGTGGTGGGCTCGGTGGTAGGGATCGTGGTGGGGGTCTCTTCCTTCATGGCGCAGGCACCCAGCAGAAGGCAGACGATCAGCAGCGGGACGATCAGCTTTTTCATAGCAGGTCCAACCTTTCTTTTGTCAGATAGGGAAAGTATAGCAGAATACCGGGAAGATTGCAAGGAGAATCCGGCCTGCCGCCGGGGGAAAGATCCCGGCAGAAAAAGAACCGGCGAGGATTTCCTCACAGGCATATGTCATTTTTTCAGGGCACTTTCCATGGTTTTGTCCAGGGTGTAGTAGAAGATATTATCCCGGGAGGGGGCGAGGTCGGTCATCAGACCGCGGGTGGCATAGACCGCATAGCTGCTGAACAGAATGGGGCACAGCCGTCCGTCGTCCATGACGGCCTGGTGGAGGGAGTAGTAGTTGCCCTGGTTGGCCAGAGATTCGGCGCACAGGGCATACATGCCGGTGTCGGCAATGCTGCCGTAGCTCAGGGCGCCGCCGGAGGCGAAGAAGGGGGACAGGTCCATGTTGGCAGACAGCCGGGTCTGCCCCAAAAACAGGTCGTACTCCCGGACATTCAGGGTGTAGCGATAGCTGTTGCCGCTGAGCTCCTTCATGTTTACCACAAAGCCGGCTTCCCGCATGGTGTCACCGATGGAACGGGCGATCCGCACCCGCATGGTGTCATCGCTGTTGACCAGGATGGAGAGGGTTTTGCCGGTCATGCCGTTGTCAGCCACGGCTTTTTTAAAGGATTCGCCGCCGTCGTAGGCGTATTTTGCCGCCTGGACCTGGCTGTAGTAGGGGGAATTGGGAGAGGCAGGCAGGCTGGCGCTCCGGGCAAAGCCCCGGTAGTTATCGGCGGCAATGGTATCCCGGTCGATGGCGTGGGTCAGGGCAGCCCGGACCTCGGCATTGGAGAAAATAGAACCGGTCAGATTGCAGGTCAGATACAGGAAGGTGCCGCTTTCACTGTCCCACAGCTCGTAATCGCAGCGATAGTCGGTGTAGCGGTCAGAGCCGGGGTTGGCGCAGACCAAATTCAGACCGTTGAACTCAAAATTATCCCGGATCTGGGTGATGGACTCGGCCTCCGTCAGAGAGATGGCCGGGGCAGTGATGGGAAGCTGGGCTTCACACCACCAGTCGGTCCGCTGCCGCAGCACCGCTGTTCCGGAGTTTTCATCAAAATAATAAGGGCCGGTACCCAGAGGGCGGTCTGCTTTTACCTCGCTGGCTTTTATAATGGGGATATCCAACAAAATAGGCAAATTCTCCATGGGTGTTTTCAGGGTAAACACTACACTGCCGTCTTCCCCGGCGGAGAACTTCCGGATCTGCAGGAAACGACCGGCGTAGTAGGTGCTCCCCTTGGCGGCCTGGTAGCTGGCCACCACGTCGGCAGCCGTGATGGCGGTGCCGTCGGAGAAGGTGGCATTTTCCAAATAGAAGGTGTAGGTCTTCATGTCCTTGGACACGGTATATTCCTTGCACAGGATGGGTGCCGGATTATAGTTGCGGTCCACCGCGAACAGACCCTGGAACAGCAGGGAAAACAGCACCCGGTTGGTCAGGTCGGTGCAGGCGATGGGGTTTAGGGTGACCTTGGGATAGTAGGTCAGCCGCAGATTTTGCACTTCCTCCGGGCCCTCCGGTTCGTTGGCAAGCTGGCCGTCGTCCATTACCAGGGCGTCGCCGGTGGGGACGTAGGAATCCACATCGTTTTGGCAGCCTGGCAGCAGGCTGAGAGTCATCAGGATACACAGGACCGCGGCAATGACACGCTTCATTAGCTTACCTCCTTACACACAATGATCGCTCCCTGGGAGCCTCGCAGAGCACCGGTGCGCCGGTGGGACCAGTAGCGGTCCGGGTCGCAGGCGGTGCAGGCAGTGGACAGCTCCACGTGCCGGACACCGGCCCGGAGAAGAAAGAGCCTGTTCAGCTCTTTTAGGTTTACATAAAACTTGTTGTCCCGGGGTGTGATCCACGGCCTTGCGGCCTCTCCCAGGGCGGCCAGCATGGCCTCCGGCCCATCGGCGTCGGCCTCAAAGCAGCAGGGGCCGATATTGGGGCCGATGGCGGCCCGAATGTTGGCCGGGTCGCAGCCAAAGTGCTCGGTCATGGCCCGGACGGTCTTGCCGGCAATGTCGGCAGCGGTTCCCCGCCAGCCGGCATGGGCTGCGCCCACGGCACCGGTCACCGGATCCCATAGCAAAATGGGGGTGCAGTCGGCGGTAAACACCATCAGGGCTGTGCCGGGATCACAGGTGATCAGGGCATCACATTCGGGGTAGGTGTGGTGGTCAAAGCCATGGGCATCGGCTTTTTCCACCCTGCGGACAATGTCGGAATGGGTCTGCCGGGTCAGCACCAGGCAGTGGGAATCAAAGCCCAGAGCCTGGGCCAAAATGCGGTAATTGCCCACTACGTTGCTGCCCTCGTCGCCCCGGTGACAGCTTAGGTTCAGGGATGCCAGATGGCCGGCGCTCAAGCCGCCCAGCCGGGTGGTGAAGCAGTGGGGCACGGCAATGCCTCCGGCGGTCAGATATTCCAGTTGTCCGCGCTTTACAGTGGTGATCGACATGGGGCGCACCTGCCTTCTTAGCTGTCCATGCCGGCGGATTTATCCTTCTGCATACAGCATTTTTTGTATTTCTTGCCGCTGCCGCAGGGGCAGGGATCGTTGGGGCCTGCCTTGTTGGCGGCCCGGACAGGCTGTTTTTTCACCGTGCCGTCGGAGGTGCCGGAGGTGGAGACCTCCTTGGCTACCTTTTGCCGCTTGACCTCCTGGCGGGGCTGAAGCTGGACCAGGAACATCCGGCGGACGGTCTCCTCCCGGATGGCGGTGATCATGGCCTGGAACATCTCGTAGCCTTCTTCCTTGTAGGCGATGACCGGGTCATGCTGGCCGTAGGCCCGCAGGCCGATGCCCTGCTTCAGGTCGTCCATGGCATCGATGTTGTCCATCCAATGCTCGTCCACCACCCGGAGCATCACCACCCGCTCCAGCTCACGCATGACAGGGGCGGTATAGGCGGCTTCCTTCTTTTCATAGGCGGCAAGGGCGGTGTCGTAAACCGCATCGCTCAGCTGAGCAGCGGTCATCTCCCCCTCGGGGCGGAGAGCACCCTTGGCAAAGAATACCCCTTCAAACTGGCCGATGGCCGCGGCAAGGTCTGCACCGGAGGCCGTACCGCCGGTTTGGCTCAAAGCATCGGTGACGGTGGATTCCACCACATCCCGGAGCATACTGAGCATATTGTCCCGCAGGTCCTCGCCGTCCAGGACCTTCTGCCGCTGGGCGTAGATGACTTCGCGCTGGGTGTTCATAACATTATCGTACTCCAGCACATTCTTTCTGGAGCGGAAGTGGCGGCTTTCCACACTCTTTTGGGCATTTTCCACCGCGCCGGAGAGGATCTTGGCATCGATGGGGGTGTCCTCGTCCAGGCCCAGGGTGTCCATCATGCCCATGATCCGGTCGGAGGAGAACAGCCGCATCAGGTCGTCCTCCAGGCTCAGGTAGAACCGGCTCTCGCCCGGGTCGCCCTGGCGGCCGGAACGGCCACGGAGCTGATTGTCGATCCGTCGGGATTCGTGGCGCTCGGTGCCGATGATAAACAGGCCGCCGGCCTCCCGGACCTTTTGGGCTTCGTCGGCAATGGATGCTTTGAAAGTTGCCAGCAGGCTGTCGTACTTGGCCCGGATGCTCAGGATCTCCGGGTCGTCGGTCTCGGCGAAGGAGTTGGCCTCTGCCAACAGCTCGTCGGGATAGTCCTGCTTACGCAGTTCGCTCATGGCCATAAATTCGGCATTGCCGCCCAGGGTGATGTCTGTACCGCGGCCTGCCATGTTGGTGGCGATGGTCACCGCTCCCAGCTTACCGGCCTGGGCCACGATCTGGGCTTCCAGCTCGTGGAATTTGGCGTTGAGGACATTGTGGGGAATGCCCTCTTTTTTCAGCAGCCGGGACAGCAGCTCACTGCGCTCGATGGACACAGTACCCACCAGCACAGGCTGGCCCTTGGCGTGACAGCGCTTCACCTGCTGGATGATGGCGCGGAATTTGCCGGCTTCGGTCTTATACACCACATCCGGACGGTCTGCACGGACCACAGGACGGTTGGTGGGGATCTCCACCACATCCAGCATGTAGATGGAGCCGAATTCCTCCTCCTCGGTCAGCGCCGTACCGGTCATGCCGGAGAGCTTGCTGTACAGGCGGAAGAAGTTTTGGAAGGTGATGGTGGCAAGGGTCTTGCTCTCCCCGGCGACGGTCACCCGCTCCTTGGCTTCGATGGCCTGGTGCAGGCCCTCGTTATAGCGGCGGCCGTACATCAGACGGCCGGTGAACTCGTCCACAATGATGATCTGGCCGTCCTTGACCACATAGTCGATGTCCCGCTTCATAATGCCCCGGGCCTTCATGGCCTGGTTGATGTGGTGGGACAGGGTGGTGTTTTCCATATCCGCCAGGTTTTCTACCCCGAAGAACTTTTCGGCCTTGGCGATACCGGTGGCGGTCAGAGAGACAGACCGGGATTTTTCGTCCACGAAGTAATCGCAGTCCAGACCGTCGTACTCCTCCTTGTCCTCGGTCTTGGCAAGGACCTGCTTGCGGAGGGTGGAGACAAAATGGTCCGCCATCTCATAAAGCTTGGAGGAATCCTCTCCCTTGCCGGAGATGATCAGCGGGGTACGGGCTTCGTCGATGAGAATGGAGTCCACCTCGTCCACGATGGCAAAGGCATGGCCCCGCTGGACAAGCTCGGTCTTGTAGATGGCCATGTTGTCCCGCAGGTAGTCAAAGCCCAGCTCGTTATTGGTGCAGTAGGTGATGTCGGCGGCGTAGGCCGCCCGGCGCTCCGCCGGCTTCATGCCGGGGATGATCAGGCCTACAGACAGGCCCATAAACCGGTGGACCTTACCCATCCACTCCGAGTCACGCTTGGCCAAGTATTCGTTGACGGTGACCACATGGACACCGTTGCCGGTCAGGGCGTTCAGATAGCAGGGCAGGATCGCCACCAGGGTTTTGCCTTCGCCGGTCTTCATTTCCGCGATCCGGCCCTGATGCAGCACGATGCCGCCGATGAGCTGGACGGGGTAGGGCCGCATGCCCAGCACACGGTCCGCAGCCTCCCGGATGGCGGCAAAGGCCTCCACCAGCAGGTCATCCAGGGTCTCCCCCTGGGCAAGGCGGGCCTTAAATTCTCCGGTCTTGGCCCGTAGCGCCTCGTCGGACAGGGCTTTGTATGTTTCCTCCAGCGCCAGGATCTTGTCCACCGTGGGCTGGATCTTCTTGATCTCACGCTCGGAACGGGTTCCGAAAATTTTGGTAATAAGTCCCATACGTTTCTCCTTCAGGGCATATTTTTAACATTATAACACAGCTGCCCCGAAAAGAATAGACATTTTTGTGAATATTTGAAAGGCTGGACGCAGAAAGCTCCCCTCCTGGCGGACAATGCCATTAAGACAGTCTGTCATCTTCACCCAAAATGACAGCTATGGTCTTAACTAAATGGCATTTTTTCCGGTGGAGGGGAGCCTATGGAACGATATCAGTCGGTGTACTGGGACTGGGTCATGGCGTAGGGATTTTTCAGGGCGTTGCCCACGCACTCGAGCAAAATATTCATTTGCTCTTCTGTCAGGACCAGGTCCTTGCCGGTATTTCTGGCCGCGATATTAAGCAGGACCTTGTGATTCATGGGCGGGATCTTGCAGTCTTCAATGGCGGTGCCGGTCAAGGTGCAGTACCAGGTGTAGGCCACACACAGCCGGCCAAAGTCGGTGGCATGGGCGTAGTCCCGGTACAGCTCGGCGTTGGGCAGTTTTGTGGATTTCAGATTCTGCATGGTGGTGCCTGCGGGGAAGATGTACTGCCAGTCATAGGTGGGAATGACCAGTTCCTGCAGGGTGTCCGACATGGCCTGATAGTATGCATACTCGCTGCCGCCGTACTCGGTCTGCAGCATCTGGTTGGTGCTTTCTTTGCGAACGGCGGGGTCTTTGGGGGAGGACCAGACCATGTTCCAGGAGAACTTGATGGGACTTTGTTTTTCCACATCGTTTTCGTTAACATAGTCCATCAGTTCCTGAATGTACCCGGGAAGTGTTGCGTTGGGATTCTGTGCGTAGTACTGGGAGGCATGCCGGCGGTTGGCACTCTCACCGCTGCCGGCCTGGAGGATCACCATGTCCCAGTCATGGCGCTGTATGCCGAACTGCAGGGTCTGGGCAATGGAGCCGTCCTCGATGTAAATGTCGTTGGCAGCCCCGGCCGGACAGGGGGTAAAGTTGCCGTTGCAGTCGGCGCGGAACCATTCCTGGTCCCTGGAGATATCGTACTCATAGTAGGCATACTGCCGGGCGTTCTTCTTGGCATAATCCACATGCTGTGCGACCAGGCAGCCGCTGTGGTACAGGAAACCGAAAACCAGGTTTTCCATGCCCTCGTTTCTTGCCACATCGGGGAACATGAACGCAGAGTCCACGCCCAGGCTGTGGCCGATAAGCAGAATTTTCATAACACCGTCATCTTCCACGATTTTTTCGGGTGCGGGGTCGTCTGCAGGTTTATTCTCGCCGTTGCAGCCGGCAAGTGCCCCGCAGCACAGGGTCAGCGCCAGAAGAAGTGCCAGAAACTTTTTCATGATAATACCCTCTTTTTTTATGATTATAGAACAATTTTAAAGCGCACAAGTAAAAACGTCAAAAACAAAAGGGAGGTTATCTTCTTCGTGCAATTGGCTGGGTGCCGTCCTGGATCAGCAAAAGATCGGAGATAATGGAGTTGGACAGCAGGTAGCCCTCTGGGGTCAGATGCCAGCGGCCGTCAAAGGTCTGCTGGGCAAGGCCCCGCTCCTGAAACTGCAGCAGGGCTTTTTCCAGAGGGGCAAAGGGCAGCAGGAACCGCTGCTGGTATTCTGCCGGGTCGATGCCCGAGGCCAGCCGCAGCCGCATCATCAGATATTCGCCGGCCCGCTCACGGTGGGGGATATCCTGCAGCTCCCGCAGGACCTGGCCGCCGGTCTGGATGCCCTCGATATAGCCTTCCACATCCCGGATAATGGCAAAGCGGCGTCCGGCAAAGTCGGAGCTGGCATCGGGGCCAAAGCCCAGATATTCGCCGCCGGTCCAGTACTTCAGATTGTGCCGGGAAACATTGCCTTTTTTGCAGAAGTTGGAGATCTCGTACTGGCGGAAGCCGTGCTTGCGCAGCAGCTCCACAGCATCCAGATACATATCCGCCTGGGTATCGTCGTCGGCCAAGGTGTAATAGTCCCGGAACTGGTGCAGGGGCGTGCCCTCCTCCAGCTTCAGTCCGTAGCAGCTGATATGCTCCGGGTGGAGCTTGAGGACGTTCTGCAAAGTGCTCAGCCAGTCCTCCCGGCTCTGTCCCGGCAGGCCGTACATCAGATCCAGTGACAGGTTGCGAAAGCCGGCCTTCCGGATCAGACGGACAGCCTCCACCGCCTGGGCGTAGTCGTGGGGACGGCCCAGCTTGTCCAGGATCTCGTCGTTATCGCACTGCACACCCAGGCTGACCCGGTTGAAGCCTTCACTGCGAAGCTGCTTGAGAAGCTTTTTGGTGATGGAGTCCGGGTTTGCTTCAAAGGTGATCTCCGCGTTGGGGGACACATCAAAATGCTTGCGGATGGCCGCCAGGATCGCGGTCAGTCCCTCGCCGCCAAACAGGCTGGGGGTGCCGCCGCCAAAGTACACCGTGTCCACCAGGTAGCCGGGCGCAAGGCTGCCGGCTTCCTTAATATGGGCGATGATGGCGTACATGTAGGCATCGGCCAGCTGTTCCCGGCCTTCCGTGACGGAGTAAAAGTCACAGTACAGGCACTTGCTGCGGCAGAAGGGCACATGGACGTAGATGCCCAAGGGCGTTTTGTTATTTTTTCCGAGAAAAGGCATAGGAACCTCCGGGTGGGATCAGTTTTGGGGCAGGACCGAAGGAGGACAGGGGTTAGTCCTCGTCCAGCTTGAGCACGGCCATGAAGGCCTCCGAGGGAACAGACACGGTGCCGAAGGTCCGCATCCGCTTTTTGCCCTCCTTCTGCTTTTCCAGCAGCTTCTTTTTCCGGGTGATATCGCCGCCGTAGCACTTGGCAAGGACATCCTTGCGCAGGGCCTTGATGGTCTCCCGGGCGATGATCTTGCCGCCGATGGCGGCCTGCACCGGGATCTCAAACTGGGCGCGGGGAATGTTCTCCTTGAGCTTTTCGCAGATCTTCCGGGCCCGGGGATAGGCGTTGTCTGCAAAGAGAATAAAGCTCAGGGCATCCACCACATCGCCGTTGAGCAGGATATCCAGCTTCACCAGCCGGCTGGGCCGGTAGCCGATCAGCTCATAGTCCAACGAGCCGTAGCCCCGGGTCCGGGACTTGAGGGCATCGAAGAAATCGTAGATGATCTCGTTGAGGGGCATCTCATAGTGCAGCTCCACCCGGTTGGCATCCAGGTAGACCATGTCCTTAAATTCGCCCCGGCGCTGCTGGCACAGGTCCATGATATTGCCCACGTACTCCTGGGGAGCGATGAGGCTGGCCTTCACAAAAGGCTCTTCCGCCAACTGGATCTCCATAGGGTCGGGGTAGTCCAGGGGATTGTCGATCATCATGACCGTGCCGTCGTGTTTGGTGACCCGGTACACAACGTTGGGGGCGGTGGTGATCAGGTCCAGGTTATATTCCCGCTCCAGCCGCTCCTGGATGATCTCCATGTGCAGCAGGCCCAGGAAGCCGCAGCGGAAGCCAAAGCCCAGGGCAATGGAGCTTTCCAGCTCATAGGACATGGACGCGTCGTTGAGCTTCAGCTTTTCCAGTGCCTCCCGAAGATCCTGGTACTTGGCACCGTCAGCCGGGTACACGCCGGAAAACACCATGGGCTGGACCTGCCGGTAGCCGGGCAAAGCTTCGGCGGCGGGATCTTCCGCGTCGGTAATGGTGTCGCCCACCTGGGTGTCTGCCACGGTCTTGATGGAGGCGGTGATGTAGCCTACTTCACCGGCACCCAGGCAGTCCCGGGGGGTCAGGCCCAGGGGATTCATGGTGCCCACCTCGACTACTTTATATACGGCGCCGGTGGCCATCATCTTAATATCCATACCGGCCCGGACCGTGCCCTGCTTAATGCGGGTGTAGACGATCACGCCCCGGTAGGAATCGTACTGGCTGTCAAAGAACAGCGCCTGCAGAGGTGCGCTTCGGTCGCCGCTGGGGGCGGGCACATCCCGGACGATCATTTCCAAAACAGAGTGGATGTTGATGCCGTTTTTGGCGGAGATCTCCGGGGAATCCTCGGCAGGAATACCGATGATGTCCTCCACCTCGGCCTTGACCTCTGCCGGACGGGCGGAGGGCAGGTCGATCTTGTTGATCACCGGCAGGACCTCCAGCCCTGCATCAATGGCAAGGTAGGTATTGGCCAGGGTCTGGGCCTCCACGCCCTGGGAGGCATCCACCACCAGCACAGCGCCCTCGCAGGCGGCAAGGCTGCGGCTGACCTCGTAGTTAAAGTCCACGTGGCCCGGGGTGTCGATCAGATTCAGGGCATAGGTTTCGCCATCGTCGGCAGTGTAGGTAAGCTGGACTGCAGTGGCCTTGATGGTGATGCCCCGCTCCCGCTCCAGATCCATGGAGTCCAAGATCTGCTGCTCCATCTGACGGTTGTCGATGGCGTTGCACTCCTCCAGCAGACGGTCCGCCAGGGTGGATTTGCCGTGATCGATGTGGGCGATAATGGAAAAATTTCGAATTTTGGAAAGGTCTGTCATATTCTGGCACCTCAAACATTACAAAACGGTACACGATACCAATTTATTGTTCCTGTTATTATACAGAATTTTCATGGAAATGTAAACTGTATGTTTTTGTCCTTTTTCGGGAATACTGACCACCGTAACGACAAAAAACGCCCTAAGTGAAAAATTTCCGAAAAAAACCCTTGTGAAATTGTCGCAATGCGGCTATAGTCAAACAGCACAAAACTTTTCTTCGGAAATTGAGATAAAGAGGGAAGCAATTATGAGCACTGCAAAAAAACCTGCCAAGAATAACACCGAGGAGCTGCAGGCGATACTTCAGAGCCTGATCGCCCAGGGCCGCAAGGATGGCATGATCCGCGCAGAGGAGCTGAGCAGCCATCTGGAAAAGCTGGATCTGAGCCCGGAGAAGATCGAGGAGATCTACGACCGCTTTGAGGCCATGAACATCCAGGTGGTCAGCAGTGACCTGGACCTGGATCTGGGAGATGAGGATGCTGCACTGACCGACGATCTGGGTGAGAATATCGACCTGACCGAGGTGGAGGACGAGGAGCTGGTAGATCCGGTGGATCTGGCAGCAGAGTACAACCTGGACGACCCGGTGCGGATGTATCTGAAGGAGATCGGTCAGATCAAGCTGCTGACCGCAGAGGAGGAAGTGGAGCTGGCCCAGCGGATGGCAGAAGGGGATGAGGGAGCAAAGAGCAAGCTCATCGAGGCCAACCTGCGTCTGGTGGTGTCCATCGCAAAGAAATATTCCGGCCGGGGCCTGCACATTCTGGATCTGATCCAGGAGGGCAACACAGGTCTGATCCGCGCCGTGGATAAGTTTGACTGGAAACGAGGAAACAAATTCTCTACATATGCCACCTGGTGGATCCGGCAGGCCATCACCCGTGCCATTGCCGATCAGGCCCGAACCATCCGGGTGCCGGTGCATATGGTAGAGGTCATCAATAAGGCCACCCGCTGCAACCGGAAGCTGGTCCAGGAGCTGGGCCGTGAGCCCACGGTGGAGGAGATCGCTGCAGAGCTGGGCCTGCCGGTGGAGAAGATCATCGAGGCCAACCGCACCGCCGCTGACACCCTGAGCCTGGATACCCCCGTGGGTGACGAGGAGGATACCTCCATCGGCTCCTTCGTGGAGGATGAGCGGACCCCCGGTCCTGCGGACGCCACCTCCAATGCCTTGCTGGCAGAGGCGCTGAAGGAGATCCTGGACACCCTGACTGAGCGGGAAGCGGACGTGCTGCGGATGCGCTTCGGTATGTACGACGGCCGCACCCATACGCTGGAGGAGGTTGGCCACATCTTCAACGTGACCCGTGAGCGGATCCGCCAGATTGAGAACAAGGCCATCCGCAAGCTGCGCCACCCCAGCCGCGCCAAGAAGATCAAGGATTTCTACTGCTGAGAAAAAATCGGGCAAGCCGGAAAAACCGGCTTGCCCGAATCTTTTTCTTTAACCCTGAACATCCTTCAGTAGCTGCAGGTAGACATCGATGGTCTTTTCTGCGCTGCCGCGGACGAAGCGGTTGCTTCTGGCCTCGTAGCAGTCAGGGTAGTCGTAGCACTCTGCCGTGGGCATATAGCCGAAGGAACCGTTGGTTTGGGACAGGACGAAGGTCATCTCAAAGGGGGAGTCCTTCCGGACGGCCATGGACACGGTGTCGAACATCTCGTAGGGGCCGTGGACAAGGCCAAAGCTGCCGCAGCCTATAGAGCCAAGGGTGATCTTGGTATTGCCACCGTCAAAGTCGGCGGTCTTGCTCTGGATCGTACCGGGCTGGGCTTCGGCCATGGACGCGGTGGTGTCCAGAATGCACTGACCCAGCTTTTGCGCGTATTCCAGACCGTTGTTGGAGAAGTGCTCGCCGGGGATCCGGCTGGTGGGGTTGATGTTGCCGGAGGCACCCATAAACAGGACGAAGTGGCAGTCGTAGTTCTCCTCCACATAGCTCTGGCAGAAGCCCACATAGTCTGAGGACATCATGTACCGGTGCTGCAGACCAAAGTCAGAGGAACCGGTGCTGAACATGCTGGCATGACCCAGCCAGTTGGCCATGACGATGGGCTTCTTGTCCTCCCGGGTGAAGCGGACGACCCGCAGCTCCTTGTCGGCCTCGGTGGTATGGCGGATCGCCTTGCCGGAATTTGGCGGGGTGAAGTTATCGCCTACCACATTGCCCAGGTCGGTGACATAGTGGCGCACGAAGCTCATGCCCTCCAGGTCGGCACGGGCGAACTCCATGGTCACCGGGGCACGGTCGGCCAGGGCGTCGGTGGCAGCCTGGACTGCACCGTTGCAGCATGTCTCCATATAAATGACACTGTTTTCGGGGGTGGAGTGGCTGTGGGTGGCGTTTAGGAGGATGTTGTCTGCCGGCACGCCGGTGGCGGCTTCCACAGCGGCACGGATCCTGCCTGCGGATTGGAAATCTATGCGTATACAGTCAAAGGAGTACAGAAGGACCGTGTTGCCAGTCTCGTCGGTCATGGCCACGCAGCTCATGTACAGCTTGTTGAGAATGGCCTCTGCGGTGCGGGTATCTTCACCGGCGGCGGCAAAACCGCCCATAATATCACCGGTCCTGCCGGTCACATCGCCACGGCCAAAACCTACGACGAATTGGCCCTCCCAGTCCGGGGCAGAGGCTTGCTCTTCCCCGCCACAGGCGAACAGAGTCAGAATCATCAGGGAAGATAGAATCATGCAAAGAAAATTTTTCATAGAACCGACTCCGTATTCTGTATTTATTATGGGGCACAGTGTGCCGGGAGCAGGCGGATATCCTTAGTAAATTCATTGGCCTTATATGCCACCGAGGCTGTGTCTGTAATAGGCTTGCCGTTCCAGAAAAGGCCCTCCACCGTAATGTCCCGGACCGGATGCTCCCGGTCATAGCCCTGGAAGGTGAGCCGGGGCATCTGACGGCTGTACAGGTGGATGTTTTGGAAGGTGATGTTGTGGCATTTGCCCCGGCGGAGGCCGCCGGCGGAGTACTCGTGGTGGTAGGCGATGTAGACCTTGATCAGATCGGGGGCGTAGTCCGGATCGGGATTCTCGTAGAGCTGAGAATCGGTGCGCTGGAGCACAGGAGCGGGGACAGTATCCTCGTATTCCACCCGGATATTCCGGTAGATCACGTCGTGGATGTCCGCGTAGTCCATGTTGCAGCAGTCCAGCACCGGCCCCATGGCATGGATCACATCGCAGTCCTCAAAGACCACGCCGCTGATGGTCTCAGCCCGGGTCTCTGCGCCGATCTCAAGGCATTTGCCCCAGTCGTTCCACAAGGTACAGTTCCGGACCCGGATGTTACGGAAGAAATCGTATACCTGGCCGTTCCGGTGGGAGGCCTCCCACACCGCCTTGTCCACATCCCCGGCATAGAAGCAGTCGAAGCCCTTGACGCAGATGCAGTCGTCAAAGGTCCGCAGGAAGCAGTTTTCAATGTCTACATCCTCACAGTTGTGCATGTCGATGCCGTCGGAATTGTAGCGCCAGCAGCCGATGATCTTCACGTTGGAAATGTGGAGCTTGCGGCAGGCGCGGGGGTGGATGTTATACACCAAAGAATCCCGGACGGTGATACCCTCGATCTGGATGTTGGTGCAGTACTCCAGTTGGATGGGCCGCTTGCGGACGGCGTTTTGTACCGCCGCGCGGCTGCCCTCTCCGTGGTGCTCGTAGAGGATCTGGGCATGGTTGCGGCTGTTGTCCAAAATGCCCCGGCCCAGGATCCGGATGTTGTTGGCATCGATGGCATGGACGCAGGTGTAGACCACCGCGCCTTCGTCCAGAAACAGAGTTTGGCCGCTGTGGAGCTCGATATCCCCCGGGGTATGCTCACCGGGGCCAAAGTACAGGACGTTTTCGTCCTGGGGGTCAACGTCATAGGCCGGCATGGGGTCGGCAAAAACATGCAGCGCATGATTTCTGCCGTAAGGCTCTACGGTGAAGTAGGCCGGCTTTTCCAGGGTGAAGCGGATCTTGCCGTCCCGGACCTCCGGGGTGATCCCCAGCGCGCGGGGCCGGATGACCGCATCGGTAAAGGGCATCCGGGGCGTGATCTCAAAGGTGACCGGTTCGTCGGTGGCAAAGGAGAGGAAATTTACAAGCTCGCTCTGCGCTATATCCCGCTGGTAGCCCGGCCAGCGGCGGTTGAAGGGGATAGCGGAGACCCGGGCGGTGTTCAACTCCACGGGGCAGCCGTTTATTTTGATGGTGTAATCCCGGCAATCGGTTTCGGTCCGGGTCACAGGATAGACGCGGACGGACATAGGAGCACTCCTTCCAATCAAAAGGTGTAGCCCCAGGACAGCAGCCGGTCCAGGGCGTTGTTGGCCTCGGTGTCGTCAAACAGGGCGGTATATTGCCTTTTTACGGCCAAAGCTTCCAAAGACAGGTCCAGGCGGCCAAGCTGTGCCAGCCGGGAAAAGCCGTCGCTCTCCCGGTGGCCGGACAGCACCCTGTGGGCGGCGGCCATGTCCGTCACAGGACGGATCCGGACACCCAAGGCTTCTGCCTGGGTCCGGGCGGCGGCCAGGGCCTGCAAGAATTTTTCTTCCATACCGGCGGTCACTTCTCCAAAATAATGGGGCCGTTGTTGGCGGCAAGACCGGCTTTGATATGGGCGGCGGCTTCGTCGGGGGTCACAGTGAGCTGCTGGCGGGTGCGCATATCCTTCACAGAGCACTTGCCGACGGCGATCTCATCCTCGCCCAGCAAAATGGCGTAGGGAACGCCCAGTTTATCGGCGTAGCTCATTTTCTGCTTGAATTTCTTCTGCTCGCCGTAGAGCTGGACCCGCAGGCCGGCAGCCCGGAGGGTCTCGGCCAAGGTGATGGCCGGTGCCGGGTCGGCGGTCATGGGCAGCACCAGGGCATCTGCCGGGGCAGAGGGCAGCTCCGGATTCAACAGACCCTGCTCGTCCAAAACGTAGAACAGCCGGGTCAGGCCGATGGAGATGCCAACACCGGGTAGGGGCTTATCGATATAGTAGCCGGCCAGGTTATCATAGCGGCCGCCGGAACAGACAGAGCCGATCTCCGGGTGGTCCAGCAGGGTGGTTTCGTAGACGGTGCCGGTGTAGTAGTCAAGACCTCTGGCGATGGTCAGGTCCACGGCAAAATTCTCCTCCGGCACGCCGAAGGCGGCCAGGTTGGTGGTGACGGCCTTCAGCTCCTCCAGACCCCGGTCGAAGATCTCGTTGCGGCCGGTGTAGCCCTCCAGGGCGGAGAGCACCTGGTCGTTGGTGCCGGTGATGGCGATGAACCGGAGGATCTCGTCTGCCTGCGTTTGGGTCAAGCCGCAGTCGCCGGTGAGGATGGTGCAGACCTTGTCGGCACCGATCTTATCCAGCTTATCCACGGTACGCATGATCTCGCCGCTTTTTTCCGACAGGTCCTGCATGGCGTAGAAGCCGTTGAGGATCTTCCGGTTGTTGACCCGGATCTGGAATCGGTTCAGACCGAAGCCACGGAACACCCGGTAGATGATGGCTGGGATCTCCGCCTCGTTGAGAATGTCCAGCTTGCCGTCGCCGATGATGTCGATGTCGGCCTGATAGAACTCCCGGAAGCGGCCCCGCTGGGCCCGCTCGCCCCGGTAGACCTTGCTGATCTGATACCGGCGGAAGGGGAAGGCCAGGTCGTTATAGTGCAGGGCCACGTATTTGGCCAGAGGCACAGTCAGGTCAAACCGCAGGGCCAGGTCGCTGTCGCCCTTCTGAAAACGGTAGATCTGCTTTTCGGTCTCGCCGCCACCCTTGGCAAGCAGGATCTGGGCATCCTCGATGGCGGGGGTGTCCAGGGGGGCGAAGCCGTACAGCGCGTAGGTGTCCCGGAGAATGGTCATCATCCGCTCCAGCCGCTGCTGCTTGTTGGGCAGGAGCTCCATAAAGCCGGATAGCGTACGGGGTTTGATTCTTTCCATAGTTACGGTCCTTTCTCAAAAAGAAATGCCGCCCGCCGGGTGGCAGGGCGGCTGAATGTCAAAGCTGAAACTTGGGCTTGGTGTGGAGCATCTCGCGCCAATCCAGGTCGCCCCGCTGCAGACCCATAATGGCGATCTCCGCGCTGGCCAGGTTGGTGGCGATGGGGACGTTCTGCCGGTCGCAGTGACGGATGGTATCCAGCATTTGGCTGTCTTCCCAGGGGTCCACGGTGTTGGGGTCGGAGAACAGCAGCACCAGGTCGATCTCGTTGTAGGCGATCCGGGCGTTGATCTGCTGGTGGCCGCCCTGCTTGTGGCTAAGCAGCATGGTAATGGGCAGACCTGTATGGTCTGCGATCAAACGGCCGGTGGTGGCCGTGGCGTACAGAGTATGCTTGGCAAGGACGCTCTTGTAGGCAGTGCAGAACTGGACCATCAGTTCTTTCTTTTTATCGTGGGCCAAAAATGCAATATTCAAAGCGTTCACTCCTTCTATATCAAAGACCGATGGGGATCCGGTGACCCAGGATCCGTCGGGCGATTCGTTTACAGGCGGCGGCAGCACCCTTGCGGGTCTGCTTCAAAAGTGGCTTTTGGAAGGCGGCGGCCAGGACAACGTTCCGGTCCTCCGGCACGATGCCCAAAAGGGGCAGGCCGGCCCGGTCCATCACATCGTCCACCGTCAGACCCATGGCGCCGACCATTTTCTCGCTGATGCGGTTGACCACCAGCCGGACGTTGTGCTTGCCCATGGCCTCCAAAAGACTGGCGGCCTGCGCGGCGTCCCGGACAGAGGCCGGGTCGGCACCGGTGACCAGGAGGATCCGGTCCGCGCACCGGGCGGCTAATGCGAAGCCGGCTTCGATCCCGGCAGGGGCATCCAGCAGAATGTAATGGTAATGCTGCCGGGCTTCATCCAGCATCCGGGCAAATTCCAGCCGGTCCACAGAGCCGGCGGGGCAATTCATGGGCGCGGTCAGAAAATGGAGGTCGGGATAGTCCGGGTGGACGGTGGCATTATCCAGGCTGTATGCCCCCCGGCACACATCCAAAAAGGAGATGGCGCCCAGCTCCGAAATGCCAAGGGCAATGTCCAGGTTCCGCAGACCGATATCGCAGTCGATGCACAGCACCTTCTGCTCCAGGGTGGCCAGGGCAACGGCAACACCGGCACAGACAGAGGTCTTGCCTGTTCCGCCCTTGCCGGACAGGACAGCAATCAGTTCGCCCACGGTATCGCCTCCTTGCCAATCTGGGAATAAATTCCCAACATGGGCTTATTATAAAGGAATATCGCACAAAAAGCAAGAGAAAACACAGGAAAATCCAAAGGTTTTTTAACATAATAACCAAAAGATAACCTGTAGATCGTCCAGTTTCGGGCGAAAAGTGCCACCGGACCAGGCTGGCGGTGATTGCCCCGGGGAAAAATTCACGAAATTTTCATGAAAAAACTGCAAATAAGGCTTGCTTTTTCCAAACGGGTAGGCTATATTATAGGGGACGTTAGCACTCTGATGAACCAAGTGCTAAACACCCCATAGATCCATGCCGCTCCGCGGCAGTCTAAATAACCGATTGGAGGAATCACTATGAAACTGAAGCCTACAGCCGATAACATCGTGCTCAAGCAGACCGAAGCGGAGGAGACCACTGCTTCCGGTATCATTCTGGCAGCTACCACCAAGGAAAAGCCTGCCATCTATGAGGTCATGTCCGCCGGTCCCGACGTGAAGGAAGTCAAGGTCGGCGATAAGGTCGTGGTCGGCAAGTTCACCGGCAACGAGATCAAGCTCGACGGTGTGGAGTATAAGTTCGTGAAGCTGGAAGATGTTCTGGCTGTCGTGACTGACTAATTTTTGGAGGATAGTTCACTATGGCAAAGATGATCATTTACGGCGAGGAAGCTCGCAAAAAGCTGCAGTCCGGTATCGACCAGCTGGCCGACACCGTGAAGGTAACCCTGGGCCCCAAGGGCCGCAATGTGGTGCTGGGCAAGAAGTTCGGCGCACCCCTGGTCACCAATGACGGCGTGACCATCGCCAAGGATATCGAGCTGGAGGATGCCTTTGAGAACATGGGCGCACAGCTGATCCGCGAGGTCGCTACCAAGACCAACGATGTGGCCGGCGACGGCACTACCACCGCCACCGTACTGGCACAGGCCATCACCCGGGAGGGTCTGAAGAACCTGTCTGCCGGTGCCAATCCCATGGTCATGCGCAAGGGCATCGAGAAGGCCGTTGCTGCTGCTGTGGAGGCCATCAAGGAGAACTCCGTTCCCGTCAACGGCTCTGAGGACATCGCCCGTGTCGGCACCGTTTCCTCCGGTGACGAGGCCATCGGCAAGCTGATCGCCGAGGCTATGGAGAAGGTGGGCACCGAGGGCGTCATCACCATCGAGGAATCCAAGACCGCCGAGACCGGCCTGGATGTGGTGGAAGGTATGCAGTTTGACCGGGGTTATATCTCCCCCTACATGGTCACCGATACCGACAAGATGGAGGCCGTCCTGGACGACGCGCTGCTGCTGATCACCGATAAGAAGATCTCCTCCATCCAGGAGATCCTGCCCATTCTGGAGCCTGTTGTCAAGGCCGGCAAGAAGATGATCATTATTGCCGAGGATGTGGAGGGCGATGCCCTGGCCACACTGCTGGTGAACCGTCTGCGGGGCAACTTCAACTGCGTCTGCGTCAAGGCCCCCGGCTTTGGCGACCGTCGCAAGGAGATGCTGCAGGATATCGCTGTTCTGACCGGCGGTACTGTGATCTCCAGCCAGCTGAACATGGAGCTGACGGAGGCCACCCTGGAGGATCTGGGCCGCGCACGTCAGGTGGTCGTGACCAAGGATGCAACCACCATCGTTGACGGTGCCGGTGATCCCGAGGCCATCAAGGCCCGCGCCCATCAGATCCGCAGCGCCATCGCTACCACCACCTCCGACTACGACCGGGAGAAGCTCCAGGAGCGCCTGGCCAAGCTGTCCGGCGGCGTAGCCGTCATCAAGGTCGGCGCCCAGACAGAGGTTGCCATGAAGGAGCAGAAGCTCCGTGTGGAGGACGCTCTGAACGCCACTCGCGCCGCTGTGGAGGAAGGCATCGTGGCCGGCGGCGGTACTGCCCAGGTCAACGCCATCGCCGCCGTTGAGAAGCTGGTCACCAAGCTTCAGGGCGACGAAAAGACCGGTGCCAAGATCATCGCCATCGCGCTTCAGGCACCCATCCGTCAGATCGCCGAGAATGCCGGCGTGGACGGCTCCGTGGTCTACGAGAAGATCCGCAGCTCCAAGAAGGTGGGCTATGGCTACAACGCCTACACCGAGCAGTATGTGGATATGGTGGCCGCCGGTATCGTGGATCCCACCAAGGTCACCCGCTCCTCTCTGGAGAATGCCGCTTCCATCGCTGCCAGCGTGCTGACCACCGAATCCCTGGTGGCCGACAAGCCCAATCCTGAGGCTGACGTGGCCTCCATGGCTGCCGCTGCCCAGCAGGGTATGTACTAAGCGAATATAGAAATCGGGCTGTTGCAAAATGCAACAGCCCAATTTTTATTTTGATTTTCTTGGTAGGCCTTGGATCAGCCGGGTGACGGTGGTGGCCACGATGATGCCCAGTGCCAGAGCGGCCGCCATTTCCAGGGTGGAGACGGCTCTGTCCAGAGTGATGGCGGAGTTGCCCTCAAAGACCGAGGCCATGGTGTAGTACAGAGAGCCGCCGGGGATCAGCGGCACCAGGGAGGTGGTGATGAAGGTGGTGGTGGGGGTCTTCATGATCCGGGCCATCACCTCTGCATATACCGACAGCAGCAGGGCCACCACAAAGTAATTTACCGGATCGCTGGGTATGATGTGCTGCAACAGCACAAATAGAGTCCAGGACAGCAGTCCGCCCAGGGCTGTCACGATCAGCCGCCTGCCCCGAATGTTAAACAGGCATGCAAAGCCAAAGGAGCCTATGAAGCCTGCCAAAATTTGAATGATCTCCTGTTTTGTCACGGCAGCAGCCCTCCCAACGCGGCCACGAGGAAGTATCCCGCGGCAATGGCCAGGGCGGTCAGCACCGCCTCAATTGTCCGAAGCAGGCCGGCGATGCTGTCGCCGGTGAACAGATCCCGGAGGGCATTGGTCAGACCGATGCCGGGAATGAGGGTCATGATATTGCCGATGATCAGCTTGTCCACAGAGCTGACCCAGCCCAGCTTCAGGGCCAGGAAGGCCAAAGCGGTGGCGATGACCGCAGACTGAAACTTGGCGAAGATCCTGCCGGGGACAGCCCGTTCGCACAGGTAAATACCGCAGCGTACCACGGCACCAATCAGCAGGGAGATCACCGCATCCGTCAGGCTGCCGCCGAAAAACAGGGTAAAGGCTCCGGCGATGACCGCATAGCACACAAGCTCTACCCAAAAGGGGTAGCTTTTGCAGGTAAGAGCGGTTTCCAGGTCCTGGCGGATCTCCGACACGGTCATCGGCTGGGCGCAGATCTTCCGGGACAGATTGTTGAGCCGGTGGATCTTTTCAATATCTGTGGTGGAGCCGTTGATGCGGCGGGTCTGGGTATAGGATGCACCGTGGCAGTCGAAAACCGTGACCACCATGCTGCTGGTGATGATAAACACATCGGTCCGGGCAGCACCCAGTGCGCCGCAAATGCGGCGGAGGCTCTCCTCCACCCGATGGACCTCTGCGCCGGAAATGAGCATTTGCTCGCCGATGTCCATGGCGCAGGTTAGATAGCTTTCCATTGGCAGCCCTCCTTTTGGGCGAGTATAACACAAAAAAAGCCTTTAGGCAACAAAAAAACAAAAATTCTCCGGCAGATCGGTGGAGCACGCAGAACGGGCTCGCCCTGGCAGATCGTTTCAGGGGCAGCTGCTTGCAGCTGCCCCTGTGGCGTTTGTTACAGGATCTGGCAGAACTCCACCGGCTCGCCGGAGGGGCTCATAATCTTGAAGAAGCGGATGCCGTTGTCCCAGATCTCGGGCATGGCCTGGATGCCTTCTTCCTCAAAGGTGTAGCCCTGGGCCTGGCAGTAGCGGTAATCGGCCTCAATGTCCTGGGATTCAAAGCAGATGTGGTCCAGCTTGCCCGGTGCGTCTACGGTCTGACCTTCGGCAGGTTGCCAGATCTCATAGACCAGGTCGCCCAGCTTCAAAAAGCGGATGGGCTCGTTATCGGCACTGGTGAAGGACCCAATCAGCTCAAAACCCAAAACGTCCATGTACCATTTGACGGTGGCTTCGATATTGTCGGTGCCAAAGCCGATGTGGCCAACTTTTCTGTTTTTGATCATAGTGCAAACCTCCTAATATTGATTCTGCCCTTAGCATAGCATACACAGGAAAAACTTGCAAGGAGGCGCATCAATAGCCCACCACCGTTTGCCACAGAAGCTGAGCATAGGCTCTTGCCAAAAAGTCGTTGGGGTGGTTGACGTTGTTGCCGGTCATGTCGCAGTAGCGCTTCCGGGTCAGCAGATCCCGGTGGTAGGTGGTCATATCCGCCACCACGACGCCCTCCTTCTCCATGCGCAGCAGCACGGGCAGGTAGTCCGCCTGGTTGCCCAGGAAGTTTTTCACCTCGGGGTTGGGCATGATCGTTGCCAGGAGGATAAACTCACAGTCGGGATTGCCGGCCAGGGCCGCATCCATGATGGTCCGGATGTTTTGCCGGTAGGTTTCTGTGGGAACGTTTTTGGTGCCGTCATTCATGCCAAAGCCGATGATGCACAAGTCCGGGCCGTAGCCGACGGAGGCCGCTGCTTCCTGGGCACCCCATTCAGAGGTCTTGCCGCCGACGGAGGGGTTACACAGAGCCAGGTCTTCCAGCTCGTAGGTCTGTTTCAGCTTGTCGGCAAACATCTGGAACCAGGTCTGTGCCATGGGTGCTGCCCCGACCCGTGCAGAGGAATTGGCACCGGTGGAAATGCTGTCGCCGAAAACAGCCAGGCGCAGAAGCCCGCCGTTTTCCAGCTTGGCCTTGGTCTTGGGCAGCCGGTCGCCCTTATATGCTGGCACGGTGCCGGTGTAGCTGTCCTCATGAATGTAGGTGACGGCGATCTGCAGGGTGTGCATCCAGGGCCCTTCGCTGAAGAAAATATAGCCCTCACCGTAGTTTTTGTTCAGGGGGAAGGTGTGGTCAGTGCTTTGGTCCGGGTAGTAAAAGCTGTGAGTCAACGTGGGAATGGCAGAGCCCTCCGGGATGTGCAGCTTGCCGTCTGCCAGGGTGTAGTCCTTGCCTTCCCGGTATTCAGTCCGCAGGTCGGCGGACCGGACGGACAGGATCTGCTTTGCCTGGTACAAAAGACCAATATCCGGGATGGAGCCATCCTCGTTTTCCAGAACCAGGACTGCTTCTTGATAAATGATGTCGCTGTCCCAGTAGGGGAGCATATAGGCATCTGCCACATACATATCCAGGGGATATAAGGGATTCATCATAGGGCACCTCCGTATTTTACAACAGGAAGGCCGCCTGAAAAACCAGGCGGCCTTGCGTTTTACTTTGCGTATTCTACAGCTTTGGTTTCCCGGATCACATTGACCTTGATCTGGCCGGGGTATTCCAGCTCAGCCTCGATCTTCTTGGCCACATCCCGGGCAAGAAGGATCATGTTGTCCTCGGAGACCTCCTCGGGCTTGACCATGATGCGAACCTCCCGTCCTGCCTGGATCGCGAAGGCCTTTTCAACGCCGGGGTAGGAGCCGGTCAGCTCCTCCAGCTTTTGCAGCCGGCGGATGTAGTTTTCCACATTCTCGCGGCGGGCGCCGGGCCGGGCGGCGGACACAGCATCGGCGGCCTGGACCAGGACGGCGATGACGGTCTTGGGCTCCACGTCGCCGTGGTGGGCCTCAATGGCATTGACGATGACCGGGTTTTCCTTATACTTCCGGGCCAGGTCGGCACCAAGCTGCACATGGCTGCCCTCCACCTCGTGGTCGATGGATTTGCCCAGGTCGTGGAGCAGACCGGCCCGCTTGGCCAGGGTCACGTCCACGCCCAGCTCGCTGGCCATCAGACCGGGGATGTGCGCCGCCTCCATGGAGTGGTTGAGCACATTCTGGCCGTAGGAAGTGCGGTACTTCTGGCGGCCCAGGATCTTAATGAGTTCGGGATTCAGACCGTGGACACCGGTCTCGTAGCAGGCGCGCTCGCCTTCCTCACGAATGGTGCGGTCCACTTCCTTCCGGGCCTTCTCCACCATGTCCTCGATCCGGGTGGGGTGGATACGGCCGTCGCCGATCAGCTTCTCCAGCGCAAGTCTTGCCACCTCCCGGCGGACAGGGTCAAAGCTGGAAACGGTGATGGCTTCGGGGGTATCGTCGATGATCAGATCAACGCCGGTGATGGTCTCCAGGGTGCGGATGTTCCGACCCTCGCGGCCGATGATGCGGCCCTTCATCTCGTCATTGGGCAGGGGCACCACAGACACGGTGGCTTCCGCTGCATGATCCGCGGCACACCGCTGGATGGCGATGGACAGGATCTCCCGGGCTTTCTCGTCGGATTCCTCTTTAAGCTGCTGCTCGATCTCCTTGATCTTCAGGGCAGTGTCGTGGCGGATCTCCTCCTCCACATTGGCCAGCAGGAACTGCTTTGCCTGCTCCTGAGACAGACCGGAGATCTGCTCCAGGGTGGCCAGGTGGGCTTTCTTCACAGCTTCGGCTTCTTCCTTGGCGGTAGCGACCTCTGCCATGCGGCGGGCCAGATCCTCCTCCTTCTTCTCGAAGGCATCGGATTTCTTGTCCAGGGTTTCTTCCTTCTGCTGCAGCCGGCGCTCCTGCTTGCTCAGCTCGGCGCGGCGCTCTTTGACTTCTTTTTCGTACTCTGTGCGGGATTTATGGATCTCGTCTTTGGCTTCCAGGAGCATTTCCTTCTTGCGGCTCTCACCGCTGCGGATCGCATCGTTGATCAGGCGGGTCGCTTCCTGCTCGGCAGAGCCGATCTCCCGCTCGGCAACACGCTTGCGGTAAACAATGCCCAAACCGAAGCCCACTGCCAGCGCAACAACACCGACAGCGACGGTCAGAATAATTTCAAACGGTCCCATAATCTCTAAGCACACCTCCTTTGTAAAATAGACATAGACAAAGAGGTATGCGCTACAGACCCCATGTTTTCAATTGGCAAGCTGCCGCCGGTACCATTCGGCGGCCCATATAAGCACAAAACGCCATGAGGCGTGAAACGCAAACCTCGGTTCATGCCGGGTTATCAATGAAACGCGTGTCGGCAAAAGGCCACACGCGTACACCATACCGAATCTATTTTACCGACACAGCGGGTCATTGTCAAGAACAAATGAACAAAAATCGGAACAGGTATGGCGATTTTTTCGGCAGATCCGGAAATCTGTCGGGCTGGTCGGGGGCTTTCGCGTTGACAATCGGCGGCCGCGGTGCTAGAATAAGTATAACGCGGGCGTGGTGGAATTGGCAGACACGTTGGATTTAGGTTCCAATGGATTTCCGTGCAGGGTCAAGTCCTGTCGCCCGTACCAAAAGAAGGCACCCCTCCGGGGTGCTTTCTTTTGGTCTAAGGAAAAACAGGACTTGAACCCATCTAAATG
>JAZNDJ010000021.1:0-17301 GCA_045588045.1 Faecousia sp.
GGCAATGTCCACCACCGTAATGCCAATCTTTTCATAACCGGTAGCGGCAAAAGCCACATCCAGGTTAAATTCTTTAGCCAATGTCGTCAGTAAAACACTGGGGATCTCATACATATCTATCACCTCTTAGGGCCATTATACTGGTATACAGACAGAATATCAATAATATTTTGAAAAAACTGAAATTTTTCCAAAAAAACACTTGCTTTTTTCTGCAATGTCTGTTATCATATCAAAGCGCCTGTTTGGGCGCAGATAAGTTTACTATTTCAGATTGGAGGTGCAATGAATGGCGAAGTGTGATTATTGTGGCAAGGGCGTTACCTTCGGTATTAAGGTTTCCCACTCCCACAGACGTTCCAACAGAACCTGGAAGCCCAACGTTAAGCGGGTCAAGGCTATTGTGAACGGTACTCCGTGCCATGTGTACGCTTGTACCAGATGCCTCCGTTCTAACAAAGTTGAGCGTGCAGTGTAATTCCTGCATAAATAGCGGCGTTGCTTGAAGCAACGCCGCTTTTTGTTTGCACAAATGCCCGGAGGAATCCTCCGGGCATAGTTTTTTAT
The DNA here is from genome assembly GCA_045588045.1 of Faecousia sp. GTDB lineage: Bacteria > Bacillota > Clostridia > Oscillospirales > Oscillospiraceae > Faecousia. The sequence continues at coordinate 568 of JAZNDJ010000021.1, forward strand.
TTGCTCTTTTGGAACAGATCGGTCTTGGTCTCCTCACCTTTGCAGAGGCGAACAATATTGGTTCTGTGCATAAAGATCGCCAGCACACTAACAAAGATACCGCAGATCAGGATCGGCAAGCTATCGTGGTGCAGCACCGCGAAGCTGATGCCGAAGGCTGCCGAGGCAAGGACGGAGCCCAGGGACACGTACATGGTGGGCAGGTAGGCAATGGCAAACACCGCCAGGATAATCAATGCTATGCGCCAGTCCACCACAATGGCGAAGAACAGGCCGCTAAGGATTCCCTTGCCTCCGCGGAAGCCAAGAAATGCGGGGAATGCGTGGCCCAGGATCACGGCTGCACCGCCAATGGCCGCGCCTTCTGAAAAGCTCAGGTAGTTTTTCAAAAGGAGACCGCCAAGGACACATCCGGCCACCGTCTTGACACTGTCCAGCGCAATGACCAGCAGGGATCTGCCGGCGCCGTAGTTGCGGATAAAGTTGGTCAGACCGGCATTGCCGCTGCCATGCTTCCGGACATCGTCATGCATCAGCCGGGAGGTAATGATGGCCCCGTTGATATTGCCCAGCAGATATCCTGCAACGATGGTAATGCAAATAAACAGCCACATAATTACTCCTCCTTATCGCCGCGCTGGCGGATGGTGATTCGGACAGGGGTACCCTGCAGACCAAACACCTCCCGGATCTGGTTCTCCAGATACCGCTGGTAAGAGAAATGGAACAGCCGGGCATCGTTACAGAAAATCACAAAATGGGGCGGCTTGGTACTGGCCTGGGTCATATAGTAGATCTTTAGCCGGCGGCCCTTATCCGAAGGCGGCTGGACCCGGGCTGTGGCATCGGCCAGAACGCTGTTCAGTGCGCCGGTGGTAATACGGCTGGTGTTTTGGGTGTGAACATCCTGGATCACCTGGAACAGCTTGTCCACCCGCTGGCCGGTAAGGGCAGACAGGAATACCACCGGGGCATAGGTCATATAGCTCAGTCCGTTACGGACATCCCCTTCCTTATCCCGCATGGTGTTGGTCTCCTTGTCCGCCACCGCGTCCCATTTATTGACCACTATAATGGCGGCTTTGCCTGCCTCATGGACAAGGCCGGCGATCTTGGTGTCCTGCTCGGTGACACCGTCGTTGGCATCAATAAGGATCAGACACACATCCGCCCGCTCGATGGCGTTGATGGTACGCATATTGGAGAACTTCTCGATCTGGTCGTCCACCTTGCTTTTACGCCGCATACCGGCCGTATCGATAAAGCAGTACTTGCCGGTCTCGTTCTCAAACTCGGAGTCGATGGCATCCCGGGTCGTGCCGGCGATATTGGAGACGATGACCCGCTCCTCTCACAGGAACCGGTTCAGAAGGCTGGACTTGCCCACATTGGGCTTGCCCACAATAGCCACCTTGATAACGTCGTCGATTTCATCCTCTTCCACGTCGGCAGGCATATTCTCCAGGCACCAGTCCAGCAGATCGCCGGTACCGTGGCCGTGAACGGCAGACACCTCAAACAGGTCGCCGATGCCAAGGCCGTAAAACTCATAGACATCCGGATTCACAGGTCCGATGGAGTCGCACTTGTTCACCGCCAGAGCCACAGGCTTGCCCGCCTTACGCAGCATGGTTGCCACATCCTGGTCCGCCGCTGTCACGCCGGAGCGGACATCCGTGACCATGATGATGCAATCCGCCAGCTCAATGCCGATCTCCGCCTGCCGGCGCATAAACTTAAGCATATCGCTGTCGGTGCCCGGCTCGATACCACCGGTATCCACCAGGGAGAAGGTGCGTCCGCACCACTCACAGTCGCCATAGATCCGGTCACGGGTCACACCGGGGGTATCCTCCACGATGGAGGTGCGGTGCCCCGTAAGCTTATTAAAGAGCATGGACTTGCCCACATTGGGCCGTCCGACGATGGCTACCAAAGGCTTTGCCATATCCATCACTCCTTTCCTGCTATCATTTAATTTATTATGCCACAATTTCTATAAGAAATCAATCTCATGTTTTCGTGCTAAGGACTGCTTTTAAAAGATGTACCTCCACAAAAAGGAAAAAGAGGAAGGCGGATCTGCCTTCCTCTGCGCTTACGCTCTTTTCCCGCTTAGTCAGCCTTGGCAGCCAGAACCTGACGACCATTGTAGTTGCCGCAGGCCTTGCATGCTCTGTGGGGCATGACGGGCTCACCGCACTTGGAGCAAACTGCTACGCTGGGCGCAGACAGCTTCCAGTTGGAACCACGGCGCTTATCGCGACGGGCCTTGGACACTTTACACTTAGGGACAGCCATGGATGACACCTCCTTGGTCAAACTGCTGGGGCAGCATTTCTTTTACTTACTTGTCGAGAAGCTGCCGTAAAGCAGCAAAACGGGGATCCGGTTCCTTCTGGCAACCGCAGGGGCCGTCGTTGAGGTTCTTGCCGCAGCGGCAGCACAGACCCTTGCACTCAGGCTTACACAGCAGCTTGGAGTCCATATTCAGTACGAACACCGTCCGCACAATGTCCTCAAGGTCTGCCTTATCTGCATCCAGCGGGAATACCCACTCATCTTCGCTGTCTTCGTTGGTCAGTTCCTCCACCAAAACCACATCCAGGGGGATCTCCACATCCCGGGAGAACTCACCGGCGCAGCGGTCGCACACGCCGTGCAGACAGGTGGTGATCGTACCCTTCATCATCAGCACATCGGCGGTGTTGCGCACCGTACCGACTGCCAGGACAGGCTCGGTCACAGGATAGCAGGTGCCAAACAGAAGATCACGCAGATCCACGCTTTCGGAGAAGGACAAAGATGCGCCGGGCCGATGGATGATATCCGTCAATGCCAGATGCATAGTATTCCCCTCCTCATAGTCGTGCCTAGATATTATATAGGCATTTGCAGGTTTTGTCAAACATTATTTTTATGAAAAATTACAGGTGCTTTTCTGCCTTTTTTTGTGGGAAACCGCCTGTCACAGCGGGCATATTTGTCCATAGGCGGGCATACCTTACAGTAAAGCGTGGCAGGAGCGGGCCTCCTGCCGGAAGATAAGGAGGCTGGCTATGGAAACTATTTACGCGGATATCGCAAAACGGACCGGCGGAGACATCTACATCGGTGTGGTGGGTCCGGTCAGGACCGGAAAATCCACCCTCATCAAGCGGATCATGGAGGAATTGGTGATCCCCAATATCGACGATCCTTACCGCAAGGAGCGGGCAAGGGATGAGCTGCCCCAAAGCGGCTCGGGCAAAACCATTATGACCAGCGAGCCAAAGTTCGTTCCGGAGGAGGCAGTGGAGATATCCCCGGATGGCACGGCGCTGCTGCGGGTACGAATGATCGATTCTGTGGGGTATATGGTGGACGGTGCAGTGGGTGCCCAAGAGGACGGCGTTCCCAGAATGGTGACCACTCCCTGGTATGACCATGAGATCCCTATGACCCAGGCGGCGGAGCTGGGCACAAAAAAAGTCATGGAGGAACACTGCTCCATCGGGCTGGTGGTGACCACCGACGGTACTGTTACGGATATCCCCCGACAGGATTATCTGGCGGCGGAAAGGGCCGCTGTGACGGATATGCTGGCCACCGGCAAGCCTTTCCTGGTGATCGTCAACAGCCGGGAGCCCGGTGGGGACGCTGCCCTGGCGGTCAAGGAGCAGCTCGCACGACAGTATGGCATCGACGCGGTGACGGCCGACTGTCAGGCATTGGACAGCGACGGCATCTGTCAGCTTTTGAAGGCTCTGCTGTACGCATTTCCCATGCGGGAGCTGCAGGTCCACATGCCCCGGTGGGTGGATGCACTGGAGTCGGACCATCCGGTAAAGGCGGCCCTGTATGAAGCCCTGCTGCGCAGCGCTGAGGATATCTCCGCCCTGGGCCAGGCCGAGGCAACTTTGGGTCAGCTTCGGGAGCTGGAGCAGGTGCTGGACTTCTCCGTGCGCAGGATCGATCTGGCCACCGGCACGGTGGTTTGCGCCCTGGGCTTCCCGGAGCAGCTGTTCTATGAGATCCTCAGCGGCAAGGCCGGGATATCCATCGAAAACGACGCGCAGCTGCTGTCCCTGCTGACAGAGCTTTCGGCAGTGAAGCAGGAATACGACAAAATCGCCGATGCCCTGTCCTCGGCCAAGGCCACCGGCTACGGCATCGTCATGCCCACAGCGGCAGAGATGACCCTGGAAACCCCGGAGATCCTGCAGAAAAGCGGCTCCTACGGTGTCAAGCTCAAGGCCGGCGCGCCGTCGATCCACATGATCCGGGTGGATGTGGATACGGAGATCAGCCCCATGGTAGGCAACGAAAAGCAGTCTCGGGATCTAATAGAGTATCTGTCCGGCGAGGATCCGGAAAAGCTGTGGCAGAGCAACATCTTCGGCAAATCCGTCTATGCTCTGATCCAGGAGGGGCTGACCTCCAAGCTGGTGCGGACCCCGGAGGATGTGCGCAACAAATTCCGCAGCAGCCTGAACAAGATCGTCAACGACGGCGCTGCCGGTCTGATCTGTCTGATCCTGTAAGCAAAACGGTCAACCCCGGGGGGTTGACCGTTTCTTTTATGCAAGGTCAGACAGATAATAGGGTCTGGTGTAGGCCCGGTGGCCCTCGGCATCGGTGATTACCAGGCGGAAGAAGGCCTTATCCTTCCACTCGTCGGTGATGTTCCGCAGCCAGGGAGCCAGGTCGATGGTCGTCTGGGTAATAGGGCCGCCCAGGCAGTGGGGCGGTCTGCACTGGCTGTAGTGGCCGTGGGTCTGCAAAGCGATCCGCACCGCTTCCGTACAGGACACATGGAGCACGTTCTCCTCATCCACAGTCAGGCTGTGGATCTGCGGACCGGTGGTGGAGTAGAAATCGCCCTTGACCAATGCTTCGATCATTGCTTCATAGCTCAGCTCCCGGGCACCCACCCACAGACCAAAGCCCCGGGCACTCTTTTTGGAGTGGCAGTCATCACTGATGATGGGAAATACCTTTTCTCCACGCATAAGAAGCTTCTGGAATTTCTCGTCGTTATAGCCGGGGTTTCCCCAGTTGTAGCTGTCGTTATTGTAGACCTCAATGCCCCAAAGGCCCTTGAATTCCAGATCGGTATTGTCCCAAAAGCCGGGGTCGTCCGGGTGGTTGTAGGTACAAAGGAAGCCCTGAGCATTGGACCGGGCAATAAAATCGTTGATCGAATCCACGGTACATTCCAGTTCCCTGTCCTCGATGTGGACCTGATCCAGCCACGGATCGCTGTTGGGATACAGGTACTCCGGCTTTGCCGCCTGCCACAGATGGTCCGGCTCCTTGGAAAGCACATTGATATGGACCATCCTTGCGTGGAAGGGATGGACATCCTTTTCCCTGGTGCCCATCTCCACGGCCGTCAAAGCCAGGAAGTTTTCATCCGTCAGCCGGGACTGGGTCGTGATAACATTGTGATCGCTGAAGGCGACACAGTGAAAACCCAGCTCCTGATAGTGGGCTTTCAGGTCCTCCGGTGACCAGAAACCGTCGGAAACATTCGTGTGAGCATGGAGTGCCGTCTTAAAATAGCGCTCTCTTTGCGGTAATAAGCAGGTCATGGCCTCCTCCCCTTTCAACGCAACCAATATAGCACTTGCAAAGCAGTTTGTCTATACAGTGCCACGGCAGAATTGCATTTTCCTGCCTTGACAAAGACCGTTCCCATCAGTATCCTAATAGATAGATACACCCCTGGAAAACGCAAAAAGGAGATATTTGTATGAAACGGACGCTCGCACTGCTATTCGCGTCGCTGCTCTGTCTGGGCCTTTTGGCCGGATGTGACAGTAGGCCCCATGAGGACGATCCGTCTCAATCGGCGGACCAACAAGCAGAAACGGAGGATGACGGTATTATGAAGATCTTAGTGATCGGCCACAGCCTTGGTGTGGATACCATGTATCTGATGCCCGAGGTTGCGCGGCTGCAGGGGGTGGAAAACTATGTGATGGGTATTCTCTACCGGAGTGCCGCCCTGAACTATCACGCAGGTTACCTAAAGAATAATGAGGCTGCGTACGCCTACTTTGAATATGTTTCCGGAGAAGATACGGTTTGGCGCCGGGCAGATTGCAACGGCAACTTCATACCGAACCGGCCGGGGGAAGCCAACGACAAGTACATCGAGGACGGCTCCATCGCCGTCAAAGCGGAATTCGCCCTGCAGCGTCACGATTGGGATGTGGTGATCACCATGTCCAGCTCCTCTGAGACACCCGGCAGAATCAGCAGCAACTCCCGGGAAAACCTCAACATCTCTGATGTGGATACCGTGACAAAGTATGTTCTGGAGCACGACCTGGAGCCTGCCACCACCCCCAAGTTCGGCTGGCACATGGTATGGGTCCTTCCCCAGGATAATGCCCTGCTCAACGATGTCCGCAGGCATTATCTGACTACTTACTATGAAGGCGATGCCACGAAGATGTACGAGGCCAACGTCGCCAACACCAGAGATGTGATCGTTCCCTATTTGGAGGGCAAGTTTGACTATTTCCTCCCCTGCGTCACTGCCATCCAAAATGCCAAATCCAGTGCGCTGATCAAGGATTCCGATATCCACCGGGACTACATCCACGCCACCGATTACGGCCGTCTGATCGCAGCATACACATGGTACTGCGGCATTACCGGCACCAATATCCGGGATTGCAAGTTCGGACCGGTCTATCACGGCATCCTTATAGACAACCTTATGCGCAATTCCGGCAAGGACCTTGTTATGACACAGCTGCAGCAGAACATCCTGATCGAGGCCGTGGAGAATGCATTTAAGGAGCCCTATCAGATCACCGTTTCCCAGTATCAATAAAAAAATTTTTCCTGTGCTAGTTACCCTTTACAGCAAAATTGGGATTATTTTATTATAATGAGACCGCACGCCAAGGGGCATTTCCTTGAAAAATGTCCCTTGGCGTGTCTGTTTTTATACATTTATATCGGTATCTTCCAATCGATACAAAATGAAGGATTCTGAACCACTTCTTGCATTTTCTTTAAAACATCTCTTCCCTTTTTCGGATATTTATGGTATAATATGGTTATCATGCATAATTTCTTGCATTTTACTGTGAGATGCATAGTTTCTTTCAGAGGGAGATTCTATCATGAACGAGCAATTTGATGTATTGGTGGTCGGCGCCGGTGCCGTCGGCTGCGCTATTGCCCGGGAGCTGTCCCGAAGCCAATTGAAGATCGGCGTTGTGGACAAGGGCTGCGATGTAGCTTCCGGTGCCAGCGGACGCAATTCCGCTGTGGTCCACGCAGGCTTCAACAACAAGCCGGGGACCTTGATGGCAGAGCTTTGTGTGGAGGGTAACGAGAATTTCGAGGCGCTGTGCGCCGAGCTGGACGTGCCCTATAAGAAAACCGGCAAGCTGCTGGTGGCCTTTAACGATGAGGAAATGGAAACACTGAAGCAGCTGCTGCAGCAGGGCGAGGAGAACGGCTGCAAGGGGCTGCACATGGTGGATCAGCACACAGTGCAGCAGATGGCGCCTAATGTGGGCGGTGTCGGCGGTCTCCACTCCCCCAATACGGCCATCTTTGACCCCTTCCTGTATGCGGTGGCTCTGGCAGAAAATGCGGTCGCCAACGGGGTACGTTTCTTCCTGAACAGCCGGGTTGTCGCCGTCAACAGGACAGACAGCGGGTTTGCCGTCACCACCTCCCGGGGCATTTTCAATACAAAGGTCCTGGTCAACGCCGCCGGCATGTTCAGCGACAAGATCTCTGCCATGGTGGGCATCGACGAGTATCGCATCTATCCCTGCCGTGGCGAATATCTGATCCTGGACAAGATCGCCAACGAGTATCTGACGATCCCTGTTTACCCTGCGCCCACAAAGGGCAACAGCGGATTGGGCATCCATCTGACCCCAACCATCCATGGCAATCTTTTGGTGGGCCCCAATGCCGAGCATATCAACGACCATTTGGACTTTGCCACGGTTTCCAAAACCCAGGATGAGCTGTTTGCTGCCGCCAAAAAGCTGCTGCCGGTGCTGCAGCGCAAGGATGTGATCGGCGCCTTTGCCGGCACGCGGCCCAAGCTGGCCTCCCCCGAGGAGGGCGGTTTCCGTGACTTCGTGATCAAGGAAGAACCTGCCGTTCCCAACTTTATCAATCTGGTGGGCATTGAATCCCCGGGCATGACCGCGTCTATGCCCATTGCAAAACGGGTCGATGCTATGGTGCGCAAGATCCTGGCACCGACACCCAACCCCAATTTCTGTGGCAAGCACAGGAATATCCTGCGGTTTGCTGAGCAAACACCGGAGAAGAAGGCCGAGCTGATCGCCCAAGATCCTGACTACGGTGAGGTTATCTGCCGCTGTCAACAGATCACCAAAAAGGAGATCTGTCAGGCTATTGAAAATCCCCTGGGTGTCAAGACCGTCACCGGTATCAAATACCGGGCATGGCCCACCACAGGCCGATGCCAGGGCGGTTACTGTTTGACCCGGATCGTGGAGATCCTGGAAAAGGAGTGCGGCGTGCGGGTGGAGGACGTAGCCTACCGGGACGAGGGCTCTGAGCTGTTTGCAGGGAGGGTGAAATAATGGAGAACTATGATGTAGTTGTCATTGGCGGCGGTCCCGGCGGACTGGCAGCGGCCTATGCCGCAAAAAAGGCAGGTGCCCAGCGGGTCCTGGTTTTGGAGCGGGATTCCCGGGCTGGCGGTATTTTGAATCAGTGCATCCACGACGGCTTCGGTCTGATCCGCTATAAGCAGGCCCTTGCAGGTCCGGAGTATGCCACCCGCGCCATTGGCGAGGCACTGGCGTGCGGTGTGGAGATCAAGTGCGGGGCAATGGTCGTGGATATGACTGCGGACCGGGTGATCACGGCAGTCAGCCGGGACGGCCTGCATATTTACAAGGCCGGTGCCGTTGTGCTGGCCACCGGCTGCAGAGAGCGTACCCGGGGCGCGGTCATGATCCCCGGCACACGCCCGGCAGGTGTTTTCACCGCCGGTGTGGTGCAGAATTTTGTGAATGTACGCAATATCATGATCGGCAGACGGGTGGTCATTCTTGGCTCCGGCGATATTGGACTGATCATGGCCCGGCGGCTGACTCTGGAGGGCGCAAAGGTGCTGGCCGTGGTGGAGCTTATGCAAAATTCCGGCGGCCTGCAGCGCAATATCAGCCAATGTCTGTACGACTTTGATATTCCCCTCTATACCGGACATACGGTTTCCAATATCTTTGGTAAGCGAAATCTTTCGGCAGTGGAGATCTCCAGAGTCGATGCCCAGAACAAGCCCATCCCCGGCTCCGGATGGACCATCGAGTGCGATGCGCTGGTCCTGTCTGTGGGGCTGATCCCCGAAAACGAAGTGGCCAAGAGTGCCGGGGTCAAGCTGGATCTCCGAGGCAACGGCACCATCACCGACGAATACATGCATACCAGTGTCCCCGGTGTATTCTCCTGCGGAAACTCCCATGCGGTCATGGACCTTGTGGACTTCGTTTCCGCACAGGGTGAGATCGCCGGCAAAAACGCGGCGGCCTTCTGCGCCGGCCGCGGGATGGAGCCTTGGGTCCTGTCCCGTCTGAGCGAGCCGGCCAAGGGTATTCCGGACCCCAACGCCCTCAACTGTATCCTCTGTCCCAACGGCTGCAGACTGACCTACGAAAAGGACGGCTCTATCAGCGGCAACAAATGTAAGCGGGGCATCCAGTATGCACAGCAGGAGCGGACCGATCCTATGCGCACCCTGACCCTTACTGTCCGCACCCAAAACGGCACACTGGTGCCGGCCCGCACTGCAGAGCCTGTGCCCAGGGCGAAGCTCATGGAGGCCTTATCGGCCCTTCAGCGGGTCGTCCTGCCGGATCGGGCCTACACCTGCGGTGAGGTTCTTGTGGAGAATCTGTTGGGCACCAAGGTGATTGCCACCGCTAATATATCCGCCGTTTAACTGTGTAGAAAGCAGATGTCCGAATGGGCTTCTGCAATATATAACACCGGGGTCAGGCAATATATGCCTGACCCCGGTACTATATATCTGTTCGTCAAATAACGCCGTCGTGCAGTACCTCTGATTCCCAGGTGTGCAAGTATGCGATACCCGCTTCACCCAATCGGTCCCGGATCAGCTCTGTGGCCAAATGCAAATTGGGTGGACGTCGGGTCAAATCATGGCAATCAGAACCAAGGAGGTGGATCTGCTGTTTGCGCAGCATCCGCAAAGCCGTTTTCTGCGTTCTTCGATTAATAAAAAATTCAGCATTGGCCTGCACCAAAACAGGCAGCCGTGCAAGTCGCGCCGGTATCCCATAGGTCTTGAACGGTTTTATGTACCGATCCACATGCGCAACAATGGGGGTCAATCCCCTTTTGACAAAAATGTTCTCCAATTCAAAATACATATGGTCTGACCACGGCGGTAACGGCATCTCTACAAGAATATACCGTGTTCCCTCAATTGCCAATTGGGATAAGCTATCCGCGTCGCTGATGCCGGGGAAATAATATACCTCTGCACCCATCTTCAGCTCCGGAACGTCCTCCCTGCCGGTGAGTGCATCCCGCAATTGTTTTTGCGCATCTGCTCTGCGCGCCAGAAACTCCTCAGGTTTGTCGTTATGCGCGTAGAAATGTGGTGTGGCGACCATAGTGTCCACGCCCTGTGCCCATGCCCTTTGGAGCATGGACACAGACATTTCAAGATTCGCACTGCCGTCGTCGATGCCCGGAAGCACATGGGTATGAAAATCTGTTATCTTCATCATGCCAAATTACCTGTGTTCTGACGGTCCTGCCGTTCCGTCTTGGTCTTTTCTGCCGTTTGCCTTGCTGCACTTCTTCTCACTGCTTCCAGATAACCACCCTCACATTTGCCGGACAATAGACTGAACAAGGCTTCGTCCACAAGCAGAGAGTTGTTAACACAGCACACAGCCGTAGACTCATATTGGGGCGTAGGAAAATACAACGTGCCCAAAAATGTAACAACGGCACAGATTACTGCCACCATCACCACCGGCCATCCTTTATGCTGTAGCTGTCGCCTTCTATAACAATGTTATTTTCATTATATATCATTTTTTCTTTGGATTCAACCCAATATACTAAGTAAAATTCCACAAAAAGCGACAGCGTATACCACGGTGTTGAACACCGGCATGGATTAGCCGGCAGGCTTGTCCATCGGGCAAAAGTCCTACCCACACCGATCAACCTAACAAACGATTCTTCAAATATTTTGAACAACAACGGAATCGTCTACGACCTGCGAACATGGGACGGTTGTCCTTAATCAAGGCTTGCCCCTGGCGAATATAGGATGTAAAAGCTTCTTTGCTTGCTTTGCGCGGAATTTGCGGCTAGAATATGGGTGAGGTGAACAACATGAGAGACATTGGAAAAAACATCAGGGCGATCCGTACCGCAAAGGGTATGACCCAGGATGAGCTTGCGGCGGCGTTGTTTGTGACACGGCAAACGGTCTCCAACTATGAAAATGCCCGATCCCGCCCCGATCTGGATACGATGCTGAAAATAGCGGATATCCTCGGTGCGGACATAAATGCAATCATTTATGGGCCGCCGGTCCCCCAAAGCAGAAAGCGGGCTTATGGCCGGGCCATTCTATCTTCCGTTCTTCTGCTGGTGTTGGGCGGTCTGTACTTTGGGGTGTGTGCCCTGTTTCCTACGGAAAAGCTATATTACGGGTATATTTTCTCGGCGCGGATCCTGAACCAAGTGGCGGTGCTGCCTGCAATGATGCTGGTTCTTGGCTGGACATTGCTGCAGCTTTTGAGCCTATTCTGCAAGGTGCAGCCGCACCGGTCCAAGTGGGTGAAGGCCGGGCGGGTGGTCATGTGTATTCTGCTTGGTGCGCTGGCCGTCATCCCCCTACCCTACATCATTTGGCTCATAGTGGGCCTCATCCGCTCTCTTACTGCCCATTCCGTCTCTATGGTATTTCCGGACATTCCGGTCTACAAGGTAGTTTTTATGATCGTGTACAACATGATCGACCGCGTACCCTTCGTCTACGCCATTCTGGGCAGCATCGCCTGGATCTTCGGCATCCCCTGCGGCAACGGAAATGGTGGTAATGGGTAACATCCGGTTGCATTTGTTCTTTCGAATCCCCTGGTGAGGCAAAAAAGCAGACACCCATTGGGTGTCTGCTTTTCAGCATGGTAAAAAGAACACTATCACAATTCACACACAAGCATCTTGTTTTGCTATTTATCTATTTAACAGCGTTTCGTAAGATATATCCAAGGTTTTAGCAAAATATATGAGCTCAATGTCCGTTACAAATCTCTTCCCCGCCTCAATGCGCTGAACTGCATTTTTATCGATGTCCAATCCCTGTAGCTGCAACATATCCGCAAGTTGACGCTGAGATAGCTTACGCGCCGTTCTAAATATTGCAATCTGTTCTCCGCAAATATTGTTCCTTCCATCATTTGTCTTGTTAATAAACATATAATTCCCCTACTTTTGACATTTAGTGCTTGTCAACATAGAAATTATATGCTATTCTTTTATTATACTTGACATTCACTGAATGTCATTCCGAAGGAGGAACAAAAATGAGCTGTCCATACTACTGGTATAACTATCACTACGCTTGCCGAAAAAGCGGCAAAGATGTCAACGAAGATATTTATAACAAATATTGCCAAGGTTATGACTATGGGGACTGTCCGATCTACAAAGGATACGATTCCGGTGGTTGTTTCCTAACCAGTGCATGTGTAGAAGCAAAAGGACTTTCTGATGATTGCTACGAATTAACAGTACTTCGCGGATTCAGAGACCAATATCTTCGCAAAACGGAAAATGGACGAAACGAAATTGCGGAATACTACTTTATCGCACCTCAAATTGTAACCGCTATAAAAAATCGTCAAGATGCTGCTGCTATTTTTGAAGCAATTTACAGCGACATGATAAAGCCCTGCATCGAAATGATTGAGCAAGGCGATAACGACGGGGCGCATTCCCTTTACCGGAAAATGGTAAAGCAATTACAGGCACAGTACTTATAATCAAACCGCAACACAGTACGAAAGGAAACACTATGACATTAGAAGAAACCAAGCAGCTTGCTGACAGTGGAAATGTCAGTGCAATGGTAACCCTTGCAGAGCATTATCTTGAAGAACATCGTTCTAAAAATCCAGACAACGACGAACTTTTTGACTTAGGTTGGGAGTACTACCGGCGAGCCGCTGAGGCAGGCAATACGTATGCTATTATCAAGATGGCTGACGCATCCTATCTCCCGGCCAAAGCAATAATGGCGATGACTGATCAACTCGGATTTGATATTGAGCACTTTGAAAAAGCGTATAAGTGGTCGAAAAAGCTGTTTACCGTAATGAAATCGGACCAGCAGCAGGGAGAACCGGTTGATTTTGCGGAACGCCGGTATATCGACACCATTGTATGGCTGTCAGCTTGCTACAATGTTGAGGATAAATACAGGGAAATGAAAGAAATCACCGCAGGCGTTTCCCATCCAATTGCGAAAGCTTTGTACGGACTGGCATTGTATGAGCTGGCCGAACTCGGTGACAGTATCGCCGCTGCTTTTCGGTTTATGGAATGTGCAAGAGACCCGAGCTTTTGGGCTGAAAAATATAGTAGTCCAAAGCTGCTTGAGATTCTGCGCCTAAGCACCGGCAGCACGTTAAGCTTTCTCTACCGAAATAATTATAACGATACCGATTCCGCATACGCCGTTTTCGCTATGATGATTCAACATACCAAAAACCCCAAGCTTCTGTCTTCCTTAGAAGAACAAATCTCCCACTACAAAAGAACGCCTTCGGGTGGTTATCAGTACATTGAATAAAACAAAAAAACGCATTATCTGCAATATAGAAGGAGAAATAATGTATGTCAGATGATTTTTCTTTTTTTGCCGGTCTCATTTTAGCGCTTGTGCAGATGGCCACACCTGTTATAGTCGTATTGCTGATCGTTCACTTTGTTAGAAAAGGAAACCGGGAGCGTGCAGAGCGAAAGGCTGATGAAGAACGCGAGCAGGCACGTAAACAAGCACGTGAGCAGGATCGTGAACAAGCACGCATTACACCGCTGACGCTGTCTGACCCCACGTGCAAGGCATTGGTGGATGAAGTCGTAGCTGTTATGAATGATATGTTGGAGATCGGCTATGAGGCACACGTGTATTCATCCGAGTACTCCGGTATGATCTCTGTCTTGCCCCGTTATTGTCAAGCGGCCGGCAGCAGTATCGCAGCCTACAAGGTGCAAATCTCTATGCTCTCCGTAGGTGATTTACGGGATGGAATCAATACATATCCCAAAAGGTACTACAGTTCCGAAAACAGTGAAAAACTGGATCGCTTTGTTAGCAGGTACGGCAGCTGCCATAACCGAAACGATAATGCATATGTCTATCAGACAAAGGCCACCATCATACTGCCTAAGGATAATCAGCAAAAGCAAGATGCACTTACGCTGCTTCTTCATGAGCAAATTCTTCAAAGATGCCCCCTGGCTGAAGGTTTGTATGATAAGACCGCTTTTTACTCCAAAAACGTACTTCATTAAGCAGTAAGAATGGTTCCCTTGTGTAAAGGGAGCTGTCGCACAAACAGCGCGACTGAGGGATTGTTGCCGACCAACGGGCGGCGTGCACCGGAAGGGATTCGTTTACATTTTCTTTCGCAAGTGCGAAAGAAAATAGAGGTTCGGCTCCGTCTAGCCGTCGCCGGCAACAGTCCACCGGACTGTTGCATTTAATCGTTCGAGTCCCTTCCCGCCGGAGGGCGAAACAAATAAGAGGGATACCCGAATGGGTATCCCTCTTATTTGTTTGGTACACCGGAAGGGACTCGAACCCCCAACCCTCGGAACCGGAATCCGATGCTCTATCCATTGAGCCACCGGTGCATTGCTTACAGCCTTGCCATTATAGCAGGATTTATTCGGTTTGTAAAGAGGGATATTCCAAAAAAATCCCAGCAGTTTTTGTCATTCTTTTGGAAAACAGTTGTTTTCCCGGCGGGAATATGTTATAATCCAAAAAACAGTCGAGGAGGCATTGCCATGGCTAATTTTCAGAATTTTCGCTCTGCCCTGGGCGGCTTCAACCGCCAGGACGTGGTAAACTATATTGAATTCCTGAACCAAAAGCACAACTCCCAGCTTGAGCAGCTGAACACCCAGCTGCAAAACGCCCGGGATGAACTGTACCAGCTAAAGTCCGCTGCCGTCGGCAACGACCTGCAGGCACAGCTGGATGCCGCTTTGGCCCGCTGTGAGGACTTAGAAGCCCAGTTGGACGGTGCCGCACCCAAGGACACCGAGCTGGAGGCTTACCGCAGAGCGGAACGTGCCGAGCGGAAGGCACAGGAGCGGGCTGCACAGATCTATGCCCAAGCCAACGCCGTGCTGGCCGATGCCACCGTCAAGGTAGAGGCCGCCTCCGGGGAGATGACCGCCGTCGCTGAGCAGATCACCGCCCGGTTGGAAAGCTCCAAGCAGGAGCTGCAGGCTGCTGTGGATGCCATGTACGCCATCCGCCCCGAAGAAGAGTGATCCGGATTGGGAAAGCCTGCGGGCTTTCCCATTTTTATAGTGAGGCTTGTATATGAAGGTTTTTTACCCCGGGTATTTCCCGAATTTTCATTGTATCGCGTCTGCCTGTCCCGACAGCTGCTGCAAAGAATGGGCGGTAGATGTGGATGCCGAATCAACTGCATACTACCGCGCGCTTCCCGGCGCGCTGGGTGATCGGTTGCGGGAAGTTCTAAAGGATGCGGACGGCGGAACAGTCATGACCATTACCGACGGCCGCTGCCCTATGTGGCGCAAGGACGGTCTGTGCGAGATCCAGGCGCAACTCGGCCACGATGCCCTGTGCAAGACCTGCCGGGAATTTCCCCGGCTGCAGCATGACTATGGGGATTTCGTGGAGCTGGGGCTGGAGCTGTCCTGTCCCGAGGCTGCGCGGCTGATTTTGGGTGCTCAGGATTGGAATATGGAGGCTATGTCCGCCCCCGGCGGGGCTGAGCCGGAATACGACCGGGAGGTCATGGCCATTCTGAAAAGCAGCCGGGAGAAGGTGCTGGCATTTTTGGCTGACCGCACCTGTCCCCTACCCCATGGGCTGGCTGCTATCCTGCTCTATGCGCACAATGTACAGGCGCAGATCGACGGCGGCGACGCGGTGTCCTTTGGACCAGAAACCTGCTTGGAGGCAGCGCAAAAATATGCCGGCAACGGTGACCTGATGCTGCTTTTAGACTTCTTTCAGGATCTAGAGATCTTGACACCGGAATGGAAGTCTCTACTGGAACATGGCAGCACTGCGCCAACATGGTGTGATGCCCATCGGGCCATGGTCGGGTATTTGGTTCAGCGGTATTGGCTCCAGGCGATCTCTGATCTCGACCTGGTCTGCCGGGTGAAATTCATGATCGCCGCCTTTCTGGTGGTCAGAAGTCTCCATGTCGACACAGTACGTGGCGCCCAGCTTTTCTCCAAGGAGATTGAAAACGATCCTGCTAATGTCGAGGCCATTTTAGACGGTGCATACGCCTCCCCCGCCCTCACAGACAATAATTTGCTGCAGTTATTGCTGTGCTAAAAAAATTGAAAACCCCTTGACAAATTCGGTTTGTGTGAGTATAATACAAAAGCTGTGTCGCAGCAGAACCGAATATGGGGGTATAGCTCAGCTGGGAGAGCGCTTGAATGGCATTCAAGAGGTCAGCG
>JAZNDJ010000022.1:0-11177 GCA_045588045.1 Faecousia sp.
GCAAGAAAAAAATCACCCCACAGCCGGTCTGCTGTGCAGACCTGCTGTTTTTGCATATTCAGGGCGGGGTCGCCCAAGGATTTATACTCGGAAGGATTGTGGCGGTCGGATGTACCGCTCGTGGCTTGGGGCGACAGGCCGGGCAAAGACACCGGACACCAGACCCATCATGGCATACAGCGACAACAGGGAAGATCCACCGTAGCTGATGAAAGGCAGGGTCAGTCCGATAACCGGCATCACGCCGATGTTCATACCCACGTTAATGACGATCTGGAAGATCAGAGCCGAGGCAGTGCCAATGCAGATCAGCCGCCGCATATAGTCCTGGGTGTGCATACCCACCCACACGCACCGGGCGACGATCAGCGCCAGCAGTACCAGCACCAGGCCGCAGCCCAGGAAGCCAAGCTCCTCGCCGATGGCAGAGAAGATGAAGTCGGTGTGCTGGGCAAAGAGCAGACCGTTTTGGGTACGGTTGCCCTCAAACAGACCCTGTCCGGTCATGCCGCCACCGGTCAGCGACCGCAGGGCACGGACGGTGTGGTACAGAGGACCGGTGCCATAGGGATCCAGGTCCGGGTTAAACAGCACCGCGATCCGGTTTTTTTGGTAGTCGCCCAGCACAAAGTTCCAGGCAATGGGGGCGGCCACCGCCAGAGCGCCGCCGGCCAGCAGATACCAAAACCAGCTCACGCCACCGCAGAAGGTCATGGCCACAAAGATAAAGGCGAAGATCAGGGAAACGCCCATATCACGGGAGACGATCATGTTCAGACCGAAGATCAGACCCAAATGCAGCAATATGTGTCCCACGGAGATCGGGGAGGAGATGTTGTTTTGCCGGGAGGCCATCACCGAGGCCATGATCAGCACATAGGTGATCTTGCAGATCTCTGCAGGCTGGATGTCAAAGGGCAGGAAGGGGAAGTTAAGCCAGCTTTTATTGCCGGTGCCGTTGTCCGTGCCGAAGGGAACGATCAGCAGCAACAAAATAGTATTGAAGATCACCAGCGACAGCCGGTGCTCGGAGAAGAAGTTGGCATCGATGGAGGACATGATCACATAGATGCCGATGCCCAGCAGAGCCGCCAGCACCTGGATCACGATGTAACGGGCAGGACCGGAGGCGGTGGCCGCCGTGGTGCTGGCGATCATCAGACAGCCGAAAATATTGGCGATCACGCACAGCAGCAGCAATATCAGGTCACACTTGCGAAAAGCATCGCGAAAATACTGCACGATCCGGTACATTCCGTCACCTCCTCAGGTCAAATCAAAGTACAAGTCATTATACCATTTTTTTTGGTTTTTGTAAACCTATTTCCGAAGAAAAGGCGTACCGCCCTGCGGTACGCCTTTCGTATTCGATTAAGCCAGGTAAATGGCCTTGCAGGCCAGCATGGTCATATAGCAATCCAGCTTGGACACCAGCTCCATGGGTGCGTGCATACACAGCACCGGCACACCGGCATCCACGGTGACGATGTTCCGGTTGGCCATATAGGCAGCCACCGTACCGCCGCCGCCCTGGTCCACCTTGCCCATGGTGGCAAGCTGCCAACGGACACCGGCATCGTCCAGAGTCTTGCGGACGTGGAACATAGCCTCCGCCGAAGCGTCGGATGCGCCGCTCTTGCCCCGGGCACCGGTGTACTTGCAGATGGCAACGCCGTAGTTGAGCTGGCTGTTGTTGCGCTTGTCGCAGGTCTCGGCAAAGTTGGGGTCGAAGGCATTGGTAACATCTGCGCTCAGGCAGAAGGAATTTTCAAAGCAACGGTTCAGGTTGGCGCCCATTATGTCGCACAGGTCCTGCATAAAGGTGTCAAAGGCCTGGCTCTGCATACCGGACACGCCCACAGAGCCGATCTCCTCCTTGTCCGCCAGAATGCACACGGCGGTATGGGTGGGGATGCCCATTTCCAGCAGGGGCTCGATTTCGGCATAGGCGCACACCCGGTCGTCGTGGCCGTAAGCACCAAGCAGACTACGGTCCAGACCTACCTCGCGGCACTTGCCGGCAGGCACGATGGTCAGCTCTGCGGAGTGGAAGACCTCCTCCACAATGCCGTACTTTTCATTCAGCAGCCGCATAACATTCAGCTTCACCAGGTCTGCGCCCTCGCCCTCAATGGGCTCAGTGCCCAGGATCACATTCAGCTGCTCGGCCACGATGCCTTCGGCTAATGTCTTCTTGAGTTGGTCGGCAGACAGGTGGATCAGCAGGTCAGACACCACCAGAATGGGATCAGTGTCATCCTCACCGATGGTGACGGTGACCCGGGTGCCGTCCTTGCGGCAGACCACGCCGTGGAGCGCCAGAGCAACAGTGGGCCACTGGTACTTTTTGATACCGCCGTAGTAGTGGGTCTTGAGGTAGGCGATCTCCGAATCCTCGTACAGGGGATTGGGCTTCAGATCCAACCGGGGGGAATCCACATGGGCGGCACAGATATTGACACCCTCATTCAGGGATGCGCTGCCGATCACGGCCAAAATAAGGCTCTTATCCCGGTTGTTGGCGTAGACCTTGTCGCCGGGCTTCAGCGCCATGCCGGGGACGAAGGCCCGGAAGCCATGAGCCTCGGCCGTCTCCACCGCCCAGGCGGTAGCCTCCCGCTCGGTCTTGCAGGCGTCCATAAAGGCGGCATAACGCTTGCAGTAGGCATTCATTTCCGCCCGCTGTGCATCGGTCAAGGTGGCGTAGCCGTTCTTGGGCGCAGCCAGCAGGGTATCTCTAAGCTGTTGAGTATTCATAGAACCTCTCCTTTAGTCAGTTTCTTTCATTATACCCAACTGGGTGAAAAACGCAAGACATTTCTCCCGGAAGGCAGCTTCACTACCGTCATTTTCCAGGCAGTAGTCGCAGCGGCGGGCAAATTCCTCTGACGATGGCTGGGCGGCGATCCGGGCCAGGGCATAGTCCCGGCTGATGCCATCCCGGGCCATGAGCCGGACGATTCGGTCCTCTTTCGGGGCGGTAATGGCAAGGGTCAGTTTACATAACTTATCCAAGCCGCTTTCAAACAGGCCGATGGCATCAATGGCGGCCAGGGCGGGTCCGTGGGCAAGCTGCCGTTGCACCTCGGCTGCCACAGCACCGTGGGTGATGCGGTTCAGATCCGCAAGCGCCGCCGGGTCAGAAAATACCACAGCCCCCAGCTTTTTCCGCTGTAAGACCCCGTCTGTGACCGTGCCGGGGAAGCGGGATTCAATGGCCTGGAGCAAGTCTTTGTCTGTTTCCAAAAGCTGATGGTAAATGGCATCGCAGTCCAGCACAGTACCCCCCGCCTGGCGGATGATATCCAGGGCGGTGGTCTTGCCGCAACCGCTGCCGCCGGTGATTCCGATGATCACAGGGCCACCTCCCCGTCGACTACATGAAATGCCGCGGCCTTCTTCAGCCGGTTTTGGATGGCGTAGGCAATGCCGCCCCCCTGGGGGCACCGGGCATACACCGTGCCCACAGACGGGTCATCCAGCACCCGCAGAGCTGCAAACAGGCCTGCCGACAGGGTGTCCGGGTCGGACTCCATGCCGTAGGACAAAGGATCGCAGCCTTCGTACAGAGGAAGCTCCTCTGTAAAGCACAGTACCCGGTCTCCGGGGACGTAATGGCGGCGGATATAGCCGCTGGCCTTCTCCCGGCTGCCGGTCACGATGATCACCTGGCATTGGGGGGCGTAGTGGCGGTATTTCATGCCGGGGGCTTTTACCACGGCATCGCCGCTGACCTGAGCGGTCACCGCCTTGTCCACTACCAGATCGCCCAGCACAGCCACAAGCTGCTCCGGGGTCACACCGCCGGGGCGCAGAAGCCGGGGCCGTTCCTCGGTCAGATCCACGATGGTTGATTCCACGCCCACCCGACAGGGGCCGCCGTCCACGATCATGGGGATCTTCCCTTCGTGGTCATGGAGCACGTGCGCGGCGGTGGTGGTGGAGGGCTTGCCGGAGAGGTTTGCCGACGGCGCAGCGATGGGCACACCGGCCAGGGCGATGATCTGCCGGGTGATCTGACTGTCCGGGCAGCGGACGGCCACCGTAGGCAGCCCTGCGGTGGTGCACTTGGGCACGCAGTCCCGGGCAGGCAGGACCATGGTCAGAGGGCCGGGCCAGAATTTTTTCGCCAGGGCATAGGCCGCCGCCGGCACATCATGGCACAGCATATCGATCTGCTCCGGGCCGGTGACATGGAGGATCAGCGGGTTATCCTGGGGACGGCCCTTGACGGTAAATATTTTGGCCACGGCCTCAGGATCCAGTCCGTTGGCACCCAGGCCGTAGACCGTCTCCGTAGGCAGGGCCACAAGCTGGCCTTCCCGGATCAGCCGGGCAGCCGCCTCCCCACAGCCGGGGGCTGTGGCGGCGATCAGTTGGGTTTGCATAGGGCATACCTCCCAAAAAAGACAAGGGAGCAACTACCGCGGTGGCAGCTGCTCCCATAATTTTCTCGGTTAGACGGTGGGCTGGTTGGCTGCCTCGATGATCTGGACGAACTTTTCGGGAACCAGGGAAGCACCGCCGATCAGGCCGCCGTCGATGTCGGGCTGGGCCAGCAGTTCAAAGGCGTTCTTCTCGTTCATGGAGCCGCCGTACAGGATGGAGATGGCCCGGGCATTCTTGGAAGAATACAGCTTGCGCACCACAGTACGGATGCCCTCACAGACCTCCTGTGCCTGCTCGGGGGTAGCGGTCTTGCCGGTGCCGATGGCCCAGATGGGCTCGTAGGCGATGACCACCTTGCGGATCTTGTCTTCGCTGACACCCTGCAGGCCCAGCTTGATCTGCATGGCGATCCACTCGTTGGTAATGCCGGCCTCACGCTGCTCCAGGCTCTCGCCGCAGCACATAATGGGGGTCAGGCCTGCGTCCAGAGCAGCCTGGACCTTTGCGTTGACATCGGCATCGGTCTCGCCCATGGCGCGGCGCTCGGAGTGGCCGATGATCACATACTTACAGCCGGCATCCACCAGCATATCGGCAGCGATCTCGCCGGTGTAGGCACCGCTGGGATTGGGATTGACGTTCTCAGCACCGATGCCCACCCGAGTCTCACGCATGGCGCGGACAGCGGCGGGGATGCAAACTGCGGGGACACACAGGCAGATATCACACCAACGGCCCTTGGGCAGGATGTTCTTCAGCTGCACCATGAACTCCTTGGTCTGGCTGGGGGTCTTGTTCATTTTCCAGTTACCGGCAATGACGGTCTTACGGTATTTTCTGTTCATTTCTTTTTCCTCCTATATATCAGCGCATCGCATGGCGATGTGAATTGATAAAGTTAAGTATAGGGTTGCGGGGAAGCAGGGGCTGAGGGCTCAGCCCCTGCATAGGTACAAAGGGAACTTACTTGTCCTGCAGGCAGGCAATGCCGGGCAGCTCCAGACCTTCCAGGAACTCCAGAGAAGCACCGCCGCCGGTGGAAATGTGGGTGATCTGAGAGGCAAAGCCCAACTGCTCGCAGGCAGCAGCACTGTCGCCGCCGCCAACGATGGTCACAGCTTCGCTGTCAGCCGGCGCCTGCGCCACAGCGATGGTGCCCTTGGCCAGGGTGGGGTTCTCGAACACGCCCATGGGGCCGTTCCAAACCACGGTCTTGGCATTCTTGGCAGCATCTGCAAACAGCTCCATGGTCTTGGGACCGATGTCCAGACCCATCATGCCCTCAGGCATAGCGGTAACATCCACAGTCTTGCCATCTACAGGTGCATCGATGGGGGAGGGGAAGGAGGCGGCAACCACCGTGTCCACAGGCAGCAGAAGCTGTACGCCCTTGGCCTCGGCCTTGGCCATCATTTCCTTGCAGTAATCGATTTTCTCCAGGTCCACCAGGGAGGAACCGATGCCGTAGCCCTTAGCAGCCAGGAAGGTGTAGGCCATGCCGCCGCCGATGATCAGGGTGTCCACCTTCTCCAGGAGGTTGTTGATCACGTTGAGCTTATCGGAGACCTTGGCACCGCCCAGGATCGCCACGAAGGGACGCTCGGGGTTGGCCAGAGCCTTGCCCATGATGGAAACTTCCTTCTGCACCAGGTAGCCGGAAACGGCAGGCAGGTAATCAGCCACGCCGGCGGTGGAAGAATGGGCCCGGTGTGCGGTGCCAAAGGCATCGTTGACAAAAATATCAGCCAGGTCGGCCAGAGCCTTGCTCAGCTCGGGGTCGTTCTTGGTCTCGCCCTTGATGTAGCGGGTGTTCTCCAGCAGCATCACGTCGCCGTCCTTCAGAGCGGCGGCCTTTGCCTTGGCATCCTCGCCGGCCACATCCTCGGCCATGATGACCTCCTTGCCCAGCAGCTGGGAGATCCGCTCGGCCACCACCTTCAGGCTCAGCTCGGGCTTCCACTCACCCTTAGGCTTGCCCATGTGGGAGCACAGGATGACCTTTGCACCCTGGTTGACCAGGTACTCGATGGTGGGCATGGCAGCCACGATCCGCTTGTCGGAAGTGATCTTGCCGTCCTTGGTGGGAACGTTGAAGTCGCAGCGGCACAGAACGCGCTTGCCGGCTACTTCAATGTCTTCAATAGACTTCTTGTTGTAGTTCATAGCTTTTCCTCCATAACCGGGAGCTTCAGTCCCGCATTTTTCCGTGATCGCACAAGCCGGGGTAGTTTAGCTGCCGCAGAGCCTCGTAGACAGTAATGGCCACGCTGTTGCTCAGGTTCAGGCTTCTGGCCTCCGGACGCATAGGCAGCCGCACGCAGCAGTCCCGATGGGCCTCCAGAAAATCCTCCGGCAGACCCTTGGTCTCCTTGCCGAAGAACAGGTAGCACTCATCGGCAAACCGGGCCTCGGTGTAGCACCGGGGTGCTTTGGTGGAAAGACACCACATCTGCCTGACATCGTTTTTCCGGAAGAAATCCTCCAGATCCTCGTAGTCCCGGACATCCACCAAATGCCAGTAATCCAGCCCGGCCCGCTTGACAGCCTTATCGGAGATGTCAAAGCCCAATGGGCGGATCAGATGGAGCCGCGCGCCGGTGGCGGCGCAGGTCCTGGCGATGTTGCCGCAGTTTTGCGGGATCTCCGGTTCTACCAGTACGATGTTGAGCAAAACCTGTCACCTCCTGCCTTTTTGGGGCAGTGTACCCAAAAAATGCTTGCCGTATCATTGTAGTCTAAAACCCGGATAAAATCAATCTAAAAAACACATTTTTTTCATATTTTCATACAATTAACATAATATCAGAACTTTTTTCTCTGAATTTGTGAAAATTGCGGACACAAAGCAAGACTGCCCGCCGAAAAATCGGCGGGCAGCAGGGCTTTCCTTATAAATTCAGCAGGATCAGGGCACACAGGATCAGCCCCACAGCCAGCCATTGCCGCTTGGTCAGCCGCTCCCGGAACACCGCTACGCCCAGCAGACTGACCAGGGCGACACCGGCGGCACTGTAGGTAGGGTAGGCGATGACACCGGGCACTGTGCGCAGACTCAGCAGCAGGAACCGGGCGGAGAAATAGTTGGGGATCCCGATCAAAACACCGTAAAGCAGCGTCCTAAGGTCCGGCTTTTCTTTTTGGATCATCACCAGCCCCATGCACAGCACAAAGGCTGTCAGGAAGGTGTACAGCAAAAACTGGGAGGATAGGGCGCTTTGACCGAAGTGCTCAAACACCTTGCTCATGGCGTTGGCACCGCCGTTGGTCAGAAGCAACAGCATCAGCCACGGCTCGAAGGGACCGACTGCCTGTCCGCTGCCGGTATTGACCAGAACGATGGCCACCAGTGCCGGCAGCACACCTGCCAGCTGGACTGCTGTGGGCCACTCCCCAAAGGCTGCCAGCGACAGCACCACCGGCACCAGCAGCCCCAGCTTCATAAAGGTGGAGGACAGCACCATGCCGCTGCGGGCTACGCACCGCTGAAACAGCACAAAGGACACAAGGTACAGCACGCCGTTGACCGCCCCCATTCCAAGAGCAGCGGCAAGGCCGTTTTCCCCAGGCAGCAGCCGGTCAAAGCCGGTGAAGCAGGCAGCTACCAGGGTACAGGTCAGATAATTTGCCGCCAGCATAAAAAACCGGCCCCGGACCTTTCCGGTGCTCAGCCGCATAACAAAGGACACAGCGGTGCTGCAGACGATGGCGAGGATCAGATAGACCATAGGGATCTCCTTCTTTTTTTATAGCAGCATCATACCACACAAGGGGCAAAAAGAAAAGCGGTATTTCCTTCACGGACCGGGCGGTAATGATTGACATTTGCCCGGATTTATGAGAGAATAAGGCAATAAATCATAGAATGAGGGGATATGTATATGCTGCAATCCAGAACACATACCTGTGGCCAGCTCCGTCTGACAGACGCAGGCCAAACCGTGACCCTGGCCGGCTGGCTGGAAAACGTCCGCGAGGTGGGCGCAAACTTTGCCTTCTTGGTGGTCCGGGATTACTACGGTACCACCCAGGTGGTGGTGGAGAACGAGGAAATGATGCGCATTGTCAAGGGCATCAACAAGGAATCCACCGTCCAGATCACCGGCACCGTCCGGGAGCGGGAGAGCAAGAATCCCAAGCAGGCCACCGGTGAGATCGAGGTGGTGCCCACCCAGATCAAGGTCCTGGGCAAGTGCCGCCACAACCAGCTTCCCTTCGAGATCAATAAGTCCCGGGATGCAGACGAGAATGTCCGTCTGAAGTACCGGTATCTGGACCTGCGGAATCCTGCGGTCAAGCAGAACATCATCCTGCGCTGCCAGGTGGTGGCTGCCATCCGTGCGGCCATGACCGACCACGGCTTCCTGGAGATCACCACCCCCATCCTGACGGCCTCCTCTCCCGAGGGCGCCCGTGACTACCTGGTGCCTGCCCGGAACCATCCCGGCAAGTTCTATGCTCTGCCCCAGGCACCTCAACAGTTTAAGCAGCTGCTGATGACCTCCGGCTTTGACCGCTATTTCCAGATCGCACCCTGCTTCCGTGACGAGGATGCCCGTGCTGACCGGACACCCGGCGAGTTCTACCAGCTGGATATGGAGATGGCCTTTGCCACCCAGGACGATGTTCTGTCCACCCTGGAGGAAGTGCTGCAGC
The DNA here is from genome assembly GCA_045588045.1 of Faecousia sp. GTDB lineage: Bacteria > Bacillota > Clostridia > Oscillospirales > Oscillospiraceae > Faecousia. The sequence continues at coordinate 9,043 of JAZNDJ010000022.1, forward strand.
CCATCTTCTGCAAGTACGGCAAGTATGAGCGGGTATCTTCCTACCCCTTCCGCCGCATCGGCTTCAACGATGCCATGGAGCGCTACGGCTCCGATAAGCCCGATCTGCGTATCGACCTGGAGGTCCAGGACATTACCGCAGAAGTCGCCGGCTGCCAGTTCGGCCCCTTCCAGAACGCCACCGTCAAGGCAGTTGCCGTGGATAACTTCGACCAGGGCCGTAAGTGGATCGACAAGCTCTTAAACGATGTCGAGGTCCAGACCGGCAACAAGGCCTGCTGGTTTAAGGTGGACGAGAACGGCGTCCTCACCGGCGGTATCTCCAAGTTCCTGACAGAGCAGACGGAGGCGCTGACCCAAAAGCTGGGTCTGAAGCCCGGTAGTTTTGTATGTATGGCCGCCGGCAAGAAGGCTGCTGCCCAAAAGACCGCAGGTGTCATTCGCACCATGATGGGCAAGCGGCTCCCCGGCCATTTTGACGAAGAACAGTATGCCTGCTGCTGGATCGTGGACTTCCCCATGTATGAGATGGGCGAGGAATCCGGACAACTGGAGTTCTGCCACAACCCCTTCTCCATGCCCCAGGGCGGTATGGATGCCCTGTTGGCGGCAGAGGGTGACACTGAAAAGCTCCTGGCCATCAACGCCAACCAGTATGACCTGGTGGTCAACGGCTATGAAAGCGCTTCCGGTGCAGTCCGTAACCATGACCCGGAGATCATGGTCAAGGCCTTCCAAATGGTGGGCCTGGGAGAGGAGGACGTAAAGGCCAAGTTCCCCGCTATGTACAACGCCTTTACCTACGGCGCACCCCCTCATGCAGGCGCAGCCCCCGGCATTGACCGGATCGTGATGCTGCTGTGCGGTGAGGAGTCCATCCGGGAGGTCATCACCTTCCCCATGAACAAGAACGCCCAGGATCTGATGATGGACGCGCCCACCACCGTTTCCCAGAAGCAGTTGGACGATGTCCACATCCTGATCAACGAATCCCACCTGCAGTAAAAAGCATACAAAAACCGCGTACACAGTTGTGTACGCGGTTTTTCTTATTCAATGCGGACCTTCATAAAGAGGTTATCCACCAGACGGGTCACGTCCACCGGCAGGTAGGCATAGCTGGTGCCGTTTTCCAGAACGGAATCGTCGGGGTAGATCACCGGACTTTTCGCCAGGATGGGGTCCATATAGTCCGTGGCACCCGCAATAGGGGAGCCGTAGCAGATATAGTCCATGTTTGCACCGGAGATCTGGGGGTCACACAGGAAGTCGATGAACAGCTCGGCCTCGGCCTTGTTTTCTGCACAGGTGGGCACGCACATGGCGTCGATGAACAGGTTGAAGCCCTGGTCCTGGGGCAGGTAGAACTGCAGGTCGGGGTTGTTCTCCATCATCATCATGCAGTCGCCTGCGTAGTAGGGGGCGATCCAGGCGTTTTCACCCTCCATGGCGGCGTAGATCTGATCCATAACATATTGCCGCACAAGGGGATTCTGCTTTGCCAGCTCATCGGCGCACCGCTGAAGCTCGGCTTCGTCGGTGGTGTTCACGTCGATCCCCAGCTTGTACTGGGCGATGCCGAAGGCATCCCGGGAGTTGTCAAACATCAGGATCTTGCCGGCGTATTTCTCATTCCACAGCAGCTCCCAGCCGGTCACATCCGCCGGGTCTACATACTTGGTGTTGTAGATGATGCCCACCGTGCCCCAGGTGTAGGGGACGGAGTACCGGTTATCCGGGTCGTAGGCGGTGTTTTTAAAGCTGTCCTGGACGTATCGGTAGTTGGGAATGTTAGAGAAGTCCAGCTCCATGAGCATATCTTCCTGGATCAGCCGGGCGATCATATAGTCCGACGGGATGATCACGTCCACCGTCAGTCCGCCGCCGGAAAGCTTGGCGTACAGGGATTCGTTGGAATCGTAGGTGGTGTAGTTGACATGGATGTTGGGATACTTCTCCTCAAAAGCGGCGATGATGTCCAGAGTGCCGTCGCTGCCGTCGGCAATGTTCTGGCCCCAGTTCATCACGTTCAGCGTCACCGTATCCTGCCGGGTGGTGAAGATCAGCGCACCGCAGCCTGCCAGCAGCGCCAGCACGCACACACCGGCGCAGGCTCTGCGCAGGATCCGCCGGGCC